>NZ_JAOPWB010000312.1 GCF_025965855.1 Mycobacterium sp. | reverse complement strand
CCGGGCGGGCGTGCCGCGGGCGCACCGGGCTGGTCGGGCTGCAGACGGTCCCGCAGGAATTCGTCGCGCTCGTTCATGGGCTCCTCGGGTGCCGGGCGATCCATCTTTGCGCGTGTGGCGGACCGCGGCGAGCGCTCAGTTGATGAGCACCACGGTCCGACAGCCCACGCCGGACCAGTATCTGTCCAGTATCGCCTCCCGCGCCGCCGCCAGATCTCCCGACTAGCGTGCAAACTTCGGCCGGGCAGGCTGCCTCCCGGCTGCGACTCCTTCAGCCGTCCGCTGAGCACGCTCGTGACTACGTCGGGCGCGGATGCTGCCGCGTGTGGGTGCGATCACAGCAAACTTGCGCGAATTGGTGATCATGCCCGGCGGTCGGCTAAGATCGATGCTGGGGTCGGGAAGAATAGAAGCCGAAAACAGCACGTCGACGAGGTTGTCGACCGCCCGCTGCCGCGAATTTACGGCGCTGCCAGTTGGCGGTTAGACTTAACGAAGTTGGCATGTCAGGCGGGTATTGTCATATCGTTTTACGACTTGTCGAAACCAGCTCCAGGCCACCGTTCAGCGTTGCACGGACGAATCCCTAACGGATCATCTCCGCCTGGGGCACAGCCGACCGACAAGACCGAAGAGGCCGGATGAGTCAGAAGCCCCGCAACCCTCCTGGGGTGCGGCCCCGTCGGAGCCGGTCGTAACGGGCAGCGAAGAACGTTCTGGTGAAGGGTCAGGTGCATATGACGCCCAAGCGCGTCGGGTTATATAACCCCGCGTTCGAGCACGACGCGTGCGGGGTAGCCATGGTCGTCGATATGCACGGCCGCCGCAGCCGCGACATTGTCGACAAGGCGATTACCGCGCTGCTCAACCTCGAACACCGGGGCGCCCAGGGAGCCGAGCCGCACAGCGGTGACGGCGCCGGCATCCTGATTCAGGTCCCGGATGCGTTCCTGCGCGAAGTCGTGGAGTTCGAGCTGCCCCCTGCGGGCAGCTACGCCACCGGTATCGCGTTCCTGCCGCAGTCGTCCAGGGACGCCGCGGCGGCGTCCGCGGCGGTGGAGAAGATCGCCGAAGCCGAGGGCCTTCAGGTGCTGGGCTGGCGAAACGTGCCCACCGACGACTCGTCGCTGGGTGCGCTGGCCCGCGACGCGATGCCGACCTTCCGGCAGGTGTTCATGACGGGCGCCTCCGGGATGGCGCTGGAGCGCCGCGCCTATGTGGTCCGCAAGCGCGCCGAGCACGAACTGGGCACCAAAGGCCCGGGACAAGACGGGCCCGGCCGCGAAACGGTGTACTTCCCGAGCCTTTCGGGCCAGACATTCATCTACAAAGGCATGCTGACCACCCCGCAACTCAAGGCGTTTTACCTTGACCTGCAAGACGATCGGCTGACGAGTGCGCTGGGCATCGTGCACTCCCGGTTCTCCACCAACACTTTCCCGTCCTGGCCGCTGGCGCATCCCTTCCGTCGCATCGCCCACAACGGTGAGATCAACACCGTCACCGGCAACGAGAACTGGATGCGGGCCCGCGAGGCGTTGATCAAGACCGATCTGTTCGGCGACGACGTCGAGAAGCTTTTCCCGATCTGTACGCCGGGAGCCTCCGACACTGCGCGCTTCGACGAGGCGCTCGAGCTGCTGCACTTGGGCGGGCGCAGCCTGGCCCACGCGGTGTTGATGATGATCCCCGAGGCTTGGGAACGTCACGAGTCGATGGACCCCGCGCGGCGGGCGTTTTATCAGTACCACGCTTCGCTGATGGAACCGTGGGACGGCCCGGCGTCGATGACGTTCACCGACGGCACCATCATCGGCGCCGTGCTGGACCGAAATGGCTTGCGCCCCTCCCGAATCTGGGTCACCGACGATGGCCTGGTGGTGATGGCGTCCGAGGCCGGCGTGCTCGACCTGGACCCGGCCAAGGTGGTCCGCCGGATGCGGCTGCAGCCCGGCCGGATGTTCTTGGTGGACACCGCGCAGGGCCGCATCGTCGCCGACGAGGAGATCAAGGCGGAGCTGGCCGCCGAGCACCCCTATCAGGAGTGGCTCGACAAGGGCTTGGTTCCGCTCGACGATCTGCCTGCGGGCAAGTACGTCCGGATGCCCCACGAGCGACTCGTCAAGCGCCAGCTGACGTTTGGTTACACCTACGAGGAACTCAACCTGTTGGTGACGCCGATGGTCCGCTCCGGGGCCGAGCCGATCGGCTCGATGGGCACCGACACCCCCGTTGCCGTGCTGTCCCAGCGTCCGCGGATGTTGTACGACTACTTCCACCAGCTCTTCGCCCAGGTGACCAACCCGCCGCTGGATGGCATCCGCGAGGAGGTGGTGACCAGCCTGCTGGCCGTCACCGGCGGCGAGGGCGACCTGCTTAACCCGGACGAGCGCTCCTGTCATCAGATCTCCTTGCAACAGCCGATTCTGCGTAACTACGAGCTGGCCAAGCTGGTCAATCTGAACCCCGACGACGAGATCAATGGGCGTCCGCACGGCATGCGGTCCAAGGTGATTCACTGTCTGTATCCCGTCGCCGAGGGAGGCTCCGGGCTGGCCTCCGCGCTCGAGGAGGTGCGTGCGCAGGCGTCGGCCGCGATCGCCGACGGCGCCCGGGTCATCATCTTGTCCGACCGCGGGTCCGACGAGCAGCTGGCCCCGATCCCGTCGGTGCTCGCGGTGGCGGCGGTGCACCACCACCTGGTGCGCGACCGCACGCGCACCCACGTGGGCCTGGTGGTCGAGACCGGTGACGCCCGCGAGGTGCACCACATGGCGGCGCTGGTCGGCTTCGGGGCGGCGGCAATCAACCCCTATCTGGCGTTCGAGTCGATCGAGGACATGCTCGACCGCGGCGACATCGATGGGATAGACCGCAACAAGGCCCTGAACAACTACGTCAAGGCCGCCGGCAAGGGCGTGCTGAAAGTGATGTCCAAGATGGGCATTTCGACGCTGGCCTCCTACACCGGCGCGCAGCTGTTCCAGGCGGTCGGCATTTCCGAGGGCGTCCTCGACGAGTACTTCAGCGGGCTGAGCTGCCCGACCGGCGGCATCACCCTGGAGGACATCGCCGCCGACGTCGCCGCCCGCCACACGCTGGCATACCTCGACCGGCCCGACGAACGCGCCCACCGCGAACTCGAGGTGGGTGGCGAATACCAGTGGCGCCGGGAGGGCGAGTACCACCTCTTCAACCCGGAGACCGTGTTCAAGCTGCAGCACGCCACCCGCACCGGGCAGTACAAGATCTTCAAGGAATACACCCGTCTGGTCGACGACCAGAGCGAGCGGATGGCGTCGCTGCGCGGGCTGCTCAAGTTCCGCGGCGACGTGCGGCCCCCGGTTCCGCTGGACGAGGTCGAGCCCGCCAGCGAAATCGTCAAGCGCTTCTCCACCGGTGCGATGAGCTATGGCTCGATCTCCGCGGAGGCGCACGAGACGCTGGCCATCGCGATGAACCGCCTCGGTGGCCGATCCAACAGCGGTGAAGGCGGCGAGGACGTCAAGCGATTCGACCGCGACCCGAACGGGGACTGGCGCCGCAGCGCGGTCAAGCAGGTCGCCTCCGCCCGCTTCGGGGTCACCTCGCACTACCTGACCAACTGCTCCGACATCCAGATCAAGATGGCCCAGGGGGCGAAACCCGGTGAGGGCGGCCAGCTTCCCGGGCACAAGGTGTACCCGTGGGTCGCCGAGGTGCGGCACTCGACACCCGGCGTCGGATTGATCTCGCCGCCGCCGCACCACGACATCTACTCCATCGAGGACCTGGCGCAGCTGATCCACGACCTGAAGAACGCCAACCCGTCCGCGCGCGTGCACGTCAAGCTGGTGTCCGAGAACGGCGTCGGCACGGTGGCGGCGGGTGTCTCCAAGGCACACGCCGACGTGGTGCTGATCTCGGGGCACGACGGCGGCACCGGAGCCACCCCGTTGACGTCGATGAAGCACGCGGGCGCACCCTGGGAACTGGGGCTGGCCGAGACGCAGCAGACGTTGCTGCTCAACGGGTTGCGCGACCGGATCGTCGTCCAGGTGGACGGCCAGCTCAAGACGGGCCGCGACGTGGTGATCGGCGCGCTGCTCGGCGCCGAGGAGTTCGGTTTCGCCACCGCCCCGCTGGTGGTCTCCGGCTGCATCATGATGCGGGTGTGCCACCTGGACACCTGCCCCGTCGGCGTCGCCACCCAAAACCCGGTGCTGCGGGAGCGGTTCACCGGCAGGCCCGAGTTCGTCGAGAACTTCTTCATGTTCATCGCCGAAGAAGTGCGGGAGTACATGGCGCAGTTGGGTTTCCGCACCTTCAACGAGGCCGTGGGGTGCGTGAGGTCGCTGGACACCACGCTGGCGCGGGCGCACTGGAAGGCCCACAAGCTGGACCTGGCACCGGTGCTGTACGAGCCCGAGTCGGCGTTCATGAACCAGGACCTGTACTGCAGCTCCCGCCAGGATCATGGCCTGGACAAGGCGCTCGATCAGCAGTTGATCGTGATGAGCCGCGAGGCGCTGGACTCCGGCAAACCGGTCCGATTCTCCACCACGATCGGCAACGTCAACCGCACGGTGGGCACTATGCTGGGCCACGAGCTGACGAAAGCCTATGGCGGCCAAGGCCTGCCGGACGGAACCATCGACATCACCTTCGACGGATCCGCCGGCAACAGCTTCGGCGCCTTTGTGCCCAGGGGGATTACGCTGCGCGTCTACGGCGACGCCAACGACTACGTCGGCAAGGGACTATCGGGTGGCCGGATCGTGGTGCGGCCGTCGGACAATGTGCCGCAGGACTACGTCGCCGAGGACAACATCATCGGCGGCAACGTGATCCTGTTCGGCGCCACCAGCGGGGAGGCCTACCTGCGCGGCGTCGTCGGCGAACGGTTCGCGGTGCGCAACTCCGGCGCCCACGCGGTGGTCGAGGGCGTCGGCGATCACGGTTGCGAATACATGACCGGAGGCAAGGTCGTCATCCTGGGCAGCACCGGCCGTAACTTCGCGGCGGGCATGTCCGGCGGCGTGGCCTATGTGTACGACCCGGAGGGCGAATTTCCGAATAACCTCAACGCCGAAATGGTCGAGCTCGAGACGCTCGACGAGGACGACGGGGAGTACCTGCGTGCCACCATTCAGGCGCACATCGATGCCACGGATTCCGCTGTCGGGCAGCGGATTCTCGCCGACTGGTCGGGCCAGCAGCGGCACTTCTGCAAGGTGATGCCGCGCGACTACAAGCGCGTGCTGCAGGCGATCGCCGAGGCGGAGCGTGACGGCGTCGACATCGACAAAGCGATCATGGCGGCCGCGCATGGCTGATCCTAGCGGCTTCCTGAAATACACACATCGGGAATTGCCGAAGCGCCGGCCTGTCCCGCTGCGACTCGGCGACTGGAACGAGGTCTACGAAGACTTCGACGAAGAGACCCTGCGGCATCAGGCAACCCGTTGCATGGACTGCGGTATTCCGTTCTGCCACAACGGATGTCCGCTGGGCAACTTGATCCCCGAATGGAACGACCTGGTGCGCCGGGGCCGTTGGCGCGACGCGATCGAACGGCTGCACGCCACCAACAATTTCCCGGACTTCACCGGGCGGCTCTGCCCGGCCCCATGCGAGCCGGCGTGCGTGCTGGGCATCAACCAGGATCCGGTGACGATCAAGCAGATCGAGCTGGATATCATCGATCGCGCCTTCGAGGACGGCTTTGTGGTGCCGCTGCCTCCGGACAAGCTGACCGGAAAGACCGTCGCAGTAGTCGGTTCGGGTCCCGCGGGTCTGGCCGCCGCCCAGCAACTGACGCGCGCCGGTCACAGCGTGACCGTCTTCGAGCGTGACGACCGCATCGGCGGGCTGCTGCGCTATGGCATCCCGGAATTCAAGATGGAGAAGCGCGTCCTGGACCGGCGGCTGGACCAGATGCGCGCCGAGGGCACCGAGTTCCGGCCGAACGTCAACGTCGGCGTCGACATCACCGCCGAACAGTTGCGCGCCGATTTCGACGCGGTGGTGTTGGCCGGCGGCGCAACGGCGTGGCGCGATCTACCCATCCCCGGCCGGGAGCTGGACGGAATCCACCAGGCGATGGAGTTCCTGCCGTGGGGCAACCGCGTGCAGGAGGGTGATGACGTCCTGGGCGAGGACGGCGAACCGCCGATCAGCGCCAAGGGCAAGGCGGTCATCATCATCGGCGGCGGCGACACCGGGGCCGACTGCCTGGGCACGGCCCACCGGCAGGGCGCGATCGCGGTGCACCAGTTCGAGATCATGCCGCGCCCGCCGGACGCGCGGGCCGAATCCACCCCGTGGCCGACCTACCCGCTGATGTACCGGGTGTCGGCGGCGCACGAGGAGGGCGGCGAGCGGGTGTTCTCCGTCAACACCGAGAAGTTCGTCGGCGAGGACGGGCGCGTGACCGGGCTCAAGGCGCACGAGGTGACCATGCAGGACGGCAGGTTCGTCGAAGTCGAGGGCTCCGACTTCGAACTCGAGGCCGATTTGGTGTTGCTGGCGATGGGATTCGTCGGCCCGGAGAAGCCGGGCCTGCTCACCGACCTCGAAGTGAAGCTCACCGACCGCGGCAACGTCGCGCGCGGGGCCGATTTCGACACCTCGGTTCCCGGGGTATTCGTTGCCGGTGACATGGGTCGCGGCCAGTCATTGATCGTTTGGGCGATAGCTGAGGGCAGGGCCGCCGCGGCGGGGGTCGACCGGTTTTTGATGGGTTCGACGGCGCTTCCGGCGCCGATCAAGCCGACCGCGGCGCCCCTGCAGTAGTCACATCAGTCACACCAGAAACAGAAGAATTCAATTCGGCGTTTCTGCTCACGTTTGCCAGACGAGTGTTGTCTAATGGTTCGTTGTGGGCCTCATCGCATAGCAGTTCACGGGGAGTCCCGCTGGAACGGACCGATCGCAGGAGTGATCACTGTGCATGTCAAACCAGTACCTCGGACGCGGATGGGGCGAATCGCCTGGTCATGGTTACGTCACCCGGTAAAGAGCCGCGAGTTTCCCGCAAAGCATGAGCGCCTGATCACCACCGAAGAACTGATGCTGTTCGGGGTGTAGGCACCAAATACAAGCGCCAACAGCGCAAAAGTTAGTTTGCTCGACATGAGGTCCGCGAGGCGATCTCACTTACGCCTCACCTGTTCCAGAGTCCCGAATCTCGAATCGCCTCGGCCAATGGCGCCAGCACGGCGGGGTCGTGCGGCGGCGAGATGTAGACGACGCCCAGGTCCAGGCCTTCGGCGGCCAGCCCGGCCGCATCATCGATGACCTGCCCATAATTGCGGTCCGAGTCCAGGCGAAGGTGAGCCGACATCGTGATCTCCTTCGGGTCCCGCCCGATGTCCGCGCAACGCGCGGCCAGGACGTCGCGCTTCTGCGCGAACAGTTCGGGTGGACCGCCGGCGAAGTTCCAGTGCTGGGCGTAGCGCGCGGTGATCGGCAACGTGCGCTTCTCCCCGCTGCCGCCGATGCAGATCGGCGGGTGCGGGCGCTGCACGCCCTTGGGCTCGTTGCGGGCGCCCTTGAGTTGGTAGTACGTGCCGGCGAAGTCGGTGGTCTCTTCGCTCAGCAGGCTGACCAGCACCTGGCAGGCTTCCTCGAACCGGTCGAAGCGTTCCCTGATGGAGCCCAATTCGATCCCGTAGGCGCCCGACTCCTCCTCGTTCCAGCCGGCGCCGATCCCGAGCTCGAGGCGCCCGTTGGAGATGATGTCGAGCGCGGCGGCCATATTCGCCAGCACCGCGGGGTGGCGGTAGTGGATGCCCGTGACGAGGGTGCCCAGCCGCAGCCGCTTGGTGGCCTGCGCCAGCGCGGTCAGGGTCGTCCACCCCTCGAGGCAGGGCCCGCTGCTGTCGGAGAAAATCGGATAGAAGTGGTCGAACGTCCACCCGGACTCGTAGACCTCGATATCGTCGGCGGCCTGCCAGACGGCGAGCATGTCGGCCCAGGTGGTGTTTTGAGGTGAGGTTTTGAACGCGAATCGCATGAAATCGACGTTAGTCGATCTTTGTGAAGCGCAACTGAACTCAACCGCACCATGACTTCTGCTCCGCGGGTTCTCGCGATCGACACCACTCACCGCTGGCGAGGTCGGCGGCTTCGCCGTGCTGCTCGCCGGGTTCGTCGCCGGCAAGTTCCTCTGATCGCGCCGGGCACACTGGAGCCATGGACCCGGTAACTGCCCTGCGGCAGATCGCCTACTACAAGGACCGGAGCCGCCAGGATCCCCGGCGCGTGATGGCCTATCGCAACGCCGCCGACATCATCGAGGGCCTCGACGACGCCGCGCGGGAGCGGCACGGTCAGGCCAACAGCTGGCAGACGCTGCCGGGTATCGGGCCCAAAACGGCGAAGGTCATCGACCAGGCCTGGTCCGGCCGCGAACCCGACCTCCTCGTCGAATTGCGCTCTGCGGTCGAGGATCTCGGCGGCGGCGAGCTCCGTAGCGCGCTGCGCGGGGACCTGCATCTGCATTCGAACTGGTCGGACGGGTCGGCGCCGATCGACGAGATGATGGCCACCGCGTCGGCGTTGGGTCACGAATACTGCGCGCTGACCGACCACTCGCCGCGGCTGACCATCGCCAACGGGTTGTCGCCGGAACGGTTGCGCAAGCAGCTCGACGTGATCGACGAGTTGCGCGACCAGTTCGCGCCGATGCGTATTCTCAGCGGGATCGAGGTCGACATTCTCGAGGACGGCAGCCTGGACCAGGAACCCGAACTGCTCGAGCGCCTCGACGTGGTCGTGGCCAGCGTCCATTCGAAGTTGTCGATGGATTCGGCGGCGATGACGCGGCGCATGGTGCGCGCCGTGTCCAACGCGCACGCCGACGTGCTGGGCCACTGCACCGGGCGGCTGGTCGCGGGCAACCGCGGCATCCGTCCCGAATCGAAGTTCGACGCCGAAGCGGTGTTCACCGCCTGCCGCGACCACGGGACGGCGGTGGAAATCAATTCCCGCCCCGAGCGCCGCGACCCGCCGACCCGGCTACTCAAGCTGGCGCTGGAGATCGGCTGCGTGTTCAGCATCGACACCGACGCGCATGCGCCCGGTCAGCTGGACTTCCTCGGGTACGGGGCCCAGCGCGCGCTGGACGCCGGCGTCCCGACCGACCGGATCGTCAACACCTGGCCTTCCGAAAAGCTGCTGGAGTGGACCGGGTCGAATTAGTCGGGTAGGTGGGGCATCTCGAAGCCGGGATCGCGGCCGACCAACACCGCCGGCGTGAGCGCGGACTTGCCATAGCGACGGCGCACCCGGTCGATCGCCGCGTCGATCTCGAGTCGGCCGGCGACCTCGCCGAACGGCAACATCAGCTGCTGAGCGCCGCTGCGGTCGATGCCCGACACCGCGAAGCCAACCAAGGTCAGCCCGCGCTGCGCGATCAGGGGCGCCGCCGACGCGACCAGCTGTCGGGCGGCGGCCAGGATCGGCTGTGTCGACGACGTGGCCCACGGCAACGTGTGGGAGCGCGTCGCCCGGCTGAAGTCGTCGAAGCGCAGTCGCAGCACCACCGTTCGACCGGTGCGCCCGGCGGTGCGCATCCGGGCGGTGATTCGGTCGATCAGGTGCACCACCGCCGCATCGACCTCGGCCGCCGACATGCGATTGCCCGCGCGGCCCAGCGCCCGCTGCGCGCCCACGGACCGGCGCCGTACGCCGGTGGTCACCCGGCGGCGGTCGATGTTGCGGGACAGCGCATACAGCTGGCGGCCCATCACGGCCCCCACCAGCGAGGCCAGCGTCGACTCGCTGAGCTCGGCGACATCGGCGACGGTCACGAGGCCGTGGGCGCGCAGCTTCTCGGCGGTCACCGCGCCCACGCCCCACAATCGGCGCACCGGCAATGGCTGCAGGAACGCCAGCTCCCGATCGGGCGGCACCAGCAGCAGCCCGTCGGGCTTGGCTTCCTGGCTGGCCACCTTGGCGAGGAACTTCGTCCGGGCGATCCCGACGCTGATGGGCAGGCCGACTCGATCCCGCACGTCGGCGCGCAGCCTTTCAGCGATCTGGATCGGCGCGCCGGAGACCCGCCGTAGGCCGCCGACATCCAGAAACGCTTCGTCGACCGACACCGCCTCGACGACTGGTGTGCAGTCACGGAACACCTCGAACACGGCGTCGCTGGCGCGCGTATAGGCGTTCATCCGCGGCGGCACGACCACGGCGTGCGGGCACAGCCACCGCGCCTGCGCCCCGCCCATCGCCGTGCGCACGCCGTAGGCCTTGGCCTCATAGCTGGCCGCCAGCACCACCCCGCCACCGACAATCACCGGGCGGCCGCGCAACGTCGGGTCGTCGCGCTGTTCGACGGACGCGTAGAACGAATCCAGGTCCGCGTGCAGGATGGACGCATCACACCGCACGAACATATGTTCGCATGCGGGTACGACGGCTAGCCAGGTTCGCCGTAGATGCTGGTGACCCAGATGTGCGTCAGGGTGTCGACGACCCGGTCCTCGTCGACGGCCGGTGTCTCGGCCGACAGTGCGGCCATCATCGTGCGTTCGTTCATCTGGTTCAGCGAGGTTGCCAGGTCGGCGGCGGGAATGGTCTCAGGGGCGGCGCCGCGCGCCCGCTCGGCGGTGATCATCGCCGCCGTTTGGTCGATCCACTTCTGCATGAATCCCAGCCATACCGACCGAAGCTCGGAATTGGTGGCCACTGCCTCCGTCGCGGCCCGCGCCAGCGTGCGGTGCGAGCTGAACGCGTTGAAAAACGCCTTGATGCCGTTGCGCCATACCCGACGGGGGTCGGCCGGCAGTCGCTGCACCGCACCGTCGAACTCGGAGTCGGCGCGCGCGATGACCGGCTCCAGCAGCGACAGCAGCACGGCCTCCTTGGACTTGAAATAGAAGTAGAACGTCGGCCGCGAAAGGCCGGCGCCCTTGGCCAGGTCGTCGACCGAGATGCCGCTGAACCCTCGCTCTTCCAGCAGCCGCTCGGCGGTCGCAAGGATCGCCTGCTCGCGGTCGTCGCCCGAGGGGCGCATGGCGCGGCGGCCGCGCAGGGCGCGAGTCGTGCCGACGGTAGTCACGGCCGTTACTTTACATGGAGTTGAAAATTTCGACAGGCCGTTGACTGATTCGACACCGTGTTGATAGCGTGGGCCCATGACTGAGCACCTTGACGTCGTCATCGTGGGCGCCGGCATCTCGGGCGTGAGCGCCGCCTGGCACCTGCAGGACCGCTGCCCGACCAAGAGCTACGCCATCCTCGAACGCCGCGACGATTTGGGGGGCACGTGGGACCTGTTCAAGTATCCGGGTATCCGGTCGGACTCGGACATGTTTACCTTGGGGTTCCGGTTCAAGCCGTGGGGCTCAGCGAAGTCGATCGCCGACGGCGACTCGATCAAGGCATACATCGCGGAGACCGCAGTCGAGCACCGGATCGACCGGCGCATCCGCTACCGCAACCGGGTGGTGGCCGCCGATTGGTCCGACGCCGACAACCGCTGGACCCTGACCGTGGAGCACGACGGCCAACGGTCGGAACTCACCTGCTCCTTCGTGTTCGCCTGCACCGGCTATTACAACTACGACGAGGGGTATTCGCCCACGTTCGCCGGCTCCGAAGACTTTGAGGGTACGGTCGTACATCCGCAGCACTGGCCAGAGGACCTCGACTACGCGGGCAAGAAAATCATCGTCATCGGGTCCGGCGCCACCGCGATAACCCTGATCCCGGCGCTGGTGAACTCGGGCTCCGGCCATGTCACGATGCTGCAGCGCTCACCGACCTACATCGGCTCTCTGCCTGCGGTCGACCCTTTCGCCGTGCGCGCCAACCGGCTCCTCCCGGACCGCCTCGCGCACGTGGCGAACCGCTGGAAAGCCATCGCGTTCAGCACCTTCCAGTACCAGCTTTCGCGGAAACGCCCCGCCTACATGCGCAAGACGCTGCTGACGATGGCGCAGCGCCGCCTGCCGAAGGGCTACGACGTCGAAAAGCACTTCGGGCCGCGGTACAACGTGTGGGACCAGCGGCTGTGCCTGGCCCCCGACGGCGACTTCTTCCGGACCATCCGGCACGGCAAGGCGGATGTCGTCACCGACACCATCGACCGGTTCACCAAGACCGGAATCCGGCTCACCTCAGGCGAGGAGCTGCAGGCCGACATCATCATCACGGCAACGGGTTTGAACATGCAGTTGCTGGGCGGCGTCCAACCGTCCAGGAACGGTGAGCCGTTCGACCTGACATCGTTGATGACCTACAAGGGCTGCATGTTCTCCGGGGTGCCGAATTTCGCCATCACCTTCGGATACACGAATGCGTCGTGGACGTTGAAGGCCGACCTGGTCTCGGAATTCGTCTGCCGGCTGCTGAACTACATGGACGCCGAGGGCTTCGACACCGTGGAGCCGCAGCACCCGGGCGACGACGTCGACGAGTTGCCGTTCATGGACTTCAACCCTGGCTACTTCCAGCGTGCGATGCACTTACTTCCCAAATCGGGGTCGCGTGCGCCGTGGCGGCTCAAGCAGAACTACTTCTTTGACATGCGAACGATCCGGCGCGGCAAGGTTGCTGACGAGGGCCTCGAATTCGCCAAAAAGCGTGCGCCCGTAGCGGTTTAGTGGTGAGACGACGACCTAGACAACAACGATGCCGTCGTCGTCGCTGTACGCGATCTCCCCGGGCGCGAAAGTCACTCCGCCGAGGCTGATTTCGACGTCGCGCTCCCCGGCGCCGGTCTTGGTGCTCTTGCGCGGATTGGTGCCCAGCGCCTTGATGCCGATGTCGATGCCGCGCAGCGCGGCGGCGTCACGCACCGCGCCGTTGATGACCAGTCCCGCCCAGCCGTTGGAGTGGGCCAAGTCGGCGATGACGTCTCCGACCAGCGCGGTGTGCAGCGAGCCGGAGCCGTCGATCACGAGCACTCCGCCGTTGCCCGGTCCCGACAGCACCGATTTCAGCAGCGCGTTGTCCTGGAAGCAGCGCACGGTGCTGATCGGCCCGGCGAATTTGGAGCGGCCGCCGAACTGGCGGAACTGAAGGTCGCAGCTGCGTACGTCGGGGCCTATGCTGTCGACGAGGTCGGCGGTCGGCCGGAACGACACCGTCACTTCAGCGGCGCCGCAGCTGTCGGATCAGCAGGATCGCCAACAGGCTGAGCGCCACAGCAACGATCAGCGGCACCGGGGATTGGCTGGATGCGGGCGGCGCGACGCTCAGCGAGACGGGGTCGTTGGCGTCCTCCACGGTCGACTTTGCTTGTGCTGCGGCATCTTTGGCGGCCTCGGCAAGTTCACCGTTGGTCTCGATCCGCTGCTGGATGCCGAGGGGTTGCTCGGCCGGTTTCGGAGGCGCGGGTGGGGGGCTCTCGGCCGGCGCCTTCTTGGCCGGCGCTTTTTTGGCGGCCGCCTTCTTCGCGGGTGCCTTCTTCGCAGGCGCCTTTTTAGCGGGCGCTTTCGCGGTCTTCTTGACGGCCTTGGCGGGAGGTTTCTTCTCCGGCGGGGTCGGAGCGCCGTCGGGTGGGTCCTGCGGGTCTGTCATGCGGCCGCTCCTTCGCAGCTCTCTAAACGCTTTTTCTCTCGCGCGCCGGATTGCTCGCGTCCCATCATGCCAGGAGGCTCGGCGGGGCCTCGGCGACCGGGGCTCTCAGGGCCTGCGCCGCACCGCCCACCAGCCGCCGGCGGCGACGAGGGCCACGGCCGCCAGCGCAAACG
>NZ_JAOPWB010000298.1 GCF_025965855.1 Mycobacterium sp. | reverse complement strand
ACGAAACGACTCCGGCCCCGCACGAAGGCTTCCTCTACCTCAGCCAATCGCCCTACTACTTCCAGACTCGACCGCAGCCAGCTGTTCGACACGCTTTGGGTAACGTCGAAGGGCGATCTACCGAAAGGACGCCCATGAGCGCCGTGAGCAGCAGTTTTCAGACGGTCGAGTTTTCCGGCCACCAGGGGATCACCCTGATCGCCGACGAATGGAACCGCGGCTCGACCGGGGCGGCCGACCGGCCCACGATTCTGATGTTGCACGGCGGCGGCCAGAACAGGTTTTCCTGGAAAAACACCGGCCAGATCCTCGCCGACGACGGGTTTCACGTGGTGGCGCTGGATTCGCGGGGGCATGGTGACAGCGATCGCGCGCCGGACGCCGACTACGACGTCGAAACGTTGACCGCGGATGTGCTGCACGTGCTGGATGCCATCGGCCGGCCCGTGGTGATCATCGGCGCGAGCATGGGCGGACTGACCGGCATCCTCGCCGCCCACCGGGCCGGCCCGGACAGAGTGACCAAGTTGGTGCTCGTCGACGTGGTACCCCGATTCGAGAAGGGCGGCAGCGCCCGCATCCGCGATTTCATGTTCAGCGGCCTCGACGGGTTTGACTCGCTGGACCAGGCCGCCGACGCCGTCGCCGCCTATCTGCCCTACCGGCAAAAGCCGCGCAGCCCCGAAGGGCTGAAAAAGAACCTGCGCCTGCGCGACGGACGCTGGTACTGGCACTGGGACCCGGCGTTCATGACAAAGCCCGGCGACGACCCCGAACTGCGAACCGAGAATTTCGAGCACGCCGCGACCAACCTGACGATCCCGGTCCTGCTGATCCGCGGAAAGCTGTCCGACGTGGTCAGCCCCGAGGGCGTCCAGCATTTCCTGACACAGGTACCTCGCGCCGAGTTCGTCGAACTGTCGAACGCGGGGCACACCGCGGCCGGCGACGACAACGACGCCTTCAGCGAAGCCGTCGTTGCGTTCGTCGAGCGTGCTAGTTAGCGGGTTTTTCCGCGTGCCCGCCGAACTGCTTGCGCATCGCCGACAGTGCCTTGCTGGCGAAGTCGTCGAGCTGACGGCTGGCGAAGCGGGACTGCAGCGCGGTTGTCAACACCGGCGAAGGGACCCCCTCGTCGATCGCCGCGATGGCGGTCCACCGGCCCTCCCCGGAGTCGGAGACCCGCCCGGAGAACTCCTTCAGCTCGGGCGATTCGTGCAGCGCGATCGCGGTGAGATCGAGCAGCCAGGAGCCGATGACGCTGCCCCGCCGCCACACCTCGGCGACCTCCGGGATGTCGAAATCGTACTGATAGAACTCGGGATTCGACAGCGGCGCGGTTTCGGCGTCCCCCTGCTGCCCCTGCTTGCCGATGTCGGCGTTGCGCAGGATGTTCAGCCCCTCGGCGAGCGAGGCCATCATCCCGTACTCGATGCCGTTGTGCACCATCTTGACGAAGTGGCCCGCCCCGGACGGGCCGCAGTGCAGGTAGCCCTTCTCCGCTTGCGCGACCGCGCCCTCGCGGCCGGGCGTGCGCGGCGCCGCGTCCACCCCGGGTGCGACGGTCGCGAAGATCGGCTCGGCATGCTCGAACGCCTCGGTGTCGCCACCGATCATCAGGCAGTAGCCGCGTTCGCGGCCCCACACACCGCCGCTGGTGCCGCAGTCAAGCAAGTGAATGCCCTTCTCGGACAATGTTTTCGAGTGGCGGATGTCGTCGCGGTAGTAGGAGTTGCCGCCGTCGATGACGATGTCCCCGGGGTCCAGCGTCTCCGCCAGTTCCTCGATCACCCCCGAGGTGATCGTCCCGGCCGGCACCATCACCCAGACCACTCGGGGCCTGGCCATCTTTTCGGCCAGCTCCGACAGCGAGGACACCCCGGTCGTGTTGTCCTCGCCGGCCATCGCCCGCACCGCGTCGGGGCTGTGGTCGTACACCACGCATTCGTGGCCACCCTTGGCCGCGCGCCGAACGATATTCGCGCCCATGCGGCCCAGGCCGATCATTCCTAGCTGCATCTTGTCCCGTCTCCTTAGTTTTTTGCCTGCGTGCGGTGGGGTAGCCACGGTTCCTGCCAGCTGTGGTGGCCGCGCACCAGCGAACGCGCGGCCTCGGGTCCCCAGGAGCCGGGCTCGTAGTGGTGGATCCGGCCCGGCTCGTCGAGCACCGGCTGCACGATCCGCCACGTCTCTTCGATGGCGTCCTCCCGCGCGAAAAGCTGGCGATCGCCGGTGAATGCGGCGTAGAGGAGCCGTTCGTAGGGCCGCACCGCCTCACCGAGATCCTCGGCGAACGACGAGTCGAGGTGAACCTCGTGCCACGAGTTGCGGGCTTGGGCGGACAACTGCAGGCGCAGCCCGGGGTCGGGGTCGATGCGCAGCACGATCTGGTTGGGCGCGGGCGGCCGGCGGTTGGGCAGGAAGGAAAACCCGGGGACGTGATGGAGGAACATCCGGACCTCGGTGACCTTTTCCGGCAACGCCTTGCCGGCGCGCAGGAAGATCGGCACGCCGGCCCAGCGCCAGTTGTCGATCTCCGTCCGCAGCGCGATGTAGGTCTCGGTTTGCGAATCCTTCGCCACCCCGGCGACATCGGTATAGCCGCCGTACTGGCCACGCACGCAGCGTTCCGGATCCAGCGCCGGCATCGCCCGGAACACCTCGGCCTTCTTGTCGTTCAGATCGTCGGCCCCGGACCCGACGGGGGGTTCCATCGCGACCAGCGCGAGCACCTGCAGCAGATGGTTTTGCACGACATCGCGCAAGGTGCCGACCGCGTCGTAGAACTTGCCGCGATCCTCGATCCCGAAGTCCTCGGCCATGGTGATGTGGATTTCGGAAATGCTGTCCCGGTCCCACACCTTGGCGAGGCCGCTATTCGCGAAGCGCAAGTATTGCAGTTCCTCGACGGGCTGTTTGCCCAAAAAGTGGTCCACGCGCAGGATTTGGTCCTCGTCCAGCACCGCGCGCAGCCGCGCGTTCAGGTCACGCGCGGACGCCAGGTCGTGGCCGAACGGCTTCTCCACCGCGACGCGGGCGCACTCCAGCAGGTCGGCCTTCGCGAGGTGTTCGACGATCGGCGCGAACAGGGACGGCGGCATTTCCAGGTAGTACAGCGGACGGCAGTTCTTGCCGATCCGCTTGGCGAGCTGCGTGTAGAGCTCGGAATCGGTGACGTCGCCGTGCAGGTAGGACAACCGGGCCGCCAGCCGGTCGAACACCGCATCGTCGAGGTTCTCGCCGGATTCGGCGATGGCGCCCCGAGCCCGCTCGACCAGCTTCTCGAGGGGCATGTCGTCACTGGCCACACCGATGATCGGGGACTTCAGCAGTCCGCGCGACTCCAGCCGGTACAACGCGCGGTACGTCATCTTGCGGGCCAAATCACCGGTAATGCCGAAGATCACCAGCAGGTTTGAGGGGCTACTGTCACCGTCGGCCAAGACGCGCACCTCCCTTGAGATTCGCTACCCGCGGCGGCCCGTGCTCAACCCTATTCATTGCGTAGGGGCCCGACAACCCGAACGCATCGCGGGCTTTGGGAGGATGCCTTGCATGGGTGATGTCGTGCATCTCGCGGTCTATGTCCTGGCCGGGATCGCCGCGATCGAAGCCGGCGCCATCGCGGTGCTCTCGGCGCTGCTGGCGCGCAGCCGCCGGGAGCTCGACGAGCTGCGACACCGGACCGACACCCGCAATCAGCTGCTGTCGGGCGGTCGCGAGGCCGTCAAAAGGGTGTGGAACACGGCCAACCTGATGCGCAAGGAGGGCTTCGGCGCGGTCGTGCGCAGCTCGATCGAGGATCTCGCCGACTGGGCCGAGGTCGAGCGACCCGATCTTGCCCGGGTCACCCCGGACGGCCGCGTGGTGATCCTGTTCTCCGACATCGAGGAGTCCACCGCCCTCAACGAGCGCATCGGCGACCGCGCCTGGGTCAGGCTGATCAGCTCGCACGACAAGCTCATTTCGGGACTCGTGCGGCAACGGTCGGGACACGTGGTGAAGAGCCAGGGGGACGGCTACATGATCGCCTTCGCGCGCGCCGAAGAGGCGGTGCGGTGCGGCATCGACGTCCAGGATGCGCTGCACAACGACGCAAAACGCAAGCGGCAAGAGGACATTCGGGTTCGGATCGGCATCCACATGGGCCGCTCGGTGCGGCGCGGCGACGACCTGTTCGGGCGCAACGTCGCGATGGCGGCACGGGTCGCCGCCCAGGCCGTCGGCGGCCAGATCCTCGTCAGCGAACCGGTGCGAGACGCCGTGCGCGACTCTGACGGCATCCGATTCGACGAGGGCCGCGACGTCGAGTTGAAGGGCTTTTCGGGCAGCTACCGCTTGTTCTCCGTCGAACCCGAGGCCGACCCCTACCTGGAGTGAAAGCTCTCCGCATCCGATTCGGCAAGCCGCTGATGCAGGCGGGCGCGGACCTCGTCGGCCGTGTAGGCCTGTCGCTTGCGTTGGTCGCGGGCCACCAGCACTCCCCCGGCAACGACGCCTGCGACGCCGGCCAGGCCGATCCACTTCCAAACCCTGCGCATCGCTACAGGCTATTCTTGTGTGCCCTTGAATCAACAAGTTGACGGCATCGGTGCCCGGGAAACATGGAAACGTTGCGCGACAAGGTCGCGGTCATCACCGGAGCGGCCAGCGGCATAGGCCGCGCGATCGCATGCGCGCTCGCCGACCGGGGTGCGCACATCGTGGCCGTCGACCTCGACGACGACGGTGTTAACGCCTTGGCTGGCGGCCTGAGCGACCGAGGTGTCGCCGCGCTCCCGCACCGCGCCGACGTCTCGGATCCGGTTGCATTCGACGGCATTCGGGCCGCGACGCTGCGGCGGTTCGGCCGGGTCGACATCGTGGTCAACAATGTCGGAGTGCTGACGAACGGTCTGCCCGAAGACATTCCGGTCACCGAGTGGCAGCGCATTGTCGACATAAACCTGATGTCGGTGGTGCGCAGCAACGCCGCGTTCCTGCCGCTGCTGCTCGATCAGGGCGGCGGACATCTGGTCAACACAGCCTCCTTCGCCGGACTTTTCACTTATTCTTACGACCGGCTGCCGTACGCGGCGACCAAAGCCGCCATCGTGCAGATCAGCGAGGGGCTGGCGATCTACCTGCGGCCCAAAAACATTGGTGTGACCCTGCTGTGTCCTGGACCGGTGCTCACAAACATCGCCGCCGCCGTACCGGCATTCGGTGGCGGGACGCCACTGCGCATCCCCGGCGAGCAGTTCGAGCTGCTCGACCCCGCGCCCGTCGGCGAGCTGGTCGCCGACGCGATCCTGCGCAACCGATTCTTCGTGCCCACTCACGCCGGTGTCATCGAGGAGCTGCGCCGCCGCGTCGATGACTGGGACGCCTACATCGACTACCAGATCTCCCGCGAACCACGAAAACGAAAGGCGGACAGCGATGGCTGACGTTATCCGGCGGCCACCAACGCGGCAAGGTCGCACGCGGAGTCCTTCCCGGTTCATAATGGGTCATCGTTTCTAAAGATGGTGAAACCCGAAGCGACGAGCGGGCTTACATGCTGACACTGGACCAGGCGGTGCAAGAGACCCGGACCGGCGACCTCTGGCTGTTCCGGGGCCGGTCGCGACCCGACCGCGCGATCCAGACGTTGACCAACAGTCCGGTGAACCACGTCGGAATGACGGTGGCCATCGACGACCTTCCTCCGTTGATCTGGCACGCGGAACTGGGCGACAAACTGGTCGACGTGTGGACCGGCACCAACCACCGCGGCGTGCAGCTCAACGATCTGCGCCAAGCCGTCGTGCAGTGGACCGACCGCTACCACCAGCGGTGCTGGCTGCGTCAGCTGACGCCATACGCAACCCGCAAACAGGAAAACGAACTGCTGCGGGTGATCGCGCGGATGGACGGCACCGCGTTCCCGACCACCGCTCGGCTGACCGGCCGGTGGTTCCGCGGCCGGCTGCCCACCGTCAACGACTGGGTCCGCGGGATCCCATTGGTGGACGGGAAGATTCGCGAGCAAACGCAGCGACGCAAGCAAGGTCGCAAGATGGCCCTGGAAACGGCGTACTGCGCGGAGACGGTGGCGATCACCTACGAGGAAATGGGATTGCTCGTCACGGACAAGGACACAAACTGGTTCGACCCGGGGAAGTTCTGGAGTGGTGACACGCTTCCGCTGGCACAGGGCTATCAGCTGGGTGACGAAATCGCGGTGACAGTCGGCTAGTCGACCGACATCTCGCCCATCTCGGACCACCCGGCGGCGTCGATCGTCTGGCTGATGATTTTGGGTGTGGATTTCAGCGCCCGCGGGAGTTCCCGCATCGCACGCTTGAAGTGATCGCTATTGACGTGGACGCCCCCCGCGTCACCGTCCCGGAAGGCCTCCACGAGGACGTACTCCGCCGGGTTGTCCAGGCTGCGCGACCATTCGAACCACAAGTTGCCCTCTTCGGCACGAGTGGCGGCGGTGAACGAGGCGACCAGTTCCGGCCAGCGATCGGTCCACTCGGGCCTGGTCTCGAACTTGACGACTATGAAGATCATGAGCAGATCATCCTCCCCGCCTTTACTCGCAGCTCCCAGGGCAGCGCCGGGATCCGTGCCGGGCCGCGCCAGGGTTGCGAGCGCTAACGAGCAGCCAGCAAATTCGCCTAGGCGTCCTGATTGACGCCTCGGCAAATTTTTACTATTGGATTTGCGTCAGTCCGGATCTCCTCTAGTTAGGGCGTCATTGTGACGCATACCACAATCAGGAGATTGTCCGGATCGGTTCACAATCGCGGCGAATGCGTGCCCATCCGGATAAACGGAGCCGCGCACCGCCAATTTGTCATGGAGTTGGGATTCCCGGGTCGCCTGGCGGCGGCGCCCCGGGGGCCGGCGGTGCGGGAGCCGTCGCGTCGACCAGAACCGGCTGCGGCGCCGGTGCGTCCGGGGACGGAGGCGGCGGGGGTAGCGCGAAGTCGCCATCCGGCATCGGCAGGAACATGTGATGGGTGAATCCGGCCTGGTAGGCGCCCGCACCACCGACGTGCACGCCGCCATGTTCACCGCTGGATACCGGCGTGCCGTCCGGCAGGGTCACCGCGGTGTGACCGCCGTTCCAGCCGATCACCAAGGCATTGGGGGCGGTTCCGTACTGGAAGCCGCGTGCCAACAACGCCGCCTCCTCGTCGCCGGTGTTGAACCTGGTGCCGTAGATCGGCCTGTCGGTCGCCGCGTTGGCGACCCAGGAAGCCAGCCCAGAGCAATCGGTCCCGGCGGGAGAATCTCCACCCACGACATAGGGCGTCCCGGAGACCTGATTGATGAGCGACATCAATGTTGCTATTACAACCATGGGCAGGCACGCTAGCAATTACATTCATTACGATCCAAAATTTGTGGCGTAGGTCATTCGCGGGCTAGATAATGGCGTTCGCCGCATCGATAGCAAATCGATTACAATCGAGCAAATTTCGGGACGGGAAACTCGATCAAGCGGCGAGGTTGGCCTAGAAGCCCACCGAACCATCGACGAACTGGTCGAATTTCTACTCCGGATCATCCAGTCGGTGGTTATCGCGCCGCACGACCCGCCCCGATCCGGCGCCGAACTCCGTGCCTACCTGCATCGCTGGATCGGACCGGCGCTCGCCGCGAGGACGGACCAATCGCCGCTACTTTGGCGAAATCCCTTCTCCGACAGTCAAGCTCCGAATTTGGCGCGGGCCGCGTCGGTGACCGGGGTGAACAGGTTGACGAGATTGCCGTCCGGGTCCCGGAATAACAGGGCGCGGTTTCCCCACGGCATCGTGGTCGGCTGCGTCACGACGTCGCCGACGCGGTCGCGGAGCCGCTCGTATTCCGCGTCCACGTCCTCGACGAGGAATTCCACGATCGCGCTCCGGTTGGCTGCCGGCTCGGCGGATCCGTCCCCGAACAGCGGCACCGTCTTGTCGCTGCCGATGGCCAGCGTGCCGATTGGCGTCGGGATCTCAGCGAAAAGCTCGTTCCCCCATACCGCGGAGACTTCGGTGACCATCTCGTAGAAGTCGACGAGCCGCTTGACGTCCGCCGTGATGATGCGGGTCGAAACGAACTTCATGCAGCCTCCCTATGGATCATCGTGGCCCCGCCGGCGTGCGGCGCCTTTCGCACGGCATGCTAGGCGGCTCGTCTGACAACAGAGGGCTCTTTGGTCGCGGACTACTCGTCGTCCAGAGATCGTTCGCTTTCGGCCATCTCACGGTCGATGTCAGCCTGCTCGCGCTCGGTCTCGGCTCTCGCGCGATCCGTCCGTTCGTCGGCGCGGTGCAGTCGCTCGCGTTCCCGCTCGGCGGCCGTGCCCTCGCGACTGTCGGCGAGCCGTTCTCGTTCGTCTGCCGACTTCTCCCGATCATCGGCAAGTCGCTCCCGCGCGTCAGCGATGCGTTCTCTTCTGGAAGCCTGCCACTCGCGTCGTTTGACCTCGGCCTCACGCCGCATAACAGACTCCTCGCGCGCGTCAAGCGCGGCAGCCTTCACTTCGGGCGCACCGGGTGCATCGCCACGGTCCTCAGCGACCACAACTCACCTTAACGCGGTGAAAGTTCGCAAGTTGAACCGGAACTTAGACCGGAGTCCAAATTCCGTTGTTCCAGAATCCCCAAGCATTGACGGTCGGGTTCCACATCAGCTGAGCTCCGGGCGCCCACGAGGGTGGAGGCGGCTGCGGCGGCGCCCACCCCGGCGGGGGTCCCCAGGGTCCCCAGCCCGCCGGACCGCCTTGGCCCGGCCGGCCTTGCCAGTCGTGGCAGTGATTCCAGTCCCAGTCGTAGGCGGTGCCCCAGCCCGGGTCCCATTGATCACCTGGGCACCAGTGATTGCTCGGCACAGGGGCCGGAGCCGCCTGGGCCCAAGGGCCGCCAGCCAGTCCGAAAGCGGACAAAGCCAACCCGGCCAACACGCTCGCCGACCGCCGAGCCCACCGTCTCGTTTGCCTTACCGTCGCCATCTCCCAAGGATTTCGCCTAGACCGCAATCCAGGCAAGTAGCAGTTACGATTCGTGCCGAGTCACAGGGAGCGGTTCACACGTTGAACCGAAATTCCACCACGTCGCGTTTCGTCTCAGCTGCTCGTCAGGTCAAGTCCAGGGGCGTGGTGTACGACGTCGTCGTGTGATTCTTCGAGTTGGTGGTTTAGGCGGTTAGTGCCGCCGGGGTGTCCTCCTGTTCTGTCGATGGCGTGTGGTCGGCTCGGGATTTGCTG
>NZ_JAOPWB010000261.1 GCF_025965855.1 Mycobacterium sp. | reverse complement strand
CACGCCTGCTCGACGAGTGGGCGCTTGATGACTGCGCAAGATCACAAGACGGCCCGATGCTGCGCAGCATCACAGCGCCGAAATTTCGTTCCGTTACGAAACAGTTCGGCGAGGTGCGTCAGACCGTGGCGGAATACAATCCGAAGCGCTGGCGAAGAAACGCGGCAAGGCGCAGCGGGATTGCAATGAGGCTCAACAAGGCGAACGGCACATATTCGGCGGCGTAGAGCCAATGCTGTGTCTTCTGGTCGAGTGCGCCCAACACAAAATCCCGGCCGAAGGCCATCAGAATGTAAGTCGTGCCCAAGAAGAGCAGTGGCCGCCATAGACGTCCCAGGTTGCGCATTCCGATTCCGAAGGACAGCAGCACCAGCAGGTAGGTGAGGAACAGCGCGACCAGGAAGAACCACAACAAGCCGGCCTGCAGCGGAATCTGGCCGATGACGACGCCCAGCCAGACGACCAATCCGATATGGACCTGAAGCGCGGTGGCGAAGGCCAGACCGAAGGCTCGCGCCCCGCGCGCCAGCCCGGCAAAGGCTGGGCCGAACAGGATAGCCATCGCGCCGCCGGCGTAGGAAAGCCAGAAAAAAAGAAACGACCAGCGCGCCGTGGCGCGCACCCCCAGCCTGAGGCCATCGGGACCGATGCCGTAAGCGGCCAGAATGGCCACGGCAAGCGCGAGCGCGCCGGCGAACGCGCCAATCATCCAAACCCATGCCGGATCGTGTCTGCGGGTCATCGGACCGGAGGCGGACTTGAAGCGCATGAAGTTTCCTGCTCAGAACTCGGCCGGACTACAGACCACGAGAACGACAGCCATTGCGTGGCAATCGGCGTGCGAAAGTGACAAAGACGAGCTGAGCCAGCCTTGGTGTCGTGCCCGCTGGGCGAGGGTTCCGCCAAGCCGAAGCAGAGGCAGCGGACCGTCCCGTGTCACCTCGATCTCGCGCCAGGGAAATGGCATGGCAGGTTCTGCGAACGCCTTGATCACTGCTTCCTTGGCCGCGAACCGCGCCGCCAGTCTGTGCACCCGGTTGCGGCCCTGGCAGTCATTGATTTCGCTCGCCGTGAAAACCTTGCGCAGGTACCGGTCCCCGAACGTCGCCAGCGAGTTCTGGACATCCTCAATTGCCACGACGTCGCATCCGACGCGGACGCGACGCGCGTCGACCTCGCCCGGCAAAGAGATCCGCGGGGCCGACTGCGGGTCGACCGCTACCGCACCTAGCATCATGCAGGCGCTTTGACTAGGCCTTCGACTACCTGCGCGATGTTGTGTATGGAAGCGAAGGTGGACTTCTTGAGCACTTCGTCTGGGAACTCGATGTCGAATGCATCCTCAAGCGCAAGCATCACATCGACCGACGCATGCGACGTCAGGCCGAGTTCGTAGAGGTCGGCTTGATCGTCCACCTCGCGTGGATCAACCGCCATACGGCCATGAGCAGCTAAAACGTCACGAATCTGGTCCTGCATCACACTTTCCTCACATCTCTGCCGTGGCTCAACTTTTCAGCCAGTGTCGGGTCCAGCAAGTAAACCAATATTGGGCTCAGCCCCGGCTAAGAATGCGTGGGCGGAACGTAGCTCCCGGTCGCCTTGAGCCGCTTGCGAGCGGCGCGGCGGTATTCGTAGAAGTCCGACATGAACGCCGGGCTGCCGTACAGCCAGTCAAGGGGTTCTCGCATGTTGTCCACGTAGCCGATGGCGTAGGAGCCGCGCTGGTAGCCCATCAGCCTGAGCAGCCCCTCGGGGAGGGTGCGGGCGATCTCGGGCGGGCAGGCGAGATATTGGTTTTCCTCCTGGCGCAGCCACCCGAGCGAGTAGCCCACGTTCATCCCGATCCGGCTGGTCTTGGTGGTGTTGGCGCCCCCGCCGTGGAATATCGAGCCCGTGTACAAGAGGACCGAACCCTTGGTCATGACCGCCGGGGAGGACAGGGCGGGGTCCACCTCGTCGGGATCGTCCTCCCACCGGTGGCTGCCCACCACCATCCGTGTCGCACCCATCTCTTCAGTGAAGTCGGTCATGGCCCACATGGTGCCGACTTCGGCTTCGAAGCCCCTCGGGAACTGGTAGCGATCGAACGACCACTGATCCCGATGAATCATCTGCGCCGGCTCACCGGGTCCGATGGTAACCAGCTGGGTCAGGTCGACCTGGAAGGTGCTGGCGTGGTCGCCCAACACGAGGTCGAGCGTGTCGATGATCGTCGGGTGGGTAATGAGTGAGCGAGAGGTCGGCGAACGGGCGATCAGGGCGCCGGTCCGGCGGGTGGTGCTGCCCAGGAAGTCAGTGTTGCCTCCGCTGGTGGCAGCGAGGTGCGCCCCGAGCTCGGCCCGTATCTGATCCATCGTTTGAGGAGGTGCGAGGTCGGAAATGACCACACACCCGTCTTCGTCGAGCACCTTCGCGATGTCTGCGGGCGAGGAGCCTGAACCAACCGTGCATACAGCCGCTGGCGGAGAATCCGAACTTATTGTCTGTATTGCTGCTGACATGGTGCATACTGTACAGGACTCAGGGCCAAAACGAGGGCGATCCGCTGAACGCCGGCCGGTTGACACCTGGCTCTCGTGACCCGAGCAGTGGAGGTGCGACGACAGATGTTCCCGTTTCGATTCGGCGTGTACGCGGCGGTCGCGCCAACCATGTCGGCTTGGCGGGACCAGGCCCGTATGGCCGAGGGTCTCGGTTACTCGACCCTGTACGTTTCTGACCATCTTGACGCCCAGTTCGGGCCTCTCGTAGCCACGACCGTGGCCGCCGAAGCGACCTCCACCCTCCACGTGGGGTCCTTCGTGTTGAACAACGATTTCCGCCATCCTGTGGTTTTGGCCAAGGAGATCGCCACGCTCGGCTTGGCGGCCGAAGGGCGGGTCGAGCTGGGTCTTGGAGCGGGTTGGCTCGGGAGCGATTATGAGCAAGCGGGGATCGAGTTCGACGAGCTGGCTGTCCGCGTGGACCGGCTGACCGAGAGCCTCGCTGTCATGAAGATGCTGTGGAGTGAGGGGGAGGCGACACTCGAAGGGAAGTATTACACGGTGCGCGGCGCCCGCTGTGATCCTCGCCCGGCTTCGCCACCTCGCGTCATGGTTGGGGGTGGAAGCAAACGGCTGCTTACGCTCGCAGCCCGGGAGGCGGACACCGTTGGGATCAATACGAACCTGAGCGTTGGCGACAAGAGTGATGGAACGACGAGCCAGGCCACGCTCGATCGCTACGACCGTTGCCTTACCTGGGTACGAGAAGCGGCGCCGGATCGGTTCGGTTCGATCGAGCTCCAGATTGTGGCCTTCGCCACCAGAGCCGTCGCCAGCCGCCGCGCCGCCGTGCGCACCGCAACCATGCTCGGCCTTCCGGGTGGTGAGGACGCGCTCGAGCTTCCGATCGTCCTGATCGGCACCCCGGATGAATTGTGTGAGCGGCTTCTGGAGCGCCGCGAGAGGTGGGGCTTCACCAACATCGTGGTGCCGGGCGAGGCGATGGAGTCCTTCGCGCCTGTGGTCGCCCGGCTCGCGGGCACGGCGACGTGAGCACCCGCCAGAGTGCTGGTTTCCTTGGTGCTGCAGTTGTGACAACCTGCGCGATGCTGAATGCGGCCGTCAGCATTCCTTCCACCGCCGCTGCAGCTCCATGCCCCGACATTGAGGTGACGTTTGCTCGCGGCACCAACGATTCATCTGGTGCTGGTTGGGTCGGACAGGAATTTATCGATTCATTGCGCTCACAAGTTGGGGCTCGGTCCGTCGGGGTATATCCCGTCAACTACCCCGCCATCGAAGACTTGGCCCCGTCTGCATCCGCTGGCGCCAGCGATGCGAACGCTCACATTCAGTCGATGGCTGCGAACTGTCCCAAGACCAGGCTGGTGCTCGGTGGATATTCCCAAGGCGCAATGGTGATAGATCTCATCACCGCCCAAACAGTTCTTGCCGGCTTCACCCCCGCGCCGATGACGCCACAGGTGGCTGACCACGTTGCCGCGGTCGCCGTCCTCGGAAATCCGTGGGCTAAATCGCTGGGGGCACCGCTGACCGCGATGAGCCCGCTGTACGGGGCTAAGGCCATTGACTTGTGTAATCTCGGAGATCCGATTTGCTCCTACGGCAGGGATATGTCGGCGCACGTTCGCTATGTGCAGTCCGGGATGGTTAATCAGGCCGCGACTTTCGCTGCGAGTCGGCTCTAGCCGAATGGGAGATTTGGCAGCTCCTATGCATCGCGGTGGCGTTCCGCACCTTCCGGTTCGGGTGCGAGACGGCACCGGTTGGTGGGTCCGCTGGTCACCCGGGAGTGACCAGTTGCCTAGGAAATTACTAAAGGCGGGTGCCGACCGTGATCTGCGGGCGGCTGTTCGTGATGTTCGCGCCGATGATCTTCCGGCTCTCCAACTCCTGCTTCGGGGGAATCACCGGCTTCAGCGAGAACGTCTATCTGTGGAACTGGCTGCTCGTCCGCGCGATCCTGTTCGGCGCCTCGGGGGTGCTCTTCCTGCTGAGGCTCGGCCGGGCGCGCCGGCGGGTCGGACGCGGTCGCCGGCTGCTGCGGATGCCTGACAGCCCAAGGCGCTGGTTGCCCCGGCGGGCGTTCCACACGATGTGTGAGCGAGAATAGCGAGCGTGCAGCACCTGCAAGAAGGCGTGACGGACCACGGCGTGCTCGGTGCGGTGCTGGACCACGCCGATCGAGCCCCGGATCGGCCCGCTGTCAAGGACCTGGATCGCGCGTTGACCCGTGGCGAATTGGGCGCCGCAGCTGGGAGAGTGGCCGCTGGCTTGCTTCAAAAAGGCGTCGAGCCCGGAGATCGGGTTGCCCTGCTGATCGGCAATTCTGTGGACTTCGTGGTGGCGGCGCTGGGCTGTCTGTGGGCGGGCGCCACTTTCGTTCCGCTGGCGATCACCGATCCGGTTCTCCGCCGTGCGCAGATCGTGGCTGACTGCCGGCCCGCACAGGTGATCACAGCGGGCTCGGACCAAACGGCGCCATCGGGACTTCCCGTCGGCACGGCGTGGACCTCTCTTTCGGCGTTGAGCGTCGCGGATGGGCCCATGCCACCACCGGTAACCGGCCCCATCTCCTACGTCATTTACACGTCGGGGACAACCGGTATCCCCAAGGGGGTGCAGATTCCCCCGGAGGCCTTTTTCACCGCAGTCCAAGCATGCGCCGACGCCGTAGGACTCACTGCGGACGACCGGACCCTTTGCGTTTCGCCCGTGCACTTTGACGGGTCCTTCTCTGCCATCTTTCCTCCGCTCGTGCGCGGCGTCCCCCTCGTTATCCCCGACCGGGAAGCCCTCCTGTTCCCACGCAGGTTCTTCTCGATTGTCGTCAGCGAGGGAATCACGGCGACCAGCTTCTCTCCCAGCTACCTCCGGTTGCTCCGGGCCAGCGGCCGTCTGGCGCGGTTGGCTGACACCCCGCTGAGAGTGATGGCCCTGGGCGGCGAAGCGCCGTCCACGGCCGATATCAGGGCGGTGTGGGCCGCCAGTCCGGGACTGCGGGTGGTGAACCGGTACGGCCCGACCGAGACGACCATCGCCGTCGCCCATCTGGAACTGACGCCCGAGTTGCTCGACGAGGGGCTGGTACCGGTCGGTCATCCTCATCCCGGGATCTCGTTTCACCTCGTTGATGAGCACGGAAAGCTGGTGGATCGTCCTGGAGTGGTCGGCGAGCTGTACATCGGCGGACTGCAGCTCATGGCTGGATATCTGAACGACCCGGCGCTGAGCGCAGCTGTGCTGCGGACGGACGTCGTCGAAGGAACCACCCTCTACCGCACTGGTGACCTCGTCTTCCGCGACGACCGGGGCAACTACGTGTACGTGGGGCGTTCGGACCGCGTCATCAAGCGACACGGTGTGAGGATGTCGCTGGTCGAGGTGACCGAGGCGCTGGGGGGTATCGACGGGGTCGCATCCGCGGCATGCACGACCTTCGACTTGGAGGGCGATCTGGGGGTCGTCGCATTCGTGGTGGCGGACGGCGAGTTCACCCCTGTCGCCGTCCGCCAGGCCGCCAGCCAACGGCTCCCGGAAACGATGCTGCCCGATCAATTTGTCTTAGTGGCCAACTTGCCCTTGACGTCCTCGAGCAAGGTCGACGAGCGACGGCTGCTTAGGGAGGCTGGCTTGTCGCCGCCGAACGAAGGGGCCTGAGCCGTCGAGAAGGCAACTCTCCGTTGTCCCGGATCGCTTTTTAGCTACGAATAGTATGAAATTGTGACATTTAGGCTACAATTGGTTGGTGCAAGCGATGGCAACGGGCGCGACGTCCGTGGGAAGTTACGAGCAGCTGGTCCGGCACCAGCGTGCCGACTTGCAAGATGCGTACTTGAAGGGCGTGCGCCGGCTGCGCTGGGACGCAGGGCGTCTCGCCGCAGAACGCGAACGGCGTCTCCGGGAGCTGCTGACGTGGGCCGCCGATCGCTCGCCGTTCTGGCGGGAACGACTGGCAGGCCGCGATCTGGCGAATTTCACAGAGTCCGACCTTCCCTCTCTGCCGGTCCTGACCAGAGCAGAGATGATGGCGGAGTTCGACCGAGTGGTCACGGACCCCAGGTTGACACTGGCCCGGGTCCAACAACACCTCGATCAGTCGGACGGCGACCGCGGGTACCTGGATGACCGGTACCAGGCAATTATCACGTCTGGATATATAGGAACCCAAGCAGTCCATGTCTACGGCTGGGACGCGTTCGTCACGTTCGTGATGCAGGGCTCGCGCTGGACCGGGCGACGCGGTGAAGCCCCGGATGCGGTGCTCGCGCAGGCCTTCGCTACCAGCACTCGGCATGAGTCGGGGATATTTCACAACTTCAGCACCTTCGAAAGCGGAGGGCCGCCATCGCACTGCTCCGGCGGCACGCAACCCCTGGACGAGATTGTCGACGGCCTCAACAACGCGCGTCCTGCGGTGCAAGCTCTCCAAGCGTGGCCGAGCCTCATGCGGGAGCTGGCGTTGGAGTCGATCGCAGGACGACTCACCATCAAACCGACCTGGGTTAGCGTGGCGGGAGAGGTCTGCACCCCGCCCGTGCGAGAGGCGGTTCGGGCCGCGTGGGGGATCGAGGCTTCGGAGTTCTGGGGCTGCTCAGAGGGCACCTATGCCTTTCCATGCGGCGTTGGAGAAGGCATGCACGTCGCCGATGATCTGGTGATTCTCGAGCCGGCGGATGCCGATGGCAACCTCGTGCCATATGGGCAACCTGCGGAACGGCTGCTGTTGACCAACCTGTTCAACCTGACGCAGCCGCTGATCCGCTACGACCTGGTAGACGCGGTGACGATGACCGACGAGCCGTGTCCGTGCGGTTGTGCTCATCGCCGCATCACCGCGGTCGGCGGTCGGATCGACGGAGCCTTCGAGTACGAAAGCGGTGCTGCGGTGCCCCGGGTGGCCTTCGAGCAGACTGTCCTTGCCAACCCCGGCGTCGCCGACTTCTTCGTGGGCAAGACGCAAGGTGGTGTCGACCTGTCCGTGGTGACCGACGGGTCATGCGACCTACAGCGTCTGCGGATGGAACTGATCGACGTGCTCCGCCGGCACGGCGGGCCGGAGTCGGATGTCGGTGTGCAAGAGGTCAGTTCGATCGACCGACTGTGGTCGGGAAAGTCGAAGCAGTTCGACCCCAGGTGATCTAGCCAACACCCATGCGGGCCCCACACCTGCGGGTGGCTCAGCCGGCTCGCCCAGCCATGGCCTTGGCCAGGGCCTGGTCGATGTCGTCGATGATGTCGTCGATGTGCTCGATCCCGATGGACAGGCGGATCGTCTCCGGCCGGATGCCGGCCTTCACCAGCTCCTCGTCGGACAGCTGGCGGTGGGTGGTGGAGGCCGGATGGATGGCCAGGGTCTTGGCGTCCCCCAGATTGAGCAGCCGCTTGACGAGCTGGAGCGCATCGAAGAAGGCCAGTCCCGCCTCGTAGCCCCCCTCGGCCCCGAAGGTGACGATGGACGGCACGCGCCCGTGGAGGTAGCGCTCGACCAGGTGGTGGTAGGGATGGTCCGGGAAGCCGGCGAAGCTCACCCAGGCCACCCGGGGGTCGGCGGCCAGGTAGTCGGCCACGGCCCGGGCGTTGGCCTCGTGGCGCTCGAGCCGCAGGGCCATCGTCTCGAGGCCCTGGAGGAGCAGGAAGGCGTTGAAGGGGGAAAGGGTCGCGCCGCTGTTGCGCAGCTGGGTGGAGCGGGCCCGCACGGTGAAGGGCCGCTCGGGGAAGTCGCGGGCGAAGACGACGCCGTGGAAGGCGGGCTCGGGCCGGTTGAACATGGGGAAGCGGTCGGGATGGTCGGCCCACGGGAACCGGCCGCCGTCCACGATGGCCCCACCGAGGGTGGTGCCGTGGCCGCCCACGAACTTGGTCAGCGAGTGGACGACCACATCGGCCCCGTGTTCGAAGGGCTTGAGCATGAGCGGCGTGGCCACCGTGTTGTCCACGATGAGGGGCACGCCGGCCGCATGGGCCACGGCGGCCACGGCCTCGAGGTCCACGATGTTGCCGGCCGGGTTGCCGATGGTCTCGCAGAAGACGGCGCGCGTGTTCTCGTCGATGAGGGGGGCGATCGACTCGGCGCGGTCGTCGACGGCGAAGCGCGCCTCGATGCCCAGGGTGGGCAGCACGTGCGCGAAGTAGGTAAAGGTGGCCCCGTAGAGCTGGGGGGCCACCACGAAGTTCGAGCCGGCACTGGCCACCGTCAGGATGGCGTAGCTGACGGCGGCCATGCCCGAAGCCACCACCAGGGCCGCTGTCCCGCCTTCGAGGGCGCAGATGCGCTGCTCGAGGACTTCTAAGGTCGGATTGTTGAGCCGGTTGTAGTGGAAGCCGGGCGTCTCCAGATCGAGCACGGCACCGGCGTGGGCGGCGTCGATGAAGTCGTGTGCCACCGTCTGATAGATGGGCACGGCCACGGCCCGCGTCCCGTCGGGTGTGTAGCCACCGTGGATGGCGATAGTCTCGTCGTGCATGGTCTCAGGCCACGCTCCTCTTCGGGATGGTGTCCAACAGGTTGGCGTACATACGCAGGGCCGCGCCCCGCCACTGCCAGGGGGCGCGGGCGCCGACCTCGTCGAAGGGGAAGGCGGCCACCAGGGCCGGGTCCCGCTCGCCGCCCACCACCCGCTCGTGCAGCCGGCGGAGCCCGTCCCAGTCCGGGCCGGCCACGCAGTCCCGGGGGAGGCAGGGCAGTGCATCACACTCGTGGCCAGCGTAGCGCCGCACGTCCCGGCCGTACTCGCGCACGAGGCTCGAGGGGTCGTACTCCGGATGGGCCTGGACCAGCACGACCTCCGAGCGGCCCACCGTCTTCGTGACCACGCTCCACCCCACCTCCTCCGACTGCAGGGCCACGGCGTAGCCGGCGGCGGCCACCGCCTCTACGGGCACGGCGTTGAGCCGCGAGTGGGGCAGGACGACGGGACCGTCGAACCCGGCGGCCAGAGGGTGAGTCGGGTGGGCCTCCTGGCCGAAGACGCCCGTGCACTTGACCGGCAGGGTGGTCCGTTCGACGCCGTCGAAGACGGCCAGGGCCGCGTGGGCCGATAGGCAGGACAGCACCATGGCCGGCACGTTTTCGCTCCCCCACCGCAGCAGGCCGCACAGATCGGGCCAGTAGGGCTCGTCCTCGATGCGGGACTCGATCGGGTTGGAGCCGGTCACCACCAGCAGGTCGGGGGGGTCCGAGGTGATGTCCTCGAGGGGACGGTAATCGGCGGCGATACGGGCCCGGATCCGCTCGCCGCGGGGCACCCCGGCCATGGTGTGGCGGGTCAGGACGACGGTCTCACACCCGGACCCGGCGTCCAGAAGGCCCACGAACTGTCGCTCGGTGGCGCCGAAGGCGGCGTCGGGCATGTTGTTGACCAGGGCGCACGTCCACCGCACCGGTCCCTCGGTCCGGTCTGAAGCCGCCCCCGCGTCGAGGGCCCCTGCCAGTCGAACGCCCATCCCGTTCAATGCCTCACGTCGGTGTAGGTGACTGTGACCTCCTGGTGGAGGAGCCGGTAAGCCGCCTGCAACTGCTTCTCGTCGTCGGTCGAGCCGACCACGGCCACGATGTGGTTGCCGGAGCCGTCCCGCCAGTCGAGGGCGGCCCCCGGGCCCTGGTGGACGCTGACCGTGTCCACCTCGGCGCGGTCGGTGAAGTCGTTGATGCCCTCGATGGCCGTCACCGTGGCCGACACGGTCGGCGGCTGGAGGAAGAAGCGGTAGCCGATCCGGTCGGTGGCCACGGGCCCGTCGACGGACACCGGCTCGCCCAGGGCCACCCGCAGGGTGAGGTCGAGCAGGCTGACGCCGGCGGCCCGCTCCAGCATCTCGGGCACACCGCCGCCCACCCGTCCGTTGACCTCGATGATGCGGGGCCCGTCGGGTGTGAACTTGACCTCGGTGTGCAGGCATCCGGTGCGTACCCCCAGGGCATCGATGGCCCGGGTGGCCAGGTCCAGGACGGCCGAGCGGCTCCCGGCGTCGAGTGCGGCGGGAATGAAGAACCCGGTCTCACGGAAGTTCTCGGCCGGCGGGAAGCGGCCGGTCAGGGCCAAGTGGCTGATGGCGCCGCCGGCCACCACACTCTCGACCGACACGTAGCCGGCGTAGGGGTCGCCGGCCCGGGCCGGATCGTCGGCCAGGTAACCCTCGAGCACCATGTCGGGGCGGCGCGGGCCGAGGGCGTCGAGCAGCTTCTCGAGCTCGGCACCGTCGCGGGCCAGGAAGGTGCAGCGGCTGCCCTGGGCCGAGCGTGGCTTGAGGATGGCGGGCCACCCCACCTCGGCCTCGACGGCCGAGAGCTCGGGCTCGGACTGGTCCGGGCGAACGAGGTGGCAGGGGGGTATGTCGATGCCGCCGTCGGCCAGGGCCCTGCGCTGACGGGCCTTGTCGGTGAGGGCGGCGGCGGTCGCCGGGCTGTGGAAGGGGAGGCCCAGCCCCTCGGCCACACGGGCCAGTTCGACCATGCCGGCGTCGAGGTAGGTGGTCATGCCGTCGGGCTCCCAGTCGGCCAGGATCTTGACCGCCTGCTCGGCACTCATGCCCTCGAGGTCTACAACGGGGCCGAAGCGGTTGAGGAGACCGGCCATCTCACCCATCCCCGGCACGGCCGTGTCGATCATCCACAGCAGGTCGCAGAGGCCTGCGGCCGCTTCGGCCAGCTGCATCACGGGAACGCAACGCGGCCCGTAGGCCACCGCCACCAGCGGCCGCGCCCGTCCGGTCGTGGAATCCATCATTGTGCTCAGCCGATCACGGCCTCGACGCAGTCCTGGGCGTCGTAGACGGCCCGGAGGCGGCTGCGGGGCGAGGGCAGGTAGTGGGTGAAGTAGCGCACCCCCTCGGTGAGCACGCCCAGCAAGGAGATGTTGGGCTGCAGCCGGCCCTCGGTGTCGTAAGGGTGGAAGTCCTCATTGATGGCCACGCTGCCCACGGGCGTGTCACCGTAGCTGAGCTGGGTAAGCCTTCCCTTGGCGTAGAGACGGTTGAGCAGGGGAGAGCCCGACCGGGCCAGCGAGGGCATGTCGAGATAGCCCCGCACCACCCCGTCGACCGTCACGGCCGTCGGCTCGTCGAGGGCCGTGGAGCTCAGGCGGACGCCGTCGGGGCTGGGCGCCAACTCCGGGTCAGGTCCGAGCGGGATGCGCACCACTCCGGCGTCGAGCAGCCCCAGCAGCTGCTGGGAGCGCATGGGCGGCACGCCCGCCTCCAGCCGGTTGATGCGGCCCCGGACGTTGGACTGGAACTCGACGTAGGAGTCGAGGGAGAGACCACCGAACTCGATGACCGAACGCAGCTGGTCCCGGAGGATGCGCAGCACCTCCTGGGCCGCCTTGACGGGGCTCCCCCCGGGTCGCAGGGCCTCGGTGAGGTCGTCCTCGATCATGTCGTAGACCTGGCCCTGGTAGTCGGCGGCCGACGTGTAGTGGCGGTCTGTCCCGGCGAAGAGGTGGCTGGCCGGGTCGAAGCGCCCGTAGCGCGGCTCGAGAACGTCGACGGCCTTCTCGTAGTACCCGTCGACCCAGCCTTGGCGGAGGACGGCGCGGACCTCGGTCGACTTCAGGTCGCCCCCGGCCAGCAAGGCGGCGTGTATGTAGTAGCGCGCCTGCATCTCGGCGAAGATCAGCGGGAGAAGCTCAGCCCGGAAGTCCACGTGCCGCCGCATTGGCGACCCGCCCGGATTGGTCAGCGCAGCGAACTCCTCGGGGGTGCACACCACGGGCTGGTACTGGCCGTAGGGGTCGACGCCGGTGGCCGACTTGGCGCAGTACGGCGCGCCCGAGCGCGAGTAGAGGGTGATGGTCGGCTCTCGGCCCGAGGGCACGTACCGCATGCGGTCGGCCCGGTCGCACCGGTCCTCGAAGGTCCCGCCTCGTCCGACGGTGACGGCGGTGAGGACGTCGTAGCCGACCAGGCCCATGCCGGCCACGGCCAGCGAGGATCCGGCCGGAACGCTCTGGTCGAGGGACTCGATGGGGTAGGCCTGCAGGTAGCGCACGCCCCCGTCGGCCCCGCGCTCGTGGTTCCAGGTGTGCCCCGAGGTCAGCACTACGTGGTCGACGGTGAGGGTGGTGCCGTTGTCGAGCAGCACCGCCTCGCGCCCCAGGAGGGCCTGCGAGATGTCGACGGCCGCCGCGTAGTGCCGGACGATCTCGAGGTTGGACGGGGCGTAGGCCAGCAGCGTGTCGTAGAACCAGACCAGGTACTCGCCCATCAACCGCCGGGGCAGGTAGTCGGTGGGCAGGATCGGGTCACCCCCGGCGCCGATTCGGCACTCGTATCCCACCCAGCGGTAGCCGCGGACCACCGCCCACGGGTGCAGGCCCACGGCGTAGGGGGGGAGGGGGTCCCCGTCCGGGGCGACGTAGAGGGAGAGCTGACCGCAGGCGTTGTTGAGCACCAGGAAGTCGGGCTGTTCGGCGGAGTAAACCCCGCCTCCGAGCTGAGCGGGTTCGATCATGTGCACCCGCACCGGCGTCCCCGTCCGCCGGGCCCGACTCACCGTCCGCTCCAGGACGCACAGACCCCAAGAGCCGAGCCCCACGATGGCCATCTCGATCATCGGACGCCCCCCATACACGCGGCCTCAGATCGGCGGCCACTGGCTGATCTCTGCGTTCGAGCCCGTTTAGACCGGCGTTCCTCGATGGTGGCCACGGTGAGTCGGCGGACTGCGTGTACCAGCTCGTCGACATCGTGAGTCGTGGTGGCGAAGGAGGTGACGAAACGGACGACGCCTGGCTCCCAGCGGTCGTGGTAAAAGCCGTAACCCTGGTCCAGAAGTCCATCGATGACCTGCCGGGACAGGCGGCAGAAGAGGATGTTCGCCTCTGGCGTGCCCACGAGGCCAGTGCCGGGAATAGACTTCAGCCCCTCTTCCAGCCGCGCGGTCATGGCATTGGCGTGGCGGGCATTGCGCAGCCACAGATCGTCGGCGAGGTAGGCGTCGAGTTGGACGGCGGCGAAACGCATCTTGGCGGCGAGTTGTCCGGCTCGCTTGACGCGGAAGCTGAGGTCGGTGGTCACGGAGCGCTCGAAGACGACGATCGCATCGGCGGTTATGCTCCCGTTCTTGATGGCGCCAAAGGACAGCATGTCGACGCCGGCGCGCCAGGTCAGCTCGGCGGGGCTGCAGCCCAATGCGGCGACGGCGTTGGCGAGGCGGGCGCCATCCATGTGAACGCGTAGGCCGGCGTCCTTCGCAATGCAGGCCAGGTGTCCGATCTCGGCGGGGGTGTATACCGCCCCGGTCTCGGTTGCCTGGGTGAGGCTCAACACGGAGGGTTGCACGCTGTGCACGTCTCCGACCTTGCGATGCACCGCGGCCTGCAGCTCGTCGGCGTCGATCTTGGCGTTTTCCCCGCCCAGGGCAACGAGTTTGGCGCCCCCCGTGAAGAACTCCGGTGCACCGCACTCGTCGTTGTTGATATGGCTTTCGCGGTGGCATAACACGCTGCCCCACGGTGGGGTCAGCGCGGCCAAGCTCAACGCGTTCGCCGCCGAGCCGGTGGAAACGGGGAGCAGATCGACGTCGCAATCAAAGATCTCGCTGAAGCGGCGTCGTGCGCTCAAAGTCCAACTGTCGGTGCCATAGGGTGGTGCCTGCCCGGATGCTGCCGCTGCAACAGCTGCGATGATCTCGGGTGCACCTCCGGCGGTGTTGTCGCTGGTGAAGGAACGACTCTCCACACGCGCGACTACCTCCATCGGGACAGCGCTCATGTGCCGTCACCTTCTCCCAGGGTCGAAGGCAGCCCGGCGCTCCTCCAGCAGCCTCCCACCGTTGCGGGCACGCATTCAGGCACCTGAATGGCTCCTTTCCGCATTCCGGGCGACCACTGCGGACCCGACGCCCTGCAAGTCTCCAGCCGTCAACGCCAGCGTTTCTGCCTGTGGGGTCACCAGCGACACGTGCTCCTCCTAACGGGAAGCAGCCCAACCCGCGGTTGTTACGCCGACGCTTGACTGCGAAGGGATGTGTATACCGATAATGCACCTGACGCCACAGCTTACATACTATTAGATTACAACAGAAGTAGATCGCCAACATTCAGTTTATTTCGATGCAGAAAGCATCAGCATCTCCGGAAGACTCGGTAGTGAACAGACCGCGCGTTTTGTGGGCCAGTTCCTCGAGGAAATATCCGCCTGACCAGCGTGAGTGCGCGGGGCGGATGGTTGCCGCGAGCAGCGATCAGCATGAGTCGGGAGTGGGCGGCGATCGGCGAGGTTGCCTCGCTGTTGCTAGCTGCCGGCACCCCAAGGCCTCTCACCTGCGGATACACACCTTCAATACCAATCGATTAACTGCACTGGATCCCTCGGCTGTCGTCGGGTATCGTTCGTCGTCCCGCTCCATGGGATCGACGGGTTCGATCTGGCGGACCGTCGGACGGGCCGATTTGCCTGACCCGCTAATGGGCAATACCGTCGGCGTGGACACCGATGCTGGGATGCCGAAATCATCGATGGCGATCTGCACCCCGACCTCTTTGAGCTTCGTCGGGCGGCCACGGAGCTGACGACGAAATTCAGGCTGCGCGGCGGCACTGTGCCTCGATGGTCGCGGCGCTCACAGTCGAAGCGGGTTCGAGCACGTAAGCGTAAGATTCGGCCCGTCCCCTCCCGGTTCTGTGTTGTGTTTGGGTCATCGTTGAAGCCCCCAAGCATCCATGTGGCTGCCGCGCTTCCCATGACGCAGCGACCGGCCCTTCACCGACCATCCTTGCCGCAGCCCGAAACCGCCTCATAACCTGAGCAAGACCCGACCGCGTCCAGGAGTCTCGGCCTGGCGTGGTAGACGACGGCAACGCAGGCGGGAAGGTCAGGCCACAGCGGTTATCGCGAGTAGCCAGCTTCACCCCCTGCAGAGCGACAACTCCGGCGGGAGATCGCAGTGGCCGAACTGACCGGCGCGCGGGCGGAAGAGCTCGCGACGATGGACATCTTCGAGGGCTGCACTGCCGAAGATCTGGTGGCGCTAGCCGCCCGGCTCCAACCGCTGCACGCCGCGACCGGCCAGGTGCTCATGCAGCAGGGCGAGCAGGCCGTTTCCTTCCTGCTTATCTCGTCGGGAACGGCCCAGATCAAGCGCGTCGAAAGCGACGGTGCGGTTGTCGTCGGACAGGCGTCGCCGGGCACAATCATCGGGGAAATAGCCCTGTTGCGCGACAGACCGCGCATTGCGACCGTCACGACGGCCGAACCGCTGACCGGATGGATCGGCGACAACGACGCCTTCACCCGGATGGTGCACATTCCCGGGGTCATGCCGCGGTTGCTGCGCACCGTGCGCCAGCGTCTGGCCGCATTCATCACCCCCATCCCCATCGAGGTCCGCGACGGTACCCGCCTGATGCTGCGCCCGGTCCTGCCCGGCGACGACGAACGGACCATGCACGGCCACATCCAATTCTCCAGCGAGACGCTGTACCGGCGGTTCATGACGGCCCGCGTGCCCAGCCCGGCGTTGCTGCACTACCTGTCCGAGGTCGACTACGTCGACCACTTCGTGTGGGTGGTGACCGACGGTAACGACCCGGTCGCCGACGCTCGCTTCGTGCGCGACGAGAGCGATCCGACAACCGCCGAGATCGCCTTCACCGTCGCCGACGCCTACCAGGGCCGCGGGATCGGGAGCTTCCTGATCAGCGCGCTGTCCGTCGCCGCCAGGGTCGACGGGGTCGAAAGGTTCTCCGCGCGAATGCTTTCCGACAACACGCCGATGCGCGCGATCATGGACCATTACGGCGCGGTGTGGCAGCGCGAGGACATCGGCGTCGTCGCCACCGTCATCGACGTGCCCCGCCGGCTGAGCTTCGGGGGTCAGATGGCCGATCGAATCAAACGGGTTGCGCGCCAAGTGATCGAAGCGGCCGGCTGAACGGGCATGCGGCTGTTCGCGATTGGACCAGCGACGGTTTCCGCGCTGCTGCTGGCGGCATGCGCGCATGCGCCCGCGCCCGCGCCGTCGGCCACGCCCACCAAATCCACGGCCCACAACGCGCCCGTCAACCCCGCCAACATCAAGCGGGTGGTTGGCGAGCTGCCGCCCAACTACGAGGTGACCACCGGCATCCCGAGCGGGGCCTCACCGAGGGTGATCTGGAGCCTCGAACCCGACGCGAGGGCCAAGCCGCCGCAATGCGCGACACTCGCCGACCCCGGCGACGATCGCGACCAAACCGCGCAGGGCTTCTCCGGGTCGGGGACCGGCGGCGTCGTCGACGCGGTGGTGGTGGCTTTGCCGGGGCCGGTGGATCTCGACCAGCGTCTCGTGGCGGCATGCGGCGGGTGGACCATGATCGACGACCACACCGCGGCCAGCGTTCGGCTCATCGACGCCCCACACATCGACGGCGTCGCAACCCTCGGCATGATGGCCGACACCAAGTCATCCGTCGAATCGGGCACCGAAATCGATTCGCGCGCATACACCTTCACCGCATATCTCGGCAACTACTACACGTTCACCACGCTGACCACGGACCCCGGTTCGGCACTGCCCCCGCTGCCGCCGCAATTCGCCGCCGATCTCCTCGTCAAAACGGTGTCCACGTTACGCAGCTGAGCATCCCCTTTGGGTAGATTGGCCACGATGTTGAAGGTGTTGCTCGCGACCGCATCAGTGTGCGTGCTCGCCGGATGCTCGTCGGGTAGCGATCCCGCCCCGGTGAAGGCGGACATCGGCAAGGTCGCCGACGTCAAGTCAAGCTTCGGGCCCGACTACAAGGTCACCGACCTCCCCGTTCGGGGGATCGACCCCAAGCTGCTCTCGGCCCGGAAGCTGCCCGACGGCCTGACGTTCGACCCCGCCAACTGCGCGAAAGTGGCGGTGGGCCCGGACATGCCGCCCGACTTGCAGGGCAATATGGCCGCCGTCTCCGCCGAGGGCAACGGCAACCGGTTCGTCGTCATCGCCGTGGAGACCTCAAAAGCCCTGCCATTCAACGACCCCGGGAAGGACTGCACTAAGGTCGCGTTCGCCGGGAACGGGGTGCGGGGCGGCATCGAGGTGATCGATGCGCCGCACGTCGACGGGGCTCGCACGGCGGGCGTGCACCGCGTGCTGCAGGCCGTGGTGGACGGGGGAGCGCGCACCGGCGAGCTGTACGACTATTCGGCCCAATTCGGTGATTACCAGGTGATCGTCATCGCCAATCCGCTGGTCATCCCGGACCAGCCGGTGGCCAAGATCGATACCCAACGCGCCCGCGACCTGCTCGTCAAGTCGGTGGCCGCGGTCCGGAGCTAGCGCGGCGACGGCGAGCGCCGGTCCCCCCGCTTGCGGGGCAGAGTCGCGCAGTCAGATCTAGCGGACGTCGCGCGGGCGGAACTGGATGCTGACGCGTGGACCGGTGGGCGCCGAGGTCTTGGGCACCGCGTGCTCCCAGGTGCGCTGGCACGATCCGCCCATCACCAGCAGGTCGCCGTGGGCCTGCGGCAGTCGCAGCGACGGGCCGCCGCCACGTCGCCGCATCGCGAAAGTGCGTGTCGCGCCGAGGCTGACGATCGCCACCATGGTGTCGCGCGAGCTGCTGCGCCCGATGGTGTCACCGTGCCAGGCGACGCTGTCGGAGCCGTCGCGATAACAACACAGTCCGATGGTGGTGAAGGGCTCGCCGAGCTCGCCCGCGTAAATGTCGTTGAGCCGCCGCCGCAGCCGCCCGAGCAGCGGGTGCGGGGGGTCCTCGACCGTCAGGTCGTGGAAACTGACCAGCCGCGGCACATCGACCACCCGGTCATACATGTGGCGGCGTTCGGCCCGCCACGGCACCGTCGACAGCAGTTCGTTCAGCAGGCCATCGGCCTCGGCCAGCCAGGCGGCGCGGATCTCGATGAAAGCGCCATCACCGAGCTGTCTGCGCTCGGTGTGCTCGAACAGCGAGCCCTGAACCGCGATGCTCACGGCGCCCAGTTTATCGCACATTAGTTCGATGGAGACGGGACCGTCCGGCGACCGGCTACCGTTTTCATCGTGGCTGTTGTTGAGCTGGGCACCAATTCCGAGGTGGGCGCGCTGCGGGCCGCCATCCTGCACCGCCCCGGGGCGGAGCTGCGCCGGCTCAATCCGCGCAACACCGACCAGTTGCTGTTCGACGGGTTGCCCTGGGTCGCGCGGGCACAGGAAGAGCATGACCAGTTCGCCGCACTGCTGCGTTCCCGTGGCGTCGAGGTGCTGCTGCTGTCCGACCTGCTGACCGAGGCGCTCAGCCACAGCGGGGCCGCCCGGATGCAGGGGGTCGCCGCGGCGGTGGATGCGCGTCGGCTCGGAACGCCACTGGCGCAAGAGCTTTCGGCCTACCTGCGGGGAATTGACCCGGTCATGCTCGCCAGCGTGCTGATGGCCGGCATGACGTTCAACGAGCTGCCGCCGGACACCCGGACCGACGTCTCGCTGGTGCTTCGCATGCACCACGGGGCGGATTTCGTCATCGATCCATTGCCGAACCTGGTGTTCACCCGGGACTCGTCGATCTGGATCGGGCCGCGGGTGGTGATCCCCACCCTGGCGCTGCGGGCGCGCGTTCGCGAGGCGTCGTTGACCGATCTGATCTATGCCCATCACCCGCGGTTCACCGGGGTGCGGCGCGCCTACGAGTCGCGCACCGCCCCCGTCGAGGGCGGTGACGTGCTGCTGCTCGCGCCCGGTGTGGTCGCGGTCGGGGTTGGTGAACGGACCACCCCTGCCGGCGCGGAAGCGTTGGCGCGCAGCCTTTTTGACGACGACCTCGCGGACACGGTGCTCGCGGTGCCGATCGCCCAGCGGCGCGCGCAAATGCACCTGGACACGGTGTGCACGATGGTCGACACCGACACCGTGGTGATGTACGCGAACATCGTCGACACGCTGTCGGCGTTCCCGATCCAGCGCACCCCCGAGGGCGCCACCATCGGCGACGAAACGCCGTTTCTGGAGGCCGCCGCCAAGGCGATGAGAATCGACAAACTGCGGGTCATCGGCACCGGGCTCGATCCCCTCGTCGCCGAGCGCGAGCAGTGGGACGACGGCAACAACACGTTGGCCCTGGCGCCCGGCGTCGTGGTGGCGTACGAGCGCAACGTGCAGACCAACGCCCGCTTGCGCGACGCGGGCATCGAAGTGCTCACCATCGCGGGTTCCGAATTGAGCACCGGCCGCGGCGGCCCCCGATGCATGTCCTGCCCCGTCGCACGCGATCTTCTTTAGCTGGCATCGAGTCTGCGCTCAGCGCGTCGGATTCGGACTGGCTTCAAGGTGCGCCCGCCCTTGGACGCAGTTTCGACGCGGAAAACTAACGCCAGCTGGGCAGCCAGATCTCCATGTTCCAGGTCTGCTGGGAGATGGGCAGGCCGGTGAGCACCGGGAACAACCAGGCGAAGTTGGTCACGACTAAAGCCGCATAACAACTCACCGCGATGAGCCCCAGTGTGCGCCGCTCGGAGCTTTGGCGGCGCGCGTAGAGGATGTCGCCGCAGATCAGCGCGATGGCCATGGCCAAAAACGGAGCCATCGTCGCGGCGTAGAAGAAGTACATCTGCCGGTCGATGTCGGCGAACCACGGCAGCCACCCCGCGCAGTAACCGGTCAAGACGGCGGCGTAGCGCCAGTCGCGGCGCACCAGCGTCCGCCATGTCGCATAGAGCAGCACCGGCACCGTCAGCCACCACATGGCTGGAGTGCCGACCAACATCTCCGCCTTGACACACGACTGCGCGCCACAGCCGGGAACGTTTTGCTGGTCGATGGCATATAGAACAGGCCGCAACGACATCGGCCAGCTCCACGGTTTGGATTCCCACGGGTGGTAGTTGCCGGCGGAATTCGTCAGGCCCGCATGAAACTGGAAGGCCCTGGCGGTGTAGTGCCAAAGCGAGCGAATGGCGTCGGGCATGGGAACGAGGGAGTGGCGGCCGATCGACTGGCCGACCTCGTGGCGGTCGATCGCGGTCTCGGACGCGAACCAGGGCGCGTAGCTGGCGAGGTAGACCGCGAACGGGATGAGCGCCAGCGCATACGCGGTGGGGATCAGGTCGCGGCGGAAAACCCCCAGCCACGGCCTTGTCACTTGGTATTGGCGCCGCGCCGCGACGTCGAACGCCAACGACATCGCGCCGAAGAACAGCACGAAATAGAGGCCGGACCACTTTGTCCCGCAAGCCAATCCGAGCAACACCCCGGCGCCGAACCGCCACCAGCGCACCCCCAGCCGGGGACCCCACAGGGATTCGCCGATGCGGCCCTCAACCAGCGCGATGTGCATTCGCTGGCGCACCTGATCCCGGTCGACGATGAGCGCGCCGAACGCCGCGACCACGAAGAAGGTCAGCATGCCGTCGAGCAGGGCGGTCCGCGCGGTGACGAAGCTGACGCCGTCGCAGATCACCAGCACCCCGGCGATCGCCCCGACCAAGGTCGAGCGGCTGATCCGTCGCACGATCCGCATCACCAGCACCACCATCGCAACGCCCAGCAGCGCGCCGGTGAATCGCCAGCCCACCCCGTTGTAACCGAAGATCGCCTCGCCGATCGCGATCAGTTGCTTGCCGACCGGCGGGTGGACGACCAGACCGAACCCGGGGTTGTCTTCCACCCCGTGGTTGTGCAGCACCTGCCAGGCCTGAGGCGCGTAGTGCTTCTCGTCGAAGACGGGCGTGCCGGCATCGGTAGGCGAGCCCAGGTTGAGGAACCGGGTCACCGTCGCCAGCACCGTGATCACGCCGGTCGCGACCCAGCCGCGAATGTGGTCGGTTGGGCCGAAGTCGGCGACCGGAACGAGTGGGCCCGGGCTGTCGACGGGTACGACGCGCTCGACGCGGTTTTCCGAGGCGACGGAGGCTTCGCGGGGCGGGGCGGTCATCACGTCGATCGTAGGCTGTCCGTCATGACCTCCGGTCGCCTATTGCTGGGCGCGACGCCCCTTGGCCAGCCGTCGGATGCCTCGCCACGGCTGATCGACGCGCTGGCCCGCGCCGACGTGGTGGCCGCCGAGGACACCCGGCGGGTGCGGATCCTGGCCAAGGCGCTCGACGCGCCGATCAGCGGCCGGGTGGTCAGCCTGTACGACCGGGTCGAGGCCGTCCGGGTGCCCGCTCTGGTCGACGCGATGAAGGCCGGCGCGACGGTGTTGATGGTCAGCGACGCCGGGATGCCGTTGATCAGCGACCCGGGCTACCGGCTGGTGGTTGCGTGCGTGGACGCCGGGCTTCCGGTCCAGTGCCTCCCCGGCCCGTCCGCGGTGACGACCGCGCTCGCCGTGTCCGGGCTGCCGTCGGAGCGGTTCTGCTTCGAGGGTTTCGCCCCGCGCAAGAAGTCGGCGCGCCGGGCATGGTTGGCCTCGCTGGCCGACGAGCGGCGCACCTGCGTGTTCTTCGAATCGCCGCGCCGGCTCGCCGCGTGCCTGCGCGACGCCGCGGACGAACTCGGCGGTGCACGCCGCGCGGTGGTGTGCCGGGAGCTGACGAAGGTGCACGAGGAAGTGGTGCGCGGGTCGCTCGAGGAGCTGGCGGCGTGGGCGAACAACGGTGTGCTCGGCGAGATCACCGTCGTACTCGCCGGCGCGACGCCGCGCGCCGACCTGCCATCTCTGTTGGCCGAAGTGCAGGAGCTGGTCGCCGGAGGGGTGCGCGTCAAGGACGCCTGCAGCGAGGTGGCCGCGGCGCATCCGGACGTGCGTACGCGCCAGCTCTACGACGCGGTCCTGCAGTTACGCGGCGAATAGCTCTGGGCGTGCAGGCCTTGAACGGACCGATTCCGGGCGTGCACAACTGCGGGGGCGGGGGGAGGGGCGGCGGGCCAGGCAGCGGGGGCAGTGGCGGCAGGGCCGGCGGGCCCGCGGGC
>NZ_JAOPWB010000099.1 GCF_025965855.1 Mycobacterium sp. | reverse complement strand
GACCACGCACCCTTCTTAACCGAGCCCGTCAAGATCCTGACCGAGATCGTGGAGTTCCTCACCGTCATCCGCGCCGCGCCGGCGCAGTCACATCGCGCCCTGCGAACCGTGCTGTTCACCGACATCGTCGCGTCGACGCAACACGCCGCGGCGACCGGCGACGAGCGGTGGCGCGCGGTGCTGCACCGCTTTGGCGAGATCACCGCCGACCTCGTGGAACGTTTCGGCGGAACGGTGGTCAAGAGCACCGGCGATGGTCACCTGGCCACGTTCGACGGGCCGACGCAGGCCATCCGCTGCGCCGAGGCGTTGCGCGCTGACGCCGAGACCCTGGGCATCCAGATTCGCGTCGGCATCCACACCGGCGAATGCGAACTACTGGACAACGACATCGGGGGAATCGCGGTACACATCGCGGCGCGGATCCTCGGACACGCGGCTGCCGGGGACATCCTTGTCTCGCGCACGGTGCGTGACCTGGTCGTCGGCTCGGGCACGGGCTTCGAGGACCGCGGCAGCGTCGAGCTGCGTGGCGTGCCCGGCACCTGGCAACTGCTGGCGGTCGATCGCCACGGTCCGCGGGCGGGATCGGCCGAGGCGGAACTGGCGTCAATGCCCACTCCTGGCCGTCGAACCGCGATGCGCCGCTCGGACCGCGCCGTGGAGACGATCGGGAGGCGCGCACCGTGGATTCTCCGCGGGATGGCCCGCCTCGCCCCGGCCACCGGCCGCGGCTGAGAACAGCCGGAGTCAGCGCGCTTGGAGGTGTCTGAGCCCACGACATCGTTGACAGGTGAGTCGCATTCAGATGCCGCCGCCGCGATGCATCCGTTCTGGACCCCCCGTTCATTAGCTGCCTGGGCAATTACTAGATGGGGTTACTCAACAACACCAGAAAGGTGCCCCAGATGGGCAGTCGCGGTCGCCTCGCTTAAGCCGTCAAACCCCCGGCCCGTCATCCGCTTGGGTGGCGGGGCCGATCCTAGCGGAACTACAACCTGGCGAATTGTGCTTTATCCTCAGTGAATTCGGCCAGGATCGCAGCAGTCAAAGTCGGCCGGACATCGCCGATCGCCATCAGATAGTCCTCGATGGTCGCGGGCTCTCCCCGGCCGTGCACCATCTCACGATCGAACGCCACCTGCGCGCCCTTGCGGGCGGCGAACTCGATGTCGGCCGGAGTGAACAGCTCGGTCGCCGCGACCAGCCGGTCAACATCGATCCCTGAATTAGCCTCGCCGAGATAGCGTTTCCACACCGCCATACGGGCCGGCTGGTCCGGCGGTCCGACCGGAATGACGTAGTCGAAGCGCCCGGGCCGCAGGAACGCCGAGTCAAGCGAGTGAACCGAATTGGTGGCGCACACCATCAGACGCCCATCGTGCTCGCGAAACGACGGGATGAGCTTCAGCAATTCGTTGGTGACGCCGGTTTCGGTGGTGCTGGCGCCGGCTCGTGCGACCGCGATCTCCTCGACCTCGTCGATGAACAACACCAGCTCATCGAGCTCGGCCAGTTCTCCGAACACCTCCCTAAGCGACGCAGCCAGACCGCCCTGCGTCGCGGCGGCCAGCCGGGAGGGAAAAAGCTCGACGAAGGGCCAGCCAAGCCGCGACGAAATCCCTTTGGCGAAACTGGTTTTCCCAGTTCCCGGTGGCCCGAACAAGATGACCGCCTTAGGCGGGCGTACTCCATAGCGGTCGGCGATGTCGGGGTGAGCCAGCGGGGCGATAATGCGCTGTTCGATGATCTGCTTTTCCTGCTCCATGCCAGCCAGTTCCTCCCACAGCCCCGGCGCTAACAGCCGCCCTCCCAGCTCTGCGAGCACATTGGCCTGATCCGGCCGAAAGTGTTCGATCGTCTCGTAGTACACCAGCCCGTCGCGGCGGGTGTAGCCAGTGTTCTCCAGCGCCTCCGAGCCCGTCGCGCCCTGTGAGAGGATCGTGCAGATTTTCCGCACTCCGGCCGACCGCAGCCGTCGTTCGAGATCAGCCAGCAGCGCGCTGCCTATACCGCGATGACGCCATCGTGATGCCAGGGCGATCAGAAGTACCCACGCCCGCTCGCCGTCGGTCCGCGCAACGGCCATGCCAACCACTTCGTCACCGACCTCTGCGACGACCGCCGGCTGGCCGGCCCGGGCGGCCGCCACTACCTCGGCGACCGTGAACACCGGCTCTGCCGAGCCTGGAGTCCGGCTTTGGTCCCATATCTGGATCGCCTGGTCCAGATCGTCGTCGTCGTAGTCACGCAGTCGCCATAACGGCATCACACAACGGTAATGCCCTGATTCTGTTGTGCACATTGCGTTCATGCGCCGGTGAACTGCCCAGCAGGGGTGTGATGCGACTCTGCGGGTGAAGTGCTAAAGCCGGTGCGAAGCTCCGCACGTGCGCGACCTCGAGGTGATCGACTCCGAACTCCGACTGCTGCTCGCGATTCGCCACATGGCCCGTGACGCAGAAGGTCGCACGCCAAATACGGCGCGAATAGACGCGCTGCTGGACGAACGCTCGTCGCTACTGCCGCCGACACCTGGCGAGAGCCCCGCGTCTGAATAGTTGCCGGGCCGCCTCGATCCGCGTCCACGGCCGCGGACCGCTATCGGACCTGCTGATGGAGGCGCTGCGGTGTTCGGGGGCCCGGATCGCGCACAGCAGCCAACCGCACGCCGCGGTCTCACGCGCCACCGTCGATCTGGTGGTGCTGTCGGACTACCTGGTCGCCGACCCACGCATGGTGCGCGACCTGCACAGCCGGGGCGTCCCGCATCTTCCGGTTCGCGTGCGCGACGGCACCGGTCTGG
>NZ_JAOPWB010000104.1 GCF_025965855.1 Mycobacterium sp. | reverse complement strand
TCACCGAAGGCCGGCCGCTGGATGGGCGGGTACGAGCCGTCACCGGCTGAGTAAGCGTCGCCGATCCCGCCCCGGGCCCAGTACGCCGCCAGGTCGAAGCCGCCCTGCGCGGACAGGTCCCCCTTGGTGCCGTAACCATGCCCACGGGCGTAGATGATCTTCGGGTTGCGCGCCCGGACCTGATCGACGTCGATGCCCATCCGCTGACGTGAATCCGGCAGCAGGTTGGTGACGAACACATCGGCGGTTTCGAGCAACTTCATCAGCAGCTCGAGCCCGTCGGGGGTTGACGTGTCCAGCCCGATGCTGCGCTTGCCGCGGTTGGGCTGCTCGACGAAGTGGTTCACTCCCCCTGCGCCCGTGACGACCCCGGAGCTGATCAGGCCCCGCTGCGGGTCACCGGTCTCGGGGTGCTCGATCTTGATCACATCCGCGCCCCAGTCGGCGAGCACAGCACCGGCGGCGGGCACGAACGTCCACGCCGCGAGTTCGACGACGCGGATACCGCTCAGAATGTCGGTCACAGGGGATAGCCGATCGTCTTGGTCTGCAGGTGTTGCTCGAAACCCTCGATGCCGTTCTGCCTGCCGATCCCGCTCATCTTGTAGCCACCGAACGGGGCGTCGGCGCCGTAGTACATGCCGCTGTTGATCATCAGCGAGCCGGTGCGGATGCGGCGGGCCACGGCCATGGCCCGCTCGTCGGAGCCCATGATCGCGCCCGCCAGGCCGTAGGTGGAGTTGTTGGCCAGTTCGACGGCGCCGTCGTCACCGCCGTCGTACGGGGTGATGGACAGCACCGGCCCGAATACCTCCTCCTGGAAGATCGTGTGGTCCGGTGCGACGTCCGCGACGACGGTCGGTGCCACAAAGAATCCGTGGTCCAGGCCCTCCGGCGCGCCGCCACCGACGGTGACGCGGCCTCCCTCGCGCTTGGCGATCTCGATGTAGTTCAGCACCCGGTCCCGCTGCTTGGCCGACACCAGGGGCCCGCAGAAGGTATTCGCGTCCGACGGGTCGCCGACGGACAGAGCGCCGAAGGTGGCGGTGGCGACCTCGACGGCTTGGTCGTAGTGCGGCCGCGGCACCAGCATCCGGGTGGCCAGCGCGCAGCCCTGACCGGAGTGCATCAGCGCGCCGAGGCAGCCGGGCAGCGCCATGCCCATGTCGGCGTCGTCGAGCACGAGGTACGCCGACTTGCCGCCGAGCTCAAGCATGTTGCGCTTCATGGTGTCCGCCGACAGCCGCTGGATGAGCTGCCCGACCGCGGTCGATCCGGTGAAAGACACCATGTCGATGCGCGGGTCGGTGGCGAGCACCTGAGCGATGTCGTTGTCCGACGCCGGAACGATGTTGACGACACCGGCGGGGATGTCGGTTTTCTCGGCGATGATCCGGCCCCACCGCAGGGCGCTCCACGGCGTCTCGATGGCCGGCTTGAGCACCATCGTGTTTCCGGTGGCCAGGATCTGGCCCACCTTGTTGCTGATGATCTCGAACGGGAAGTTCCATGGTGTGATGGCGCCGACGACACCCATCGGTTCCTTCACCACGACGCGGTTGTACGGCATGCCCATCTTGGCGTCCTGGTCGAGCATCCGCTCCCACTGGAAGGTCGAGATCAGCTGGGCGGGGAACCGGATGGCGTCGGCCATTGGCCATTCCATCTGCGCGATGTACGTCATCCCCACCGTCGCGCCGACTTCGGCGATCAACTCGGCGCGAATGTCTTCCTTTTCCTCCTGCAGCGCGTCGTGCAATTGCATTAGGCACCGTTGACGGAACTCGTGGCTGGTCGACCAGTCGGTGGTGTCGAATGCTCGGCGGGCGGCGGCGATGGCCTCGCCCATGTCCTCGGCACTCGCGTCGGTCGCGAACCCCAGCACCTCTTCGTTCGCCGGGTTCACGTTCTCGACGGTGTTTCCGGTCGACGAATCCCGCAGCCGCCCGTCGATGAACAGCCTGGTCTCGGGATTGAACTGGACAGTTGTAGCGGCGACCGGTGAAGCCGTCATTGGCACTCCCTCTCGCAGAATTATCGGCGTCAGCTAGTGTACCTTGTTATAGATAACTGTTTAGCGGATTCAGTCCCGACTGGCGAGATCTCGAGACCAATGGAGGGGGAGCCGGTTGTCCGCCACTGTCGACAGCGCCCTGCATAGCGGTCGCCACGCCGAGTACGTTTCCGGCATCGCAGCGTACCGCGAGGACTTCCGACGCTACCTACGCGACCTGGACGCGGCCGACGCGTGGCGCACGGCAGCGTTCGCCAGCGCCGAGGACGGGCTGGCGCACGACGCCACGGTGATGGCCAGGTTGCACGCCGACGGCTGGAACCGATACGGCTGGCCGGATGCCGCAGGTGGGTTGGGCGGCAACGAGATTCATCGTGCGGTGTACTACGAGGAACTCGCCTACGCGATGCTGCCAATTCCGGCCCAACACTGGACCCTGGAAACGCTCGGGCCTGCTTTGCTGAAGTTCGCCCCCGGTCTGGCCGCGGCATACCTGCCGGGTTACCTCAGCGGTGCCGAGTGGTGGGGTCAGAGTTTCTCGGAACCCGAGTCGGGCAGCGACCTGGCCAGCCTGCGCACCCGCGCGGTCGACGACGGGGCCGACGGATTCGTCATCAACGGCCAGAAGATCTGGACCAGCCAGGGGCCCACCGCCACGCGGCTGTTGGCGTTGGTCCGGACCGGGACACCCGAGAGCCGACACCGCGGGCTGACGATGATCATGGTCGACGCCGACGCACCGGGCGTCACCATTAGACCGATCGCGTTGGCCAGCGGGCGCCGCGAACTTGCTGAGGTGTTCTTCGACGACGTCCGCGTCGACCGTGAGCGCGTAGTCGGCGATGTCGACGGCGGCTGGGCCGTGGCGATGCACCTGATGCAGTACGAACGCGGCATGTACGGCTACGCGGTGCTCAACAAGGTGCTCACCGAAATGGGTCGATTGCGGGAGGACATGGTGACCGCCGGCGCCACCGACACGCAGCGCCAGCGCTTCGCCAGGGTGTATGTCGACGTGTCGGCCGCCCAGGCGCGAACCGCGACCACCGTGCGCCGGCTGGCCGCAGGCGAGGCGGTCGGCGCGGACAGCAGCATCGACAAACTGCTGTTCGGCCGCGCCGAGAAGGAGGTCAACGACCTCATCCTGGAGATCAACCGGGAGCACATGATCGCCGGGACGGGCCGTGGCGGCGCGGAACTGGACACAGCGCGCGCCGAGTGGTGGTACTCGCGGGCTGCCACAGTGATGGGCGGCACCGCCGAGGTGCAGCGCGGCATCATCGCCGACCACCTCCTCGGGCTGCCCAGGGAAAAACGATGAGAGAAGCGATGACCCAGCACGCGGTTGACGAGTCATGGCGGATGGTCGAGGAGGCGGTGCTCTGGCTCTTCGAGGGGCTGGCGGGCAAGGGCGCCAGCGGGCACGTGGCAATCGGTGCGCGGCTGGCCGAGTTGGGCTGGTCGGAGATCGAGGCCGAGTACCCCGTCGAGGCTGCCGAGCTGTTGTTCCGCGCGCAAGGCAGGTCGCTGGCCCTGACGGACTGCCTGGACCGCGTCATGTTGGCCGAAATGACCGGAGTGCTCGACGGTCCCGCAGCTCACGTGCTGTTGCCTGACCTGGCAAAGGGGTACGCGCCGGGTTCCGATGCCGAACGGGTATCGGGCATCGTCCTCGGACCGCTGGAGGGCCGGATCGTGGTCCCAATATCGGGGCCGATGAGCACCGTGTCGGTGGGCGTGGTCGAGGCATCGCGGCTCGACGGCCAGCGCCTGGACACATTCGACGCGTCGACGTACTGGACCGTGGTGAGCGGATCACTCGACGTGGCGCTGGTCGAGGCATCCACCGAATGGAACCGAGCGCTCGCCGCAGCCCATCGAGCGCTGGCCACCGAACTGGTGGAACTGGCCGAGCGGGCGCTACGCATCGCGGTCGAGCACGTCAGTGTGCGCGTCCAATTCGGCGCGCAGATCGGGTCATTTCAATCGCCGCGCCACGCCCTCGCCGATGCGTCGGCGGTGCTCGCGGGGGCCCGAGCGCTGCTGGGTGAGTCATGGCGAGACGGCGGCGAACTGTTGGCGCTCAGTGCCAAGGCCGCCGCGGGCCGGGCACATCGCGCTGTCAGCGATGTGGCACTGCAGGTTTGCGGAGCGATCGGACTGACCGCCGAGCACGACCTCCACCGCTATGTCACTCGAGGATTCCAGCTCGACGCGCTCTGCGGCTCGCACGATCAGCTCGAGGCGCTGCTCGCCGAGCGACTCTTCGAGGATTCCGAAGAGGCCTGGGCCCCCGGCCGCGCACTGCCCGCCGTCGTCGCTTGGGCCGAGTAGGAAGGCGTATATGCGCCGCAACATCTTCGACGAGATCCATGATGACTTTCGCGCCACCGCCCGCGAGTTCTTCGAGCGGGAATGCCTGCCAAACGTCGAGAAGTGGGAACGTGACGGCAAGGTCAGCCGCGAGGCGTGGCTGGCCGCAGGCAAACACGGCCTGATCGGCTGGGAGTTCGACGAGAAGTACGGCGGCCTTGGCGTCAAGGACTTCCGGTTCAACCAGATCATCACCGAGGAGATGTTCCTGACCGGATCGGTCGGCATCGGACTCGGCGTCCAAAACGACATCCTCATGCCGTATCTGAACGACCTCACCACTGAGGAGCAGAAGGAACGCTGGCTGCCCAAGTTCGTCTCCGGCGAGTACATCGGATCCATCGCGATGTCCGAACCTGCGGCCGGGTCCGACCTGGCCGGCATCAAGACCACCGCCCGAGACGAGGGCGACCACTGGGTGGTCAACGGCCAGAAGACGTTCATCAGCAATGGCCTGCTGTCCAAGCTCGTGCTGACCGCGGTCAAGACCGACCCGTCGGCCCGGCACAAGGGCATCAGCCTGCTGATGATCGAGGACGGGATGGAGGGTTTCAGCCGGGGCCGCAAGCTCGACAAGATCGGCCAACACTCCGCCGACACCGCCGAATTGTTCTTCGAGGATGTCCGGGTGCCCAAGGAGAACCTGGTGGGCGAGCTCAACCGCGGCTTCTACCATCTGGTCTCCAACCTGCCCAGCGAGCGGGTCGGCGTGGCCTGCTACGCACTGCCGGCCGCCCGCCGTGCGCTCGACCTGACCAAGGCCTACGCGCTGGAGCGCACCGCATTCGGACAGCCCATCGGAACCTTCCAGGTCAACAGGCACTTCCTGGCCGAGATGCAGACCAAGCTCGACGCCGCCCAGACCTATCTCGATCAGTGCGTGCTGTCGGTCAACGACGGCACGCTGAGCGATCAGGACGCCGCCGGGTTGAAGTGGTGGACCTCGGAAGTGCAGTGGGAGATCATCGACCGCTGCCTACAGCTGCACGGCGGATACGGCTACATCAACGAGTACGAAGTGGCCAGGCTGTGGCGTGATTCGCGGGTGCAGCGCCTCTATGCTGGCACCACCGAGATCATGAAGGACCTCATGGGACGGGCGATGGGGTACTAGTGATGACGTTGGTCACTGGCAGGCCGCTAATCACGGGCTTAGCCGGAGGAATCGGTTAATCTTCCAAATAGTCAGTTGTTTGATGCATTTACAGTAGCGGCGGAGGTTGTAATGGAGGTCACCAGTCTTCGGGAACCGAAGATGGCCGATCGAGTGGCCACTGTCCTGCGCCGGATGTTCATCCGCGGCGAGATCACCGAAGGCACCATGCTGCCGCCGGAGTCCGAGCTGATGGAGCGCTTCGGGGTGTCCCGGCCGACGCTGCGGGAAGCGTTCCGGGTGCTCGAGTCCGAATCCCTGATCCAGGTGCAACGCGGGGTACGCGGCGGCGCGCGCGTCACCCGTCCACGTCGTGAGACGCTGGCCCGCTACGCGGGCTTGATCTTGGAGTACGAGGGCGTCACGGTCAAGGACGTCTACGACGCACGGGTCACCCTTGAGGTTCCGATGGTCGAGCAGTTGGCCAAGGACCGCAGCCCCAAGGTGATCGCCGAACTCGAGCAGATCGTCGAACGCGAGTCGCAGCTGAACCCGGGCAGCGAAGCCGTCGATCAACTGACCGACTTCCACGCCGCAATCGCGCGGTTGTCCGGCAATGCCACCCTGCAGATCGTCAGCGACATGCTGCATCACATCATCGAGAAGGCCAACCGCTCGCTTCAGCCCACCGCCGGTACGCGTGCCGAGCAGGCGGTCCGCCGGTCAGCCAAGACCCACCGGATGGTGCTGGACCTGATCAAGGACGGCGACGCCGAGAAGGCCGGCCTGCTCTGGAAGCGCCATCTCCAAAAGGCAGAGGAATTCGTCCTGACGGGGGCCGAATTGTCCACTGTCGTAGACCTTCTCGAATGACGGGCGTCGATCAGCGGGTAAACCACCACGATCTGGAGACACCTGACTCGATACAAGTCCGGTTCGGTATCGAGTACGTCGAATCGCGTCCGCCTGAGGCCACCGCCGTGCTGTCGATGCAGATGCACCGATTCCGGAATCCGTACACGGGCGCGCCGACGGTCGGACCGTTGGCCATTCTCGTCGACGCCGCCGCCGGGATCGTTAACCACTACCGCAGGCGGCCTGGGCTGTGGACGGTTTCCAGTGAGCTGTCGATGGACCTCAGCACCGACGTCGGGGAACTCGATGGTCCGGTGCTGGCCAGCGCACACGCGCTCGGTCCACTGGGTGCCACGTCGCTGGGGATCTGCACACTGACTTACCGCGGAGCCGTAATCGGCGCCGGCACCGTGCGATCGTTTTTCATCCCCGCCGGCGACGTCGTACCCCAGTATCGGCCCGAGACCCTGCAGCGGTTGCCGGAGACCACGCTGTCGGACCTCATGGCCATCACCGTCGCACCCGACACCACCGGTTGCGTGGTGCTGTCGCAGGGTGTCGACCAGAATCTGAATAACGACATCGACATCGTGCACGGTGGGGTGGCAGCGGCCGGGCTGGAACTGGCGGCTTCGGCGGCAATCAATCAGAACCGTTCCGACGGTCCGCTGCAGACCGGGTCGTTACGGGTGAACTTCTTGCGCCCCTTCTTCGCAGGCGACGAATCCCGATATGAGGGAACGCGATTGCGGGTGGGCCGCAGTACTGCCATTGGCGACGCGCAGGCACTCGGCGACGACGCCAAAGTCGCGATCACCGCGCGGGTGACCGCCTACCGCTGACGGTTATTTCTTGTTGGAACGGGCGCGGAATGCCGCGACCCGTTCCTTGAACTCAGGCGTCGAGAATGACGTCAACTCCTCGGCGAGCGCGTATTCCAGCACCCCGTGGGCGGCCCGGCTCAGGTGCATGTTGAGCGCCACCTTCGATGACCGCAGGGCCTGCGGCGGCAGGGCGGCCAGCCGCTCACCCAGCGCCAGCGCTTCGTCCAGCACCGCGTCGTCGGCGACCACCTTGGTGACCAGGTTGAGCTTCTCCGCGATCGGTGCGGTGATCCGATCTCCGAGCAGGACATACTCTTTGGCCTTCATCATGCCGATCAGCAACGGCAGCATCGCCGCGCCGCCGTCGCCCGCGGTCAACCCCACCGCGACGTGTGGATCGGCCAGGTAGCTGCTCTCCCCCATCACCAGCAGGTCGGACAACAGGGCGATCGAGCAACCCAATCCCACTGCCGGCCCGTTGACCGCGGATACCAGCGGCTTGGGGAAGTCGATCACCTCGAGGAAGACCGTCCGTGCTTCTTGGATCTGGAACGCGCGGGCCACCTCGTCCTCGATCAAGCGGCCGAACATCACCATGTCACCGCCTGCCGAGAACGCCTTACCCACGCCGGTGGTCACCACGGCGCGCACGTCGTCATCGGCGGACAGCACCCGCCAGATGGTGGCGAACGCGTGGTGCACCTCCTCGGTGACGGCGTTGAGCGCCTCAGGACGGTTGATGCTCACGATGTGGACGTTGCCGCGCTTCTCCACCAGCAGCCACGGGGCGAACTCTTCGTATCCGGACAAGGTGGCGATCTCAGAAGTCGTCATGTGATGTCCCATCAGTTCTTTTCGTTGGAGAGGATGGTGACCGCGGAGACCGCGGTCGGGCCACCGATGTTGTGCGCCAACGCAACGCGCGCACCGTCGACCTGATTCTCGGCCTCGCCGCGAAGTTGGTTGAACAATTCGTAGCACTGCGCGACGCCGGTTGCTCCCGGTGGATGCCCCTTGGCCTTCAGGCCCCCGCTCGGGTTGATGGGCATCGACCCCCCGATGTAATGCTCGCGACTCTCGACCAGCTTGTAGGCCTCGAACCGCTCGACGAAACCGAGGTCCTCGTAACTGATAAGCTCGACACCCGTGAAACAGTCGTGGACTTCGGCGACGTCGACGTCGCGGGGTGTCACACCCGCCATCGTCATCGCGGCCTTGGCCGCGCGCACGGTCGGGGGGAACGTAGTCATGTCCCGCTTGTGCTGGTGCATCACCCGGTCCATCCCCAGACCCACACCACGCACCCAGACCGGCCGATCGGTGAACCGGTCCACGACCTCCTCGGCGGCCAAGATGACCGCGGCGGCACCGTCGCTCTGCGGGGTGCAGTCATAAAGCCCGAACGGGTCGACCACCATCGGGGCGGCCAGCGCTTGCTCGACGGTGATCTCGTAGCGCAGTTGGGCTTTCGGGTTCTTCAGCGCGTGGAAATGGTTCTTCACCGCCACCATCGCCATGTGCTCCTTGGTGGCCGGCGCCTCGTGCAGGTACCGGTTGACGTGCAACGCGAAGTTGGCCGGAGCGACCAGGCCGAGCGGATAGTCCCAGGCGTTGTCGCGCGTCATCGCGGCCCAGTCCCAGAACGTGGTGCTGGACGCCGTCTCGCGCACCTTGTCCGCTCCGACCACGAGCACCACGTCATACAGTCCCGACGCGAT
>NZ_JAOPWB010000088.1 GCF_025965855.1 Mycobacterium sp. | reverse complement strand
ACCAAGGCGAGGAACTCGCGGCCATCGTTTGCATGTCACCGCTTATGCAGATCGCCAAGCGCCACAAACAGGTGCATCCCAACATCCGCAGCGATGCGATGTTCTCCGCCAAAGCATTTGACGCACTCTGCTACCTGATCACCAAGGCGGGCCAGAGTCACGTCAGGGACGGAGGCCCCGAGGAGATCTATGAGCCGCTCGACCACATCGAGGCCGGTCTGCCCCGCACATTGATCCATGTATCCGGTTCCGAGGTCCTGCTGCACGACGCTCGGCTGGCCGCGCGGCGGCTGGCCGCGGCCGGAGTACCGGTCGAGCTACGGGTGTGGCCCGGCCAGATGCACGTGTTCCAGATCGCCGCGCCGACGGTGCCGGAGGCCAACCGGTCGTTGCGCCAGATTGGCAACTACATCCGCGAGGCGACCGATTCTTACCATCGCGTGGCGGTTTGTAGCGCCCGCGCCCATGCACCAGGATCTCGCCGCGGTGTCATCGCCGATTCCGCCTCAAAATCCGTTGCCGCCGTCCGCAATTCACCGTCGATTTGGAGATAGCTGACAATGCGCACCCTTGTCACCGGCGCCGTCGGATTCATCGGTTCCACCCTTGTCGACCGCCTCCTAAAGGAAGGACACCAGGTGACAGGAGTCGACAATCTCAGCGCCGCCCCGTCCGCTGCCAACCTCGCGTCGGCCCACCGGCACGACCGCCCCGGTCGCTTCACCTTCATCGCGGTCGACGTCAGGCACCCTGAGCTGTCCGACGTCGTCGCGCGCTCCAACCCCGACGTGGTGTTCCATTTGGCCGCCCAGATCGACGTGCGCTGCTCCGTTGATAATCCGCTACATGACGCCCGAAACAACGTGCTGGGCACCATCAATGTGCTGGAAGCGAGCCGGCGTGCGCGAGTGCCGCGGATCGTCTTCGCCTCCTCGGGTGGCGCCCGCTACGGTGCGCCCGCCACATTGCCCGCCACCGAGGACACTCCCGTCGACCCGCTTTCCCCGTATGCGGCGGCCAAGGTCGCCGGAGAGTTGTATATGCGCGCCTACGCCAGCATGTACGGGCTAGCGCCCATCTGTCTGGCACTGGCCAACGTCTATGGGCCACGCCAAAACCCACACGGAGAAGCCGGCGTGGTCGCGCTCTTCGGCAGTGCGATGATCTCCGGCCGTCCCACGACCATCTACGGCGACGGCAGCGCCACCGACGACTACGTTTACGTCGACGACGTCGTGACTGCCTTCTTGTGCGCCGCCGAAGCGCCGGTCACGACGACCGGCACCTTCAACGTCGGCACCGGCGTACAGACGACCGTCACCGATCTGCACCAGCTGATCGCCGAGGCAGTCGGCGTCTCGCGGTCGCCCCATTACGCCGAGGCCCGAACCGGCGAGGTTCAGGCGAGCGCGCTGGACCCGACCCTGGCGGGCCGGATGCTCGGCTGGAAACCCGACATCGACCTCACCGAAGGCATCAATCGCACCGTCGACTGGCTGCGCGGCCTCCTCGACCCCTCGCCGACCGCATTTGCCCAGGCCTGACCCGCAGATGTGACCGCGCCATCCACGCCACTCTGTTAGTTCTCACCTATTTGTCACGGCATACAAGCGGCGATGTGCAACATGAACACCGGCTCAAGTCCGGTTTTACAGCAGGCTGCAGTTTCGCTGTTTTGATGTATTGAGCTTGTCTCGTTGCTACTGTGCCATCCATGTCGAATGCGCAGTTGGCTGGTGGGAACTCACACGGCCACCCCCGCGACCGCGCTCTCATGAACGGCGATCGGCCAGTGGAGCGGCGGCGTAACGGGAGTTCCAGCGATTCACCGACGGACATCCTGACGCGGTTGCCTGCTGTGGTGGTGTTGGAGCGGCTGCCGGTTCCTACGCTCGCTATGGCCCGGGACGGCATGATCTTGTTCGCCAATTCGGCGTTTGCCGAGATGGTGGGTTATGAGCCGGATGCGTTGGCGGGGTCGGCTTTTCCTGAGATCTTCCAGACCGTGCCGGCCGAGGTAGCCGCGCTTTCCGGCGTCGATGCAGTCGCGAATCTGGTGGTGGAGCTGCGGCATTGTGAGGGTTGGACGGTGCGGGCCAGGATGAACAAGTCGGCGCTGATGCGGCGTGACGATCCGGTTGTGTTGGTGACATTTGACAATTTGACGGAGCGGCTGTGGATTGACCACCACTAGTACGGTTGGTGGGCTCGGCCCGTCGGGTCGTTGGCCTGGTGGTGGCGTTGGGACTCGCGGGCAACAAACGCGCGAAGATACTCAGTGATGTGTCGGCGACGATTGCTGGGAACAGAAGTTCTAGGTCTAGGGTGGAGTCGCCTGACGTGATCATTGCCGTCTGCTGTCTTGGAGAGCAGACGGGCGTTGAGGAGTGATTCGCTGACCACGTAGGGATCGAGACCTTCGCGAATGTCGCCTTCCGCGCTAGCGAGGCTGGCTAGGTCGCTGTCGGCGGCTGAGGCCAACAGTGGTGGGCTAAGCGTCGGTGTGCACCGAGGCGCGGGCAGTGGCGTGGAGGTCAACTGGGATTGCTTCAGCAGAAACCTTTTTCACCGCAAGTGCGTGGCGTCGTTGGATGAACTGGGTGAAGTAGCCGATTCGATCGGGATTGGTGAAGCTGGGTAGTGCCAGTACCCATGCCTTTTCGAGGTTGCCGAGGTAGTCCTCGGGTTGGTCGAGATTGCTGATTCGGCGGATACCCACCCACAGTGCCACCAACATTTTGGCGATGTCGTCGGGATCATGCTGGTCGATGACGTCGCCCTCGGTGACTGCTCTTTGGATGAGGGTGGTGACGAACTCCATCCTTGATTGCCACAGTGCCGGGGGCACGGGCGTTGTGTTGTCCAGGGTCTCGAGCAGTCGGATGCCGGCTCGGGCGACGTCGTGCTGGGTGTCTTGGACGGTAAGGAGGAAGACGAGATCGATCAGTGTTTCTAGTCCCGACATCTCTCGGGCAAGCAACTCGGCGACTGCTGCACAGCTCATCTCGGTGAGGTCGTCGATGATTGCCAAGGCCAGCGCTTGCTTAGAGGAGAAGTGAAAATACATTGCCCCTTTGGTCAGTTCGGCCTCTGCCAGGATGTCCTCGAGGCTGACCATGCTGTATGGGCGGTGGGCGAACTGGCGTGATGCGGCGGCGATGAGTCGATGGCGTGTGGTGTCGGCTCGCCGTTCGCTGGCCTCAGTCATCGCCCCGCCTGTCTCGTCGCCGCGCGACAAACCAATCTTCACGCCAAGACCATTCCGCCGCCGCGGCGTCCACCCCATCGATGATAGGGGCGGTGACCCGTCGGGTGGGAAGACCCGCCTGGGAGGGCGCTGTGTCCGTCGAGCCCTCCGTTGAATTGCGGCGTGCCCTCGAGCTGGCATCCCGCGCTTACCGCGGCCCGCAACTTTACCAAAAGACTGCCGATTCGTTAATTGTCTGCTCAATAAGTATGTAGTAGTCGTCGGTGGTGGATGATCGGTATCTACATAAGTTGTCACCTGGGAAGCGGCGGTAGCTTCGCCCGCCTCTGGGTCGGCTTGCTTCCATGAGGAGGAGCATATGTCGGTCGTAGCTACGCAGCCGGAGATGGTGACGCCTGTGCCGTCGACGTCGAATGCGCCGGCGCCCGCGGGGCGCTTAGCCGATTACC
>NZ_JAOPWB010000050.1 GCF_025965855.1 Mycobacterium sp. | reverse complement strand
GCATTCAGGAAGTCGCGACGTTCTCGGTCGACGTGTCCGGTCCGCACGGCAAGGTGGCGGTGTCCAACGCGCACGGCACCGTGACCGGTGCGGCCGGTGGTGTGCTGCTGCGTCCGTTCGCCCGCCTGATCTCCAAGGCCGGTGACAGCGTCACCACCTACGGTGAACCCTGGAACATGAACAAGCAGGGGAGGCGGTCGGAGCGCCACGTCCGGGTCCGACACGCTCATCGTTGACCCCTAGCGATGGCGGAACCCGTCGTGCTGCGTGGCGCGCCGACCCCGCGGCCTGGAAGGATAGCGCGTCGATGAAGGTCCTGCTGGTCGAAGACGAGCCGCGGCTGGCGTCGACGCTGGCGACCGGGCTGCGCGCCGAGGGCTGCGTCGTCGTCACCGCCTCCGACGGCGACGACGGGCTTTGGCATGCCGTCGAGGACGAATTCGACGTGGTCGTGCTCGACATCATGTTGCCCGGTCTGAGCGGCTACGAGGTCCTTCGCCGCATGCGCGAAAGCGACGTGTGGACGCCGGTGATGATGCTGACGGCCAAGGACGGCGACTACGACCAGGCCGACGCCTTCGACCTCGGCGCCGACGACTATCTGACCAAGCCGTTCTCGTTCATCGTGCTGGTGGCGCGGCTGCGCGCGCTGGTTCGTCGCTGCGCTCCACAGCGTCCCGCGGTGTTGACCGCCGGAAGTCTGTCGCTGGACCCGTCGCGCCGGGTGGTGGAGCGTTCTGACACGCCAATTACGTTGACCCCCAGGGAATACGGGCTGCTCGAGTACCTGATGCGAAACAAAGACACCGTCGTCAGCAAGACCGAGATACTGCAGCACGTGTGGGACGCGCACTACAACGGCCCCGACAACGTGGTCGAGGTGTACGTCGGCTACGTGCGCCGCAAGATCGATATCCCATTCGGCACCAACACCATTGAAACCATTCGCGGCATGGGCTATCGGCTGGAGTCCGGCACCTATGTCAACGGCAACTGAATCGTCATACGTGTGCCGCCACCCGGCCGGTCGTCGGCCGTCACGCTGCCATGATGCGCCGCAACGATTTCGCGCACGATCGCGAGCCCGAGACCGGCACCACCTCCGCTTCGTGAACGATCCGGGTCCAGCCGAACGAAGCGATCGAACACCCGCTCCCGATCGGCTGCGGGGATGCCAGGACCATCGTCGGCGACGCTGACAACGGCATCGCCGCCACCGGATGCAACCGCTACGTCGATCCGTGACACCGCATGCAACGCCGCGTTTTCGAGCAGGTTGCGGAGGACCCGCGCCAGGGCCGTGGCGTCCCCGACGAGCCGAATCGGAGTGAGCTCGGTGTGAACATCCAAAGACGTTTCACGCCTTAGCCTTTGCGCCTCATCGGCGGCGAGGTCGTCAAGATCGACGTCCTCATGGCGAATCATGAGTCCGCGCTCGTCGGCGCGGGCCAACAACAAGAGGTCCTCGACGAGCGCCTGCATGCGGTGTGCCTCCGGAATCAACGTGCCTGCGGCGAGCTCCGTGTCGAGCAACTCAGGGTGAGCGACGGCAACCTCCAATGCGGAAATGATCGTGGCAAGCGGGCTGCGCAGCTCGTGTGACGCGTCTCCGACGAATCTCTGCTGCGCCGCGTGCCCGGCTTCGATGCGGGCAAGCATCTCGTTCATGGTCTCGGCCAACGCCGCTATCTCGTCGCGGCTTTCGGGCACCGGCACCCGCTCGGCAAGATCGGATGTGCTGATGTCGGCCACCCGCGACCGGATCGCGTCGACGGATCGCATCGACCGCGCCACGAGCATGTAGGTGGCACCCGCAGAGACAGCGATGACGATCGGGGCGGCGATCGCCAGCGCGATGATGACGGTCTTCACCGCCGATGTGACAACCTGGCTGCCCTCACCGACCAGCACGGTGTACCGGGCGCCGCCAGGGGCCGACACGGTCTGGGCGCTGAACCGGATCCGGCCGAACGGCGAAGCGTGTTCTGGTATCCCGATATGCAGGCCGTTGCCGATCTCGGAGATCGGGAGCATCGGCGTGTCCGGCGCTGAATCCGACTGCTTGACCACCCTGCCGTCTGCCGAGATGACCTGCACGGCAAGAATGCGCTCATCGGTACGCAGCCCGTGCGGCTCCATCTGATTAACGCCGTCGGTCTCGACCTCTGCGGCCACGTCGGACACTCGTGCGGCCGCGCTGCTGTCGATGCCGGACAGCATCGACCGGTACAACACCGCGGCCAGACCGGAACCGGCCAAGGTCAGCGCGATGAACACCACCGTCGCCGCGACGAACGCGGAACGTGCCGAGATCCCCCAGTTCCACGGCCGCCACCATGTCGCGTTCCGTCCGGCCATCTGGGTCAGTCCACCACTGCAGCTCGATTTTTGCCATATCGGGCCACTGAACGGCCACCGCGGCCGCAATCGCGCACAACATTGCCCGTGTCCGACATGCGAGAGGTGCTCGAGATGGAGACGTCCTACAGGTACTGCCCCAGGTTCGATTCGGTGTCGATGGCGCGCGACGCGCTCGACGACTTGCCGGTGACCAGCGTGCGGATGTAGACGATCCGCTCGCCCTTCTTGCCCGAGATCCGTGCCCAGTCATCGGGATTGGTGGTGTTGGGCAGGTCCTCGTTCTCGGCGAACTCGTCGACGATCGAGTCGAGCAGGTGCTGGATGCGCAGACCGGGCTGACCGGTCTCCAACACGGCCTTGATCGCGTTCTTCTTCGCCCGGTCGACCACGTTCTGGATCATCGCGCCGGAGTTGAAGTCCTTGAAGTACATGACTTCCTTGTCACCGTTGGCGTAGGTGACTTCCAGGAACCGGTTGTCGTCGATCTCGGCGTACATCCGGTCGACGACCTTCTCGATCATCGCCTTGATGCAGGCCGACCGGTCGCCGTCGAACTCGGCGATGTCGTCGGCGTGTACCGGCAGCGTCTCGACCAGATACTTCGAGAAAATGTCTTGCGCCGCTTCGGCATCCGGCCGCTCGATCTTGATCTTCACGTCGAGACGCCCGGGCCGCAGGATTGCCGGATCGATCATGTCCTCGCGGTTGGAGGCGCCGATGACGATGACGTTCTCGAGTCCCTCCACCCCGTCGATCTCGCTGAGCAACTGCGGGACGACGGTGGTCTCGACATCGGAGGAGACCCCGGTGCCGCGGGTGCGGAAGATCGAGTCCATCTCGTCGAAGAAGACGATCACCGGCGTCCCTTCCGACGCCTTCTCGCGGGCGCGCTGGAAGATCAGCCGGATGTGCCGCTCGGTCTCGCCGACGAACTTGTTCAGCAGCTCCGGGCCCTTGATGTTCAGGAAGTACGACTTCGCCTCGCGGGCGTCGTCGCCGCGCACCTCGGCCATCTTCTTGGCCAGCGAGTTGGCGACCGCCTTGGCGATCAAGGTCTTACCGCAGCCGGGCGGGCCGTAGAGCAACACACCCTTCGGCGGGCGCAGCGCGTACTCGCGGTAGAGCTCCTTATGCAGGAACGGCAGTTCGACGGCGTCGCGGATCTGCTCGATCTGGCGGGTCAGACCGCCGATGTCCTGGTAGCTGACGTCCGGCACCTCTTCGAGGACCAGGTCTTCGACCTCGGCCTTGGGGATGCGCTCGAAGGCGTAGCCGGCTTTGGTGTCGACCAGAAGGGAGTCGCCGGGGCGCAGCTTGCGGGGTTTGGTGTCGTCGTTGAGCGCGTCGGGAACGCCGTCCGGCAAATCCTCGGCGACCAGCGGCTCGGCCAACCACACGATGCGTTCCTCGTCGGCGTGGCCGACCACGAGCGCCCGGTGCCCGTCGGCCAGCACCTCGCGCAAAGTGGAGATCTCGCCGACCGATTCGAACGTGCCGGCCTCGACGACGGTCAGGGCCTCGTTGAGCCGGACCGTTTGGCCCTTCCGCAGCACGCCGACCTCGATGTTGGGCGAGCAGGTGAGGCGCATCTTGCGACCCGAGGTGAACACGTCGACCGTGTCGTCGTCGTGCGCCCCCAGCAGAACGCCGTAGCCGCTGGGCGGTTGACCGAGCCGGTCGACTTCTTCGCGCAGCGCCAACAGTTGCTGGCGGGCCTCTTTGAGGGTCTCCATTAACTTTGAGTTTCGGGCCGCAAGGGAGTCGATGCGGGCTTCGAGTTGATGCACATCGCGGGCCGAGCGGGTGCCGGCGTGCGATCCATCTGCGTGCTCCAGTTGCTCGCGCAGCACTGCTAGCTCATGGCGTAACTGTTCCAATTCGGCAGCATCGTCGCTGGACATACTGATTTCACCGGCATTACCGAATGCTTCAGAACGCTCTGAGTCACCCATGTTGCGCTCCTTTCCCGCCCCGAAATGTGCGGTGGTACTTCAACGCTACCGGCGATTGCCGGTTGATGTGCGGAGTCAAATGCTCACGAAAAGTTAAGACTTTGGTTCCACTGGTAATCTCGGCCACGAATCTTGCCGAGCGAAAGGACAGCCGTGGCCCTAAAAGCCCTTGCCATGGGCTACGCCGGCACCGTCTTCTCCGGAACGGCAGGCCCGGTGTGACTTCCATTGCACCCGTTGGCCCGACGGCGGGCACGAACTCCTAGACCAGAACGAACCGGATGCACCGACGCTTGTCCGTTGCGCTGACTGCCGTCACGGCGGTGGCGGCAGTCGGTCTCGCCGGATGCTCGCACACCGGGCCCAAGGTCGTGTCGACCTCCTCGTCGGCGGTCCCGGTGACCTCGACCCCGCTGATCGTCGCGGCTCCCCCGACCGCGCCGCTGCCCGGGCCCGACGCCCTGATCGACGTGCTGAACCGGCTCGCGGACCCGAACGTGCCGGGCATCAACAAGGTGAACCTCGTCGAGGGCGCGACGCCCGACAGTGCGGGCACCCTGGACAAGTTCACCAACGCGCTGCGGGACAACGGCTACCTCCCGATGACCTTCGCGGCGAACGACGTCGCCTGGTCGGACAAGAATCCGTCCCACGTGGTGGCCACCGTCACCGTCAAGACCGCCCACGCGAACAACGGCAACTTCACCTTCCCGATGGAGTTCACCCCCTTCGCGCCCGCGCAAGAGGGGTGGCAGTTGTCCCGCCGAACCGCGGAAATGCTGCTGGCGCTGGGCAACTCGGCCACGGGGACGACGCCGCCCGCCAGCCCGGCTCCCGCCCCCGAGCCGGCCCCGGAGCCAACAGCTCCGCCGTCGCCGACTCCCCCGGGCTAGCTCCGATGTGGATCGGCTGGCTGGAGTTCGATGTGTTGCTGGGCGACGTGCGGTCACTCAAACAGAAGCGGTCGGTGATTCGTCCCGTCGTCGCCGAGTTGCGGCGCAAGTTCAGCGTTTCGGCAGCCGAAACCGGCGCGCAGAAGCTGTATCGACGGGCGGGCATCGGCGTGGCCGTGGTGTCCGGCGAACGCAGCCAGGCCGTCGACGTGCTCGACGCGGCCGAACGCCTGGTGGCGGCGCATCCCGAGTTCGAGCTGCTGTCGGTGCGGCGTTCGCTGCTACGCAGCGATGACTAACACGGAGGGACTAACCGTCGCGGCCCTCGCGCTTCCGACCCAGGGGCGCCGGCGCGACGACACCCGGTGCGAGCCGTCGCGTAAATATCAGGAACGCGGTGTGCCCGCGCATCGAGTGCTGCGGCCGAACGGCCAGCCCGACGACGTTCCAGCCGCGTTGCAGCGTCTCCCACGCGCGGGGCTCGGTCCAGCACTGCTGAACCCGCAGGGCTTCCACCGTCCGCGACAGCTGGGTGACGGTGGCCACGTAGATCAACAGCACGCCGCCGGCGATCAGCAGGCGCGATGCCGCGTCGAGCACCTCCCACGGCGCGAGCATGTCGAGCACCGCCCGGTCAAAGGAGCCGTCGGGCAGGTCGGAGTCCGCGAGGTCGCTGACGATCAGTTGCCAGTTGACGGGTAGACCGCCGGAAACGCCGTGGAAGGTGGCCACGTTGCGCCGGGCGTGTTCGGCGTGGTCAGCGCGCTGCTCGTAGGAGACCACGCGCCCTTCGGGCCCGACGGCGCGCAGCAGCGAGCACGTCAGCGCGCCGGATCCGGCCCCGGCCTCGAGCACCCGTGCGCCCGGGAAGATGTCGCCCTCGTGCACGATCTGGGCGGCGTCCTTGGGGTAGATCACCTGCGGCCCGCGGGGCATCGACATCACGTAGTCGACGAGCAGCGGGCGCAGCACGAGGAAGAGGGCGCCGTTGCCCGATTTGACCACGCTGCCCTGCTCCAGCCCGATCACCGCGTCGTGTGGGATCGACCCGCGATGGGTGTGAAACTCCGCGCCGGGGGTGAGGCACATGGTGTAGTGCCGCCCCTTGGCGTCGGTGAGTTGGACGCGTTCGCCAACTGTGAACGGGCCGGTCGCGGGCACGCCGTCCAGCGTGCCAGCCGACTCGCCGCAACCGGTGCTTGGGGGTTGTCGGTGCCCGGTTCTAGGCTTTGGACGTGATCGGGAAATGACGGACCAGCTGGAGGGACGCGCACGCCCGGCGCTATCACCGTCGCGCGCGGCGGACTTCAAGCGGTGCCCGTTGCTGTACCGCTTCCGGGCGATCGACCGGCTGCCCGAGGCGCCGTCGACGGCGCAGCTGCGGGGTTCGGTGGTGCATGCCGCGTTGGAGCAGCTTTATGGCCTGCCCGCCGGGATGCGCGGCCCCGACACCGCCACCTCGCTGGTGGAGCCCGCCTGGGACCGGGTGATCGCCGCCGAGCCCGACCTGGCCGGCGACGTGGATCCCGAGCAGCGAACCGAACTGCTGGCCGAGGCGCGCGCGCTGCTCGCGGGCTACTACCGACTGGAGGACCCGACCCGGTTCGACCCGCAAAGCTGCGAAGAGCGCGTCGAGGTCGAACTCGCCGACGGCACGCTGCTGCGTGGCTTCATCGACCGGATCGACGTCGCCGCCACCGGCGAGCTGCGGGTGGTCGACTACAAGACCGGGAAGGCGCCGCCCGAAGCCCGAGCGCTGGCCGAGTTCAAGGCGATGTTCCAGACGAAGTTCTACGCGGTGGCGCTGCTGCGTTCCCGCGGCGTGCTGCCCACCCGGCTGCGGATCATCTATCTGGCCGACGGCCAGGTGCTGGACTACGCGCCGGACCATGACGAGCTGCTGCGCTTCGAGAAGACGCTGATGGCGATCTGGCGGGCCATCCAGTCCGCGGCGCCGACGGGCGACTTCCGCCCCAGCCCGTCGCGGTTGTGCGAGTGGTGCCCCCACCAGCAGCACTGTCCGACCTTCGGGGGAACCCCGCCCCCCTACCCCGGGTGGCCGGATGTTGCAGGCGCGCAAGCTGTTTCGCATCCGACCGAACCGGCGGCATGATCGGCTGCTTTTACCGACGCCCCCCCGAAGGCGAATATCAAGCCTTCAGGCCCACCGACTTCACCCGCGGTAACTGGAGCCCCGAACTCCGGCACGGCTCGCCTCCGTTGGCGCTGCACTCCAGCGCCGGAGATAGTCCGTCTAGTCGAGAGGCGACATCTCCTGCAGCATCGTGGGAATGAGTTCGCTGACGGTGGGGTGGATGTGCATCGTGCGCGACAGCGTGGTGTACGGCGCTTTGGCTGACATGACGTCCAGAATGGCGTGAATCGCCTCGTCGCCGCCGACCCCGAGGATGGCGGCCCCCAGGATCTCGTCGGTTTCGGCGTCCACCACCACCTTCATAAAGCCTTGCGTCTCACCCTTTTCCACTGCCCTGCCCACGCGGGTCATCGGCCGCTTGCCGACCAACGCCTTGCGGCCCGATGCGCGGACCTGACTCACGGTCATGCCGGCGCGACCCAGCGGCGGGTCGATGTAGAGCGCATAGGTGGTGATGCGGTCGCTCACCCGGCGCGGGTCGTTGTCGAGCAGATTGGCGGCGACGATTTCGAAATCGTTGTACGACGTGTGGGTGAAGGCGCCCTTGCCGTTGCAGTCGCCCATCGCCCAGATGTGATCGACGCTGGTCTTGAGCTGGTCGTCGACGACGATGTAGCCGCGGTCGGTCTGCACCCCGGCCGCCTCGAGACCCAGGTCGTCGGTGTTGGGTAGCCGCCCTACCGCCGCCAGCAGATTGCTCCCGGCGATGGGGGCGGCACCGGCTCGCGGCGTGAGTTCAAAACCGTTAGCCGTCTTGGTGATTCGCACGTCGTCGGCGCCGACGACGACGTCAATGCCCTCGGCCTCCAAGATCTCCCGGACCGTGGCGGAGACGTCCTCGTCTTCGCGCGATGCCAGCCGCGGGCCGCGCTCGACCACGGTCACCCGGGCCCCGAAGCGCCGGTACATCTGCGCAAACTCCAGCGCGATGTAGCTGCCGCCGACGATGACGAGATGCGTTGGCAGCGTGTCGAGTTCGAGGATCGACACGTTGGTGAGGAACTCGACGTCGGACAGTCCCGGGATGTCTGGCACCACGGCGCGGCCGCCGACGTTGAGGAAGATTCGCTCGGCGTGCAGCAGGTCGCCGTTGACGCTGATGGTGTGCGGGTCTTCGAAGCGGGCGTGACCGCGAAAGACGGTGCAGCCGTCCATGCCCTCCAACCAGCTTTCGACGCCCTTACGGTCGGTGAGCATGATGTCGTCTTTGCGCGCCTTGACTTTCGCCATGTCGACGCTGACCGTCCCGGTCCCCACGCCGTATTCGGCGCCGCGCCGGGCCAAGTGGGCGGCATGCGCGCTGGCCACCAGGGTCTTGGTCGGGATGCAGCCGTTGTTGACGCAGGTGCCGCCGATCAGCTTGCGCTCGATGATCGCGACGCGCTGCCCGGCCGCCGTCAGGCGACCCGCCAGCGGCGGGCCGGCCTGCCCGGCGCCAACGATGATCGCGTCGAAATGCTCCGTCACTTAACTGCCGTCAGCAGGTACTCGGTCAGCACGTGACCCGTCACCGCAACGATGGCGAACCCGCCCAAGATCGCGACCGCGTCCTCGAGCAGCGCGATCGGCAGGTCCCTACCGGCCACGGCGGCCAGACGTTTGCGCGCCTGATAGCCGCCGAGGGTGCCCAGCACCGCCCCGATGACGCCCGCGCCCAGCGCGGAGAAGGTCCAGTGCGGCCACGCGCCCAGCGCCGCGCCCGCCAACCCGCCCGTGATGATCCGGGCGGCGAAGATCGGTGGCGCCGTGCGGGCCGGCGTCTTGGGCAGCTTGTCGTTGACCAGTTCGCCGACGGCGAGCACGGTGAAGACAATGGCCGTGATGATGTTGGACATCCAGGACGCCCACGTGCCGTGCAGATCGATCCAACCAAGAGCAGCGGGGCAGGCGGCCCAGGCGACCACGGCGGGAGCCGTCATCGAACGCAACCCGGCGACGACACCGATCAGTAAAGCCAGCAGCAGAATAAGCGCGTGTGTCACGGAGATCCTCCTGAGGGGACGAACAGTCCGGCGACGATAAGGGGCGACTACCCCAGGGCGGACGCTAACACAGCCGGGTGCTCGGCAGGGTGATCAGAACCGGCAGAACCTGATGTCGGACGCGAGAATCGCTTTGGCGCCGATGGCGGCGAGCTCGTCCATGATCTCGTTGACGCCACGGCGGGGCACCAGGGCGCGGATCGCCACCCAATCCGGATCGGCGAGTGGGGCGATGGTCGGCGACTCGAGTCCCGGCGTGATCGACGTCGCCTCTTCCAGGACCGAGCGCGGGCAGTCGTAATCGAGCATCAGGTATTGCTGGCCGAACACCACCCCCTGGATCCGCGCGACCAGCTGCTCGCGCGCCGCTTCGGTGCCGCCATGGCCGTCGCGACCGTCGCGCTCGATCAGCACCGCCTCGGAATCGCACAGCGGCTCACCGAAGGCCACCAGGTCGTGCAGGCCCAGGGTGCGCCCGGACCCCACCACGTCGGCGATGGCGTCGGCCACCCCGAGCTGCACCGAGATCTCCACCGCACCGTCGAGCCTGATGACCGTGGCCTCAATGCCCTTTTCCCCCAAGTCCTTTCGGACTAAGTTCGGGTACGCGGTGGCGATCCGTTTGCCGGCCAGGTCGGCCGTCGTCCAGTGACGGCCGGCCGGGCCGGCGTAACGGAAGCTCGACGACCCGAAACCCAACGCCAGGCGTTCGCGCACCGGTGCATCGGAGTCGCGCACCAGGTCCCGCCCGGTGATGCCGAAATCCAGCTCTCCCGAACCGACGTAGATGGCAATGTCCTTGGGCCGCAGGAAGAAGAACTCGACCTGGTTGACGGGGTCGACGACGGTGAGGTCCTTGGAATCGGTGCGGCGTCGGTAGCCGGCCTCCGAGAGGATCTCGCTGGCCGGCTCGCTCAGCGTGCCTTTGTTGGGAACCGCAACCCGCAGCATGCTCACAGCTTCCGGTAGATGTCGTCGAGGGACAGTCCGCGCGCGATCATGAGCACCTGCGTCCAGTACATCAACTGGCTGATCTCCCCGGCCAGTGCGTCGTCGGGTTCGTGTTCGGCGGCGAGCCATACCTCGCCGGCTTCCTCCAGGATCTTCTTGCCCAGCCCATGAATGCCGCCATCCAGCGCGGCGACCGTGGCGCTGCCGGCCGGCCGGGTGCGGGCACGATCGCCAAGCTCGGCGAACAGATCCTCGAAGGTCTTCACGGCCAGCGATTGTTTCACGTGCCGGCCAGCAAAGTCACGGCGGTTTATCAGTGGCGACGTACGGTGTTGGAGTCCTCGATCGCCATGCACGATGCCGTCTCGGCGCCCAGTGCGAACTCAACCAACGCCAGCCTCAGTCCTCCGGGTTGTAGCCGAGGTTGGGGCCCAGCCAGCGCTCCGCCTCCTGAAGGGTCCACCCCTTGCGCTTCGCGTAGTCGGCGACCTGGTCCTGGGCCATCCGGCCGACCACGAAGTACTGCGACTGCGGGTGCGAGAAGTACCAGCCGCTGACGGCGGCACCGGGCCACATCGCCATCGACTCGGTCAGCTCGATGCCGGTCCGCTCCTGGACGTCCATCAACTTCCAGAGCGTCACCTTCTCGGTGTGCTCCGGGCAGGCCGGGTAGCCGGGGGCAGGCCGGATTCCCACGTACTTCTCACCGATCAGCGACTCGTTGTCCAGCTGCTCGTCAGGCTGAAATCCCCAGAACTCTTTGCGGACTCGTTGGTGCATCCGTTCGGCGAACGCCTCTGCCAGCCGGTCAGCGAGCGACTCCAGGAGAATCGCGCTGTAGTCGTCGTTGGCTGCCTTGAACTCGGCGATCTTGCCCTGGCTGCCGAGCCCCGTGGTGACGGCGAAGGCGCCGACATAGTCAGCCAGACCGGTGTCCTTGGGCGCGATGTAGTCGCCCAGCGACCGGTTCGGGATGCCGGCCCGGTGCTCGCCCTGCTGGCGCAGGTTATGCAACGTGGTCATCACCTCGGTACGGGTCTCGTCGGTGTAGACCTCGATGTCGTCGCCGACCGCGTTCGCCGGGAAGAACCCGATCACCCCGTTGGCAGTCAGCCACTTCTCCTTGATCAGGGTGTCGAGCATCTCCTGGGCGTCGTCGTACAGCTTGCGGGCAGTCTCGCCCGAGACCGGGTTGTTGAGGATGTCGGGGAACCTGCCCTTCATCTCCCAGGCGTTGAAGAACGGCTGCCAGTCGATGTATTCGCGCAACTCGGCGAGGTCGTAATCGTGGAAGTTGCGCACGCCGAGGCCCTGGGCGGGCACCGGCGGCGTATAGCCGTCCCATTCGATCGGCGTCCGGTTCGCGCGGGCTTTTTCCAGCGTCAGCATCGGCCGCTCGTTCTTCTGGGCGTGCCGTTCGCGAAGAGATGCGTAATCCTTCTCGGTGGCCTCCAGCAGGGCTGGACGCTGCTTGTCGTCGAGCAGCGCAGCAGCGACCGGCACCGAGCGGGAAGCGTCCTTGACCCAGACCACCGGACCGCTACGACGCGGCGACACCTTCACGGCCGTGTGGGCGCGCGAGGTGGTCGCGCCACCGATCAGCAGCGGGATCTCCAGGCCCTGACGCTCCATCTCGACGGCGAAGTTGACCATCTCGTCCAGGGACGGGGTGATCAGGCCGGACAGCCCGATGATGTCGGCGTTGTGCTCCTTCGCCGCGTCGAGGATCTTCTGGGCAGGCACCATCACACCGAGGTCGATCACGGTGTAGTTGTTGCACTGCAGGACGACCCCGACGATGTTCTTGCCGATGTCGTGGACGTCGCCCTTCACGGTCGCCATCACGATCGTGCCGTTGGTGTCCCCACCTCCACCAACACCTGGGGTGGCGCCGGTCTGCTCCTTCTCCGCCTCGATGTATGGCAGCAGGTACGCAACAGCCTTCTTCATCACTCGGGCCGACTTCACGACCTGGGGCAGGAACATCTTGCCCGAGCCGAAGAGATCGCCGACGACGTTCATGCCGTCCATCAGCGGGCCCTCGATCACCTCGATCGGGCGACCACCTGCGGCGGAGATCTCGGCCCGCAATTCCTCGGTGTCGGCATCGACGTGGGCGTCGATGCCCTTGACCAGGGCGTGCGTGATCCGCTCGCGGACCGGGAGGCTGCGCCACTCGGCTGCCACCGGGTCCTCGCCCTTCTCATCGCTGTTGAACCGTTCGGCGATTTCCAGGAGCCTTTCGGCCGCATCCTCGCGACGGTTCAGGACGACGTCCTCGATGCGATCCCGCAGCTCGGGGTCGATCGAGTCATAGGGCACCAGCGCGCCCGCGTTGACGATGCCCATGTCCAGGCCGGCCTTGATGGCGTGGAACAGGAACACCGCGTGGATCGCCTCGCGGACGGGGTTGTTGCCCCGGAACGAGAACGACACGTTCGAGATGCCGCCGGAGATGTGCACCCCCGGCAGGTTTTCCTTGATCCAGGCGCAGGCCTCGATGAAGTCGATCCCGTACGTCGCGTGCTCCTCGATACCGGTCGCCAGCGCGAAGCAGTTCGGGTCGAAGATGATGTCCTCGGGCGGGAAGCCGACCTCTTCGGTCAGGATCCGGTAGGCGCGCCCGCAGATCTCCTTGCGGCGCTCCAAATTGTCGGCTTGGCCCTGCTCGTCGAAGGCCATCACGACGACGGCGGTGCCGTACTTGCGGCACAGCCGTGCCTCGCGGATGAACTTCTCTTCGCCCTCCTTCATGGAGATCGAGTTGACGATCGGCTTGCCCTGCACGTTCTTCAGGCCCGCCTCGATGACGTCCCACTTGGAGGAGTCGATCATCACCGGGACGCGGCTGATATCCGGCTCGGCCGCGATCAGCTTGGTGAACCGGTCCATCGCGGCGACGCCGTCGATCATGCCCTCGTCCATGTTGATGTCGATGACCTGCGCACCGACCTCGACCTGCTGCAGGGCGACCGATAGCGCGGTGTCGTAGTCCTCGGCCTTGATCAGGTTGCGAAACCGGGCGGAGCCGGTGATGTTGGTGCGCTCACCGATGTTCACGAACAGGGAGTCGTCGGTGATGTTGAGCGGCTCCAGACCCGAGAGCCGGGTGGCCACCGGGATCTCCGGCAGCTCGCGCGGCGGTTTGCCCTCGACGACCTTGGCGATCTCGGCGATGTGCGGCGGCGCCGTTCCGCAGCAACCACCGACCAGGTTGACCAAGCCGGCCTCGGCGAAATCGGCGATGTAACCGGCCTGAGCCTCCGGGGACTCGTCGTACTCGCCGAAGGCGTTGGGCAGGCCGGCGTTCGGGTAGCAGGAGACGAAGGTGTCCGCGATCCGCGACATCTCGGCGATGTAGGGCCTCATCTCCGGCGCACCCAGGGCGCAGTTGAGGCCGACCGCGATCGGCTTGGCGTGCCTGATCGCGTTCCAGAATGCTTCGGTGACCTGGCCGGACAACGTCCGCCCGGAGGCATCGGTGATGGTGCCCGAGATGATCACCGGCCAGCGGCGTCCGCGGTCCTCGAACAGCGTCTCGACGGCGAACACCGCCGCCTTGGCGTTCAGCGAGTCGAAGATCGTCTCGATGATGAGGAGGTCGGCGCCGCCGTCGACCAGGCCGTTGGCGGCTTCGAGGTAGGCAGCGACCAGCTGGTCGTAGGAGACGTTGCGGGCTCCGGGATCGTTGACGTCCGGTGAGATCGACGCGGTGCGCGTCGTCGGCCCGGTTGCGCCGGCCACGTAGCGCGGCTTCTCCGGGGTGCTGAATTCGTCGGCTGCCTTGCGGGCCAGGGCAGCGCCGGCGTAGTTCAGCTCGTAGCTCAGGTCAGCCATGTCGTAGTCGGAGAGCGAGACCGCGTTCGCGTTGAACGTGTTGGTCTCGAGGATGTCGGCGCCCGCCTCGAGGTACTCGCGGTGGATGCCCTCGATGATCTGCGGCTGCGTCAGGGTAAGCAAGTCGTTATTGCCCTGAAGAGCGGTCGGCCACTCCGTGAACCGGTCGCCGCGGTAGCCGGCCTCGTCCGGCCGCTCCCGCTGAATCGCCGTGCCCATCGCGCCGTCGATCACCATGATCCGCTGGCGCAGAGCTGCCGTCAGTTCGTCGGTGCAGTCGGAGCGGATGTTCGGCTCAAAGGCGTTCACGTACGTTCCTTCCGTAACGGAAGGCGTCCTTGACTCTGCCGAGCGTGGCGGATACCGGCAGGGAACCGGAACCGTTGCAACGCCTCTCGACCAGAAGAGTCTACGTCGTCACCCGACGTCTGGACGCCCAGCTCGACCCGACCCGCTTGGCGATCGCGGTGCCCTTGAGCGCCAGCTCGCGAATCTTGTCGGCAATGTCGTAGCTATCAAGGAAAACCAGATTGCAGCCGAACGTATTTCGTCTCGACCGCGTCGACGCCGGTTTTTGAAGTCGTCCGGCGTCAGGTCGGCGGCCTGCAGCTGGGTACCCATCGCGCCGTCGCCGACCACCACCCGCCCCGCCAAGGCGTCGAGGATGTCGGTGTCGTAGCGGTGTTTGTTAGCGGCAGTCACGCCACAAGGATAGTCGGCCTATGAAATAGGCCCCAGTGGTTGACAGCTCTCTGACAGGCAACGCCGAACATCGGCGTCAAAGGCCGTACGCTGATTTCTGTGACTCTGCCGGATCGTGGCCCGGATGGCCGCGCGCTGCCCGAACTGCACAACACCATCGTCGTGGCGGCGTTCGAGGGCTGGAACGACGCCGGCGACGCGGCCAGCGATGCGCTCGAGCACCTCGATGCCATCTGGGAAGCCGACCCGATCGTGGAGATCGACGACGAGGCGTATTACGACTACCAGGTGAATCGCCCGGTCATCCGCCAGATCGACGGGGTCACCCGGGAGCTGGTGTGGCCGGCGATGCGGATCACCCACTGCCGGCCACCGGGCAGCGACCGCGACGTCGTGTTGATGCACGGCGTGGAGCCCAATATGCGCTGGCGCACGTTCTGCGCCGAGTTGCTGGCCATCGCCGACAAGCTCAACGTCGACACCGTCGTCATCCTCGGGGCCCTGCTGGCCGACACCCCGCACACCCGGCCGGTGCCGGTCTCGGGTGCGGCCTACTCCCCCGAATCGGCGAAACGCTTCGGCCTCGAGGAGACCCGCTACGAGGGCCCGACCGGGATCGCCGGGGTGTTCCAGGACGCCTGCGTGGCCGCCGGCATCCCCGCGGTGACGTTCTGGGCCGCGGTGCCGCATTACGTGTCCAACCCGCCGAACCCGAAGGCGACGGTGGCGCTGCTGCGCCGCGTGGAGGACGTGCTCGACATCGAGGTCCCGCTGGGTGACCTGCCGGCGCAGGCCGAGGAGTGGGAGCAGGCGATCACCGAGATGGCCGCCGAGGACGAGGACCTGGCCGAATACGTGTCGTCGCTGGAGCAGCGCGGCGACGCCGAGGTCGACATGAACGAGGCCCTGGGCAAGATCGACGGCGACGCGCTGGCGGCGGAATTTGAGCGTTACTTGCGCCGCAGGCGCAAATAGTCCGCCGAACGTCGACTAGTTGGGTGAAAAACCGCCCGTTTGGCGCAACGACTCGACGTTGAACGCAGACATGGAGCGGCCGAGCGCGGCGGCCTCGGCGTCCATCCGGGGCAACAGCTCGGCGGTGGTCTTGCGAATGGGAAGTTCGCCGACGGGGGTTGACAGCACCGGCTTGAGCCACCGGAACAGGCCCACCCAGCGCGGGCAGTAGATGCGGTCGGCGCGGGCCTCGATGCCCTTGACGAACGCGTCCGCGCACGCATCGACGGTGGTGGTCTTGTTCAACGGCCACGGCAGCCTCGCCAGCAGTTCGCCGAACGAGGGCATGTCGGCCTTGCTGTCGCGGACCAGGGCGGTGTCGATCCAGGACATGTGCGCCGAGCCCACGCCGACGCCGAGGTGCCCGACCTCTAGCCGCAGCGCGTTGGCGAGGATCTCGATGCCGGCCTTCGACGCGTTATACGGCGCCAGCCCCGGGGCCGCCGCGTATGCGGCCAGCGACGAGACGATCAGCACGTAGCCGCGGCGGTCGATCACCGCCGGCAGCGCGGCGCGCACGGTGTGGAAGACGCCGAGCACATTGATGTCCAGCACCCGTTTGACCGCGTCCGGGTCGACATGCAACAGCGACCCGCAGCTGATGATGCCGGCGTTGGCCACGGCGACGTCGATGCCGCCGAAGCGTTCGACGGCCTTGGCGGCGGCGGCCTGCATGGCGGGCAGGTCGCGCACGTCGGCGACCGCGGTCAGCACGCGGTCCTCGCCGAGCTCCGCGGCCAGCGCCTTCAGCTCGCCCTTGTCCAGGTCGATCAGCACCAGTTTGGCGCCCCGGGCGCTCAGCCGACGGGCCACCTCGGCCCCGATGCCCCGGGCGCCGCCGGTGATGAAGACAACTTTGTCCTGCAGTGATGTCATGGCCGACAACGTACCTCGACTAGCCCAGCGCCGGTTACGGGTCCACCCCGAGCAACGCATCGACCGCGGTGGCCGCCAGTCGGCAACCCGACGTCGTCGCCGCCGCGGCGGCGCATCCGTAGCTAGTCATTCAGCGCCGCAAGTGCTTTGGGCGGTGGAGGCGGTCAGTGAGGGGACGCCTGGATGACGGTGCCCGGGACAACATTGCCCGGTGACCGGCTGCGCGGCGCGAGCTGGTATCGCACGCTCACCCAATCATAATGGGCAACAGGAAAACCGAAGTTTCGACCGGCGCCTGAGCCGCATGCGAAGCACTCCTTGAGGGCGCACGCCGGCTAGCCCAAGGCACCCAGCCGGAGAGAGGTAGCACATTCATCGGCGCGACTCGTGCGGGACCTGCGCGACAGACCAATCGCCGAAGTGCAATGGCGAGCGGGACTGGTACGTTCGAGTCGTGGCCGGCAAATACTCAGGGTCGACTGGCCGACGCCGTTGACGAGGCACCCGGTGTTCAAAACCGCGATCCTCTTTGGCGACGGAGGGATTGGCAAGCTGTTGCGGGCAGTACTCGCGGGAGACGTCCAGTCGCTGACCATCGTGGATCTGCACCCTTCCCGCGGAGGTTCCGACAACGCGAGTGCAGATAACGTCTGCCGAATAGTCGCCGACGTAACCAGACCGTTAGAGCACAGACTGCAGATCAGGCTTGCGTCTGCAGAGCTGGTCATTTGCGCATTGCCCGAGGACGCAATCGTGGCGGCTCTGCCACAGGTGATGGCGGCCGTACCGACAGGGGCACTGGTAGTCGACACGGCCTCAGTCAAGTCGCCCCTGCCGGTGTTGTGGAGCTCGGCCGGGCGCTCGATCCTCAGCATCAACCCAATGTTCGCGCCTTCACTTTCCCCTGTCGGCCGGTGCGTGCTTTCAGTCGCTGCCGGTCGGCCCGGCCGGCAAGAAGAATTTCTGAAACTGTTGCGGCGCAAAGGCATGGTGGTCATGCAATTGGCGGACGCCGATGAGCATGACCGGCTCACCGCGGTCACCCAAGCCGGTGTGCACGCAGCAACTCTCGCCTACGGATTGACCCTCGCGGGGGCTGGTTTCAGCGGGGAGCAGATTGCCGAACTCGCGCCCCCGCCGTGCCGTCAGCAGTTAATGCTGCTGGCGCGCATGGTCGGTCAACCACCCGAGGTATACCAAGACATTCAGCGGTCGAACTCGCACGCGGAGCAAGTACGGGCTGAGTTGATTGAGAACATAGCCCGCGTTGGCCACCTCGCGATAATGGACGATCTGGGATCGGCGATTGGCGAGATTGCGAAGTGGCTTGGACCTGCGCGCGTTCCGCTGGCGGAGCTCTGCCAGAAAGTTTACGACGAACTGGCCGCTCCGGCCTCGACGAAGGCGGCCGAGTCCGCTGGACAGGACTTGTAGCCGGTGACGCAATGCACCGCCTATGTCGGGTTGCCCGCGCGGCAGTGTGAATGCCCGTCCATCAGGTTCGGTCCGACACCACCAAAACGGTCAGGCGCCAGAACCACGGTCATGTGCCAGCCTGTCGCGAAGGCTCTTCGGCCGTATATCGGTCCAGTTTTGTTCGATGTAGTCCAAACACGCTGCGCGGTCCGCCTCGCCGTAAACAGCCCGCCAGCCAGCTGGAACATCGGCGAAGGCCGGCCACAGGCTGTGTTGCTCCTCGTCGTTGACCAAGACCAAAAAGGTGCCTTTGTCATCGTCGAAAGGATTGGTGCTCATCGGTTCTCCAGACCATTTAGTCGGACAAGGGAACCGTACCGGACACTAAGAGGCTCGGCGCGGCGTTTCGACCGAGGAAATCGGGCCAGGACCACTCGATATGTCCGACTTGAGCACTTAATCAACTGCGGCGGCTACTCAAGGGGGCTAGGCAACCTGTCCAGCTGCGCCCAGACCGTTACCATCCCATATCGCGTCGGCAAAGATCGATATCAAATAGTCGATATGGAGACGATCTGCGTGGTTTACTCGTCACGTCCGCTTGCGCTCCGCGGGGCGTGGCTCGAGTGAGGTACCCGCCGCATGGCCATCCTGCGACACCCACCTCATTCGGCAGGCCCTCCGCTTGCCGCCATCTTGCCTGCTCAAGCGGCCGCGAAGTCGGCGTGACGAGAGTGGGGGTGATGCGACTTTCATGGGTGTTCTGCGGCGGGTGTGGATTCCGTTGGTGATACTGGCGGTGATCGGTGTGGGGGGACTGACTGTCTCACGACTGCATGGCGTGTTCGGGTCTGAAAACCGCCCTAAGTATGCCGACACCAACGTCAGCGAAAGCACACCTTCCGATCCGACGCATCTTACGTACGAGGTCTTCGGTGCCCCAGGAACGGTGGCAGACATCAGTTATTTCGACATAAATGGTGACCCGCAGCTTGTTCACGGCGCAACCCTGCCGTGGACCTCAACTTTCACGACCACCTCGGCCCTCATGGGCAGTCTTGTCGCGCAGGGTGACACTGGCACTATCGGATGCCGCATCGTGGTCAACGGGGTGGTCCAAGCCGAGAAGGTCACGCACGAACCGAGCGCCTTCACCTTCTGCCTGCTGAAGCCCACATGAGTGACGAGCACATGCACGATCAACGCACCACGCACCCGTTCTTCGCGCGGATGATTCATCGATTTTCGTTGGTCTTCATGCTGGCGTGGTTGGTGATCATCGTCATCTTGACTCTGGGCGTCCCCTCGCTCGAGCAGGTCGAGAAAGAGCATTCGGTAACGCTGACTCCCAACGATGCGCCGTCGATCAAGGCGATGAAGCGCATGGGCGAGGACTTCAAGGAATCCAGCACCGACAGCGTGGCGCTGATCGTTTTGGAAGGTCATCAACCCCTTGGGCCGGACGCTCACAAGTATTACGACAGGTTGGTTCGTCAGCTGAAAGACGATCCGAAGCATGTGCAGCACATTCAGGATTTTTGGGGTGATCCGCTCACGGCGGCCGGCGCGCAGAGCACCGATGGTAAGGCCGCGTATGTCCAGGTGAATCTCGCTGGCAACGTGGGCCAGCCGTTGTCCAATGAATCGGCCGAGGCCGTCCAAAACATCGTGGCACGGACGCCGGCGCCGCCGGGGGTCACGGCGTATGTCACCGGTCCCGCGGCGCTCACCGCGGATATGTTCCGCAGTGGCGACAAGACGGTCGCCAAGATCATAATCGTGACGGTCGCAACGATCCTCATCATGTTGCTACTTGTGTACCGTTCGGTCATCACCGTAGTTGCTTTGTTGCTGATGGTCGGCATAGAGCTGCTGGCAGCGCGCGGAATCGTCGCATTCCTTGGCCATCACGGGCTTATCGGGCTTACCACCTATGCCGTGAATCTCCTGGTCTCCCTTGGGATCGCGGCTGGCACGGACTACGGCATATTTTTCATCGGGCGGTACCAAGAGGCACGTCAGGCCGGCGAGGATCGGGAAACCGCTTTCTACACCACCTACCGCGGGGTCGCGCACGTCGTCTTGGCGTCCGGTTTGACTATCGCGGGAGCGGTTTTCTGCCTCAGCTTCACCCGGTTGCCCGTTTTCCGGCCCCTGGGCGTGCCCTGCGCAGTGGGCATGCTGGTCGCGATCGTGGTGGCGCTCACGCTGGTTCCGGCAGTCATTGTCACCGGCAGCCGCTTTGGGCTGTTCGATCCCAAGCGCGTTATCAGGGTCCGCAGGTGGCGACGACTAGGCACGGCGATTGTCCGCTGGCCCGTGCCCATTCTGACCGCCTCACTCGCGATCGCCCTCATCGGTCTTTTGGCCCTACCCGGATTCAAAGTCCAGCTCAACGACCGGCTGTCTATACCCAAAAACTTCCCCGCCAATCAGGGGTATTTAGCCGCAGAGCGGCATTTTCCCGAGTCGCGAATGGAGCCCGAGATCTTATTGGTCGAAGCGGACCACGATCTGCGCAATCCGGCAGACTTCTTGGTATTGAACAAACTAGCCAAGGCCGTTTTCGCCGTTCCGGGAATCTCGAGGGTACAGACCATAACTCGGCCCGAAGGAACTCCGATCGAACACACATCGATACCCTTCTTGATGAGCATGCAGAACGCCGGCCAAGTCCAGGGCATGCAGCTCCAGAGGGCACGCATGGGTGAGATACTCAAACAGGCCGACAATATCACCGCGACAATCGGAACGATGTCGAACATGTACAATTTGATGAAACAGTTCCAGGGCGTGACGCATGGCATTGTCAGTAAAACAAAGGAACTGTCAGTAATCACCGATAAGTTGCGAGATAACATCGCGGATTTTGATGACGTCTGGAGACCCATTCGTAGTTACTTTTACTGGGAAAGGCACTGCTACGATATTCCCATCTGCTGGTCGCTGAGGTCAATATTCGATGCGACGGACGGCGTCGACCTAGTCAGTGAGAAGATCCATCAACTCATACCGGATCTCGACCAAATAGACGTGCTCTTCCCGCAACTGCTCGCCCAGTTCCCGGAAATCATCAAGACCATGGAGAGCATGCGGAGCATGATGCTGGCCATGTACAGCACCATGTCCGGGTTTTTTGCTGAGATGGACGAGACAAATTCGAACACTTCGGCAATGGGGAAGGCGTTCGACGCATCCAAAAATGACGAATCCTTTTACCTTCCTCCGGAAGTTTTCCAGAACAAAGACTTCCAGCGCGCCGAGAGCTTGTTCCTGTCGCCGGACGGGAAGGCGGTGCGCATGATCATTTCGCATCGGGGCGATCCCCTGACGGCCGAGGGCATTTCGCATGTCAACGCCATAAAGACAGCGGCGGAGGAGGGGCTCAAGGGAACCCCGTTGGAGAACGCGAGGATCTACGTCACCGGTACGGCGGCGACCGTGAAAGACCTGTGGGACGGGTCCAAATATGATCTGGCGATTGCGGGAGTCGCTGCCCTCTGCCTTGTCTTCATCATTATGCTGATCATCACGCGAAGCTTTATCGCGGCATTGGTCATTGTGGGCACGGTGGTTCTTTCGCTGGGCGCCTCCTTCGGGCTTTCCGTGCTAGTTTGGCAGTATCTTCTGGGCATCCAATTGCATTGGGAAGTGCTCGCGATGGCTATCATCGTGTTGCTGGCCGTGGGCTCTGACTACAACTTGCTTCTGGTGTCCCGGTTGAAACAAGAGATCGGAGCCGGCATCAACACCGGCATCATCCGCGCAATGGGCGGTACGGGCAAGGTCGTGACCTCCGCGGGCCTGGTGTTCGCCTTCACCATGGCGTCGATGATGGTCAGTGATCTGCGCATCATCGCCCAAGTTGGCACCACCATCGGTCTGGGTCTGTTGTTCGACACACTGGTGGTGCGCTCGTTCATGACGCCGTCGATCGCCGCGCTTCTCGGGCGCTGGTTCTGGTGGCCCCTGAACGTGCGACCACGCCCCGCAAGTTCCATGCTCCGCCCCTACGGACCGCGCCCACTGGTACGTTCCTTGCTGGCCACACCGCCACTGACGGTACGCGCTGCATCTTCGCCCGACGGCGAGAAGCGAAAAGCCGCGCGACAGTAGCTGTTAACCGGCCGGATTGGCCCGCAAGGTAACGCCGGCGTTGAGATGAAGGATTCGCGCAGCGCTCACTGAATCGCGTTCTACCGCGGTGAACCCGTCGACTGACTGCGGACCACCATCCCGATTGATATCCGCGAGCCGGGCGACCCACCGTTCGGCAACCGGGTGAACGGTTGCCACGCCACGGCAGGCCGGGGTCATGCTGATGATTCCAGCCGGGGGCAGATTGGGTTCGGAATCGTTGATGGATTAGGGCGAGCAGGAATTGCGCCTGCAGGGAGCCCATCGAGGCACCGAAACAACGGTGCGGTCCGGCACCGAAGGGAAGGAATGCGAGATTCGGTGTCGGCGGACATGAAAAAATGCCCACTGGCGGACATGGAAATGCCCGTTCGCGGCCAATAAGAACTGCCCACCGGCGGACACGAAAGTGCCCGCAGGCGGCCATGAATCTGCCCAGACCTACCTTGATCCCGCCCGGCGCGTCAGCGCCGTGGCGGCCTCTCCTGTGGTTTCGATGTCGATGCCTAGTCGAATCGAAACCCGCAGGAGAGACCTACTTGAAGTCTGAC
>NZ_JAOPWB010000087.1 GCF_025965855.1 Mycobacterium sp. | reverse complement strand
CCGGGAACGGCGACGCACTCCGGCGTTCCGGCCCGGACGCGGTGGTCGCCCAACCAGATGAGGTCACAGTGCGGACCGGGGACCGCCGTATGTCCCAGCTACCGGACGCGGGGCAAGCCCTGGATTCCCTGACCGACCGTAGGCCGGCCGTGTTCTACGACTTCGACGGCACGCTGTCGGACATCGTCGAGGACCCTGACGCGGCCCGGCCCGTGGCCGGTGCCGTCGAGGCGCTGCAGAAGCTGGCCGCGCAATGTCCGGTCGCGGTGCTGTCCGGCCGCGACCTCGCCGACGTGACAAAGCGTCTCGGTGTGCCCGGCATCTGGTATGCCGGCAGCCACGGTTTCGAGCTGACCGCACCCGACGGGACGCACCACCAGAACGAGGATGCCGCGGCGGCCATCCCGGTGCTCGAGCGGGCGGCCGGCGAGCTACGCGACCGGCTCGGACCGGTTCCCGGAGTTGTGGTGGAGCACAAACGCTTTGGCGTTGCCGTGCACTACCGCAACGCCGCGCGCGATCGTGTCGGCGAGGTGGCCGCGGCGGTCCGGGCGGCCGGTCAGCGCGACGCGCTTCGGGTGACGACAGGCCGGGAAGTCATCGAGCTGCGCCCGAATCTGGACTGGGACAAGGGGAAAACCCTTCGCTGGGTGATCGATCACCTGCATGAGGCCGCCTCCGGTCCTTTTGTCCCGATCTATCTGGGCGACGACATCACCGACGAGGACGCGTTCGATGCCGTCCGTCCGGACGGCGTCCCAATCCTGGTGCGGCACAACGAGGATGGTGATCGCGCCACTGCCGCACTGTGGGCGTTGGACAGTCCCGCACGGGTCGCCGAGTTCACCGAACGGCTGGCGCGGCGGTTAAGTGACGCCCGCGTGAAATAACTTACGGCCCTCCGTCATTGACCACTGGTCATTCCTGCAACGCGGGCAACGGCGGCAACGGCGGGACCGGTACGCCCCTGCCACCAATGGCACCCCGGGCGCCGCCGCCGGCGGAACCCGCGGAGCGCTGTTCGGCACCGCCGGCACCGACGGCGCCGTCGGAATCTAGCCGCTACGCCACGTATTCCACCGCGCCGTCGTCCAGCACCACCCGGGCAGCGTCATTGGAGGCGCCGTCGGGCGCGGAGGCCTCGGTGCGGAACACCGCCTTGCCCGGCTCCGTCCGCCAGATCAGCGTGGTCAGCGTCTCACCGGGGAACACCGGCGAGCTGAACCGCGCGTCGATCGAGGTGACGTTGGCGGCCACGCCCTTGCCGAGCTCGGCGACCAGTGCGCGGCCCGACACCCCGTAGGTGCACAGCCCGTGCAGGATCGGCTTGGGGAACCCGGCCAGCTCCCGGGCAAACCACGGGTCGCTGTGCAGCGGATTGCGGTCGCCCGACAGCCGATAAATCAGCGTCTGATCCTCGCGGGTGGGCAGCGGGACCCGGGCGTCGGGCTCGCGATCGGGGAACTCCGGGGCCGCGGGACGCTGGCCCGGCACGCCCCCGAAACCACCCGCGCCGCGGACGACAAAGGTGGTCGACGTTTCCGCGATCAGCTTCCCCGAGTCCGGATCCGTGCCGCGGCCGCGCAGCAGCACGACCGCGTTCTTGCCCTCGCCCTTGTCCTGAATGTCGGCGACCTCGGTGACCACCGACAGCGTCCCCGCCGCCGGCAGCGGCGCATGCAACCGGACACCTTGCGATCCGTGTAAGAGCATGGCCCAGTTGAACGTTCCGATCTTGGCCGCCGCACCGAAGGCCGGGCAGCAGATCACCGCGTAGGTGGGCAGCACCTGCTGGGTGATGTCGTGGCTATTCTCGGTGGTGAACGACAGGTCGTCGGTCCCGCAACCAACGCCGAGGGCATACAGCAACGTGTCCCGGTCGGTCCATTCGAACAACATCGGCTCGGTCACCGCGCCGACCGCGCTCGGGTCAATGGCCATTCGAGTCTCCTTTCAAGGATTTTTCGCTACTGAAGCATTTCAGACCATCGCAAACCCTTCCCCCGGGCACCGTCGGCAGGGCAGGCTATCGACATGCGCAAGGGAAGCGTGATCTGGAAAGCACTGGCCGTGCTCGTCGCGGCGGTCATCGTTGGCGCCTGCGGCGGCTCACCGCAGGTGCGCAGCATTACCCTGACGTTCGTCCGGCACGCTCAGTCCGAGGCCAACGCCAGCGGGATCATCGACACTTCGGTGCCGGGGCCGGGCCTCAGCCCGGAGGGCAAGGGGCAGGCCGAACAGCTCGCGCACCAGCTCGCCCACAACAACTACGACGCCGTCTATGCCTCCACCATGGCGCGAGCCCAGCAAACCGCCGAGCCGTTGGCCTCCGAATTGCACAAGCAAGTGGAGGTCCTGCCGGGCATCCAGGAGATCAACGCCGGCTGGTTCGAGGGCAAGCCGGTCTCGATGGATCCCTCGACCTACCTGCTGGCGCCCGCGGACTGGCTCGCCGGCGACGTCGGCAACAGCATCCCGGGGTCGGTCAGCGGCAAGGAGTTCAACGACCGGTTCACCGCCGCGGTCCAGAAGATCTACGACAGCGGCCACAGCAAACCCGTGGTGTTCTCACACCTGTACGCCATCGAGTACTGGGTGCTGATGAACGTGAAGAACGCCAAGGACAGCCTCCGGACCAGTCACCCGCTGCCCAACACCGGCCGCGTGGTGATCAGCGGCAACCCGGCGACCGGCTGGACGCTCGAGGAATGGGACGGCATCCGCAACTTCAACGGCTGACCGCTACCATGTCCGCATGCGCTATGTCGTTACCGGCGGTACCGGGTTTATTGGTCGCCGCGTCGTGTCTCGTCTGCTGGACACAAGGCCCGACGCCCAGGTGTGGGTGCTGGTTCGCCGCGGATCGCTGGGGCGGTTCGAACGCCTCGCCGCCGACTGGGGTGAACGGGCGAAGCCGCTGGTCGGGGAGCTGCCGGAGCTCGGCCTGAGCGACGAGACCCTCGCTGAGCTCGGCAATGTCGATCACCTCGTGCACTGCGCGGCGATCTACGACATCACCGCCGGCGACGCGGAGCAGCGCGCCGCCAACGTCGACGGAACCCGCGCGGTCATCGAGCTGGCGCGGCGGCTGGACGCCACGCTGCACCACGTGTCGTCGATCGCCGTGGCGGGCGACTTCCCCGGCGAGTACACCGAGGACGACTTCGATGTCGGCCAGCAGCTGCCGAGTCCCTATCACCAGACGAAGTTCGAGGCCGAGTCGCTGGTGCGGTCGGCGCCCGGGTTGCGCTTCCGCGTCTACCGCCCGGCGGTGGTGGTCGGCGATTCGGTCACCGGGGAGATGGACAAGATCGACGGGCCATACTACTTCTTCGGAATATTGTCGGTGCTGGCCGTATTGCCCAAGTTCACCCCGATCCTGCTGCCCGACACCGGGCGCACCAACATCGTCCCGGTCGACTACGTCGTCGACGCGCTGGTGGCGCTCATGCACGCCGACGGGTGCGACGGGCGGACGTTCCACCTCACCGCACCGAAAACCATTGGGCTGCGCGGCATTTACCGCAGCGTCGCCAAGGCGGCCGGGCTGCCCCCCGCGCGCGGGTCGCTGCCCCGCTCGGTGGCGGCGCCGGTGCTCAAGGTGCGCGGGCGCGCCAGGGTGCTGCGCAACATGGCGGCCACCCAGCTGGGGATCCCCGCCGAGATTTTCGACCTCGTCGACCTGAAGCCCACGTTCGTCAGCGACGAGACGCGAAACGCGTTGCAGGGCACCGGTATCGAAGTCCCCGAGTTCGCGAGCTACGCGCCCAAGCTGTGGCGGTACTGGGCCGAACACCTCGACCCCGACCGCGCGCGTCGCGACCACCCGGAGGGGCCCCTGGAGGGCCGGCACGTCATCATCACCGGCGCGTCCAGCGGCATCGGGCGCGCGTCGGCGATCGCCGTCGCCGAGCGCGGCGCGACGGTGTTCGCGCTGGCCCGTAACGCCGACGCGCTCGATCAGCTGGTCGCCGAGATCCGCGCCACCGGCGGGCAGGCGCACGCGTTCTCCTGCGACGTCACCGACTCCACGTCGGTCGAGCACACCGTCAAAGACATCCTGGGCCGCTTCGACCACGTCGACTACCTGGTGAACAATGCCGGCCGGTCGATCCGCCGCTCGGTGGTCAACTCCACCGACCGGCTGCACGACTACGAGCGGGTGATGGCGGTCAACTACTTCGGCGCGGTGCGGATGGTGCTGGCGCTGCTGCCGCACTGGCGCGAGCGCCGGTTCGGCCACGTGGTCAACGTCTCCAGCGCGGGCGTGCAGGCCCGCAACCCCAAATACAGCTCATACCTGCCCACCAAGGCGGCGCTGGACGCGTTCGCCGACGTCGTCGGGTCGGAGACGCTCTCCGACCACATCACCTTCACCAACATCCACATGCCGCTGGTTCGCACGCCCATGATCGCGCCGTCGCACCGGCTCAACCCGGTGCCGGCGATCAGCCCGGAGCGCGCGGCGGCGATGGTGGTGCGCGGACTCGTCGACAAGCCGGCCCGCATCGACACCCCGCTGGGCACGCTCGCCGAGGTGGGCAACTTCTTCGCGCCGAGGACGTCGCGACGAATCCTGCACCAGCTCTACCTGGGCTACCCCGATTCCGCCGCGGCGCGCGGGCTGCCCACCGAAACCACGGCGCCGTCCAAACGCCGGCCGAAGCGCCCGGTCCGCGCTGTCACCCGCGGCATCCGCACCCCCCGACCGGTCAAGCGGCTGGTGCGATTGGTGCCCGGAGTGCACTGGTAAACGCCGGGGGTTTAGCCCCACCGGATTGCGGTATTCCGGCGCGATGGTCCTTTCCGAAAAGTGGACTCACGCCGACCCGGTCGCCGCCGCGGGGCGGCTGGTCGCCACGACGGGCGTCGCCGTGCTGCCCTCGTTCGACGTGACGCGAAGCCTGGAGGTGGGCCGCGAAGAATGGACCCGGTTCGCCCGTCACTGGCAACATCTGGCGCCGGACCCCTACGCGACGGAGCTGGGCGTGCAGCGGCTGCGCCGCTACGGCCAATACTCGTTTCGCGACGGGGCGCTGGCGCCGATGCCGAGGCGCGCGTTCGTGCAGCCGCAGGACTCCAACCCCCTCTACGTCGGCAAGGATCGCAACTTCGAGCCGCTGACCGACGCGTTCGCCGCGGACCCCTTGCTGCACAAGGTGATCAGACTGTTGGCACGGGTCGCCGCCGCCCTGGACGACGTGGTCGACTGGAACGTCAAAGTGCACCCGTTCCGCATCCGGTGCGCTGCGGACGACGACGGCAGCCCCACGCCCGAAGGCCTGCACCGCGACGGCGTCACCCTGGTCACCTCGCTGCTGATCGGGCGACGCAACGCCATCGGCGGCGAGAGCACGGTGTGCGACGTGGCCGGTCGGCAGTTGCTGGCGACGACGCTGGCCGAGCCCGGGACGTTGCTGCTGGGCGACGACCGTCGCACGTTGCACGCCGTCTCACCGATCCGGCCGATCGACGGCTCCGGGCCGGCGCAGCGCGACGTCCTGGTGATCACCTTCGCGTCGGTTTGGCCTTAACCGCGGGCGTATCGTTGCGGCGGTGAACGCCGTTTTCGTCGATGTCGACACCGGCATCGACGACGCGATGGCATTGATCTACCTGCTGGCCAGCACCGACGCCGACGTGGTGGGCATCGCCTCGACCGGCGGCAACATTCACGTGGACCAGGTCTGCGCAAACAATCTGGGTTTGCTCGAATTGTGCCGGGCCCCAACCATACCCGTGTCCAAGGGCGCCGACGAGCCGCTGTGCGGCCGGTGGCCCCATCACTCAAAGTTCCACGGCCCCACGGGATTGGGCTATGCCAAGCTCCCCCGCACCCACCGGCGGCTCACCGACCACGACGCCACCGCGGCGTGGGTGGCCGCGGCGCGCGCCCATCCCGGCGACTTGATCGGCCTGGTCACCGGCCCGCTGACCAACCTGGCGCTGGCGCTGCGCGCCGAACCCGCGCTGCCGAGGCTGCTGCGGCGGCTGTTGATCATGGGCGGCGCGTTCGGGGAGGGCGCCAATCCGATGGCCGAATGGAACATCCGGGTGGATCCCGAGGCGGCCAGCGAGGTCTTCGCCGGCTGGGCTGGGCAGCAACAACTTCCGATCGTCTGCGGCTTGGACCTCACCCGGCGCGTTGCCATGACGCCGGACATCCTGGCACGGCTGGCGGCTGAGGCCGGGCCGTCCCCGTTGATCCGGGTGATCGAGGACGCGATGCGGTTCTATTTCGAATCCCACGAGGACCGCGGACACGGCTACGTCGCGTACATGCACGATCCGCTGGCCGCCGCGGTGGCACTGGACCCGCGGCTCGTGTCGACCAGGGCGGCCACCGTGGACATCGAATTAGCGGACGTCCCGACCCGGGGCGTGACGGCCCCGGATTGGTCGGGCGACCGAAAAGCCAACGCCCTGATCGGCATTGGGGTAGACCCCGCGGTGTTCTTCGACCGGTTCATCGAGCGGGTCGCGCCGTTCGCGCGCCGGCTCGGTTAGCCGTCCGCGTGGTTGCACGTCACCCGGTCACCACGCAAGCAGATCGTCTGGCGCCGACTCACCGGTTGGAGCGCGATCGCACCCCGCACGGTCCGCTGACCCGGTGCCTCCTGGAGCGACGTGCCGCGAATCGGTTCGCCGAGACCAATGGGCCCGCGCGATGCGCAGCAGTACGGTCGGGCGCAACAGTCGAACCGGTGGATCGATCATTCCGATAACTCGCAGGAATTGCGCGGCGACGGTGGGGTCGGTTTCGGCGGCGGTCATCACCCATTCCAAGTAGGCGTTGGTGATCCGCATCGACGGCGGGCGCGGTCCGGCCACTTCCGGAAGCGCCAAGTCGGACCCGACGGCGGTCTGCCAGGCGACCCGGATTTTCTTCGCGCTCGCGCGGAAAAAGCGTCGCGGCAGATCGCGCTCTCCGCGGCGCAGACAGTCGCGCAGCACGGTTGCTCCGATGGCGGCAACCGTCATGCCTTGCCCGTAAATGGGGTTGAAGCTGCAAATCGCGTCGCCGAACACCAGCAGACCGTCGGGTATCCGGCGCATCCTGTCGTAGCGCCGCCACCGGTTGGACGGGACGCGATGGTGCGCCACCTCGCCCAGCGGCTGCGCTGCTTCAATGGCTTGCAGCGCGTGTGCGGGCGCGAAATCCGCTGCGAACTTGATCATTTCGGCGGGAAGGGCTGGCGGCTCGAGTCCGGCCAGCCCACCGACCCCGAACATCCAGGTGCCGTTTTCATATTCGATTAACCCAAACATTTTGGGCCGGCCCGGGGTCGGGAACAGGGCGATCATGTGTTCGTTGACCGCGTCGGGTGCGATGCGCAGTAGCTGGCAGGCGTAGGTGAGCTGCACGGTCAACTCGTCCTGGCGGGGACGGCCGTAGCCAAGCTCGTCCAGGAAGTTCGGTGTCCGAGAACTGCGTCCGGTGGCGTCGACGACGAGGTCGGCGGTCAGGGTGGTCGGGCGGGTCGTTGAGCGGTCGACTATCCGGGCCCCGGTGACACGGTCACCGGTCGGCGTCGCGGTCAGGCCGACCACGTCATGATCCTCGAGGAACGTGACGTTCGACAGGGCTCGGACCCGGCGGCGAACATTCCATTCGAGCAACGGCCGGCTGACAAACGAGATCGACATTGACAGCGCGCTCGGCGAGCTGCCGGACCTAATAATCTGATGTCCTCCAACCGAAATCCACAGCTTTGAAAAGTCGCCGTCCTCCCAGCTGACCACACCGGCGGAGCGGAGTTCATCGAGGAAGTTGGGAAATAGCTCCTCGAGGATCTCGGTGCCTCGTGCCTGGATTGCATGGATCTGCCTGCCTTGCGGGACGCCGCGCCGGTTCAGCGGGGCTGACGGCAGTATGTCGCGTTCCACCACCGTCACGCTCTGGTAGAAGTCGGCGAGCACCCTGGCGGCGAGCAGCCCGCCCATGCTGGCGCCCAGCACCACCGCGTGGTTACACAGATCGGTTGTCTCGTTTCGGCGAGGCGCCGGCGACGCCACCCGGATCACAGCCGATCCATTTCGCGAGACATCCGCGCCGCCTCGAAACACGCAGCCTCGCGGCGCCTCGGGTACGGTCGGGGCTCGGCCGGCTGAGTCAGTACGCGGCCGATACTGGTCAGCAGCGCGGTGGTCAGCCACCGGCGGCGACGCGAATCGACCGATACGGCCGCTGCGGTGCCTAGTGCAACCTGCTTCTCGGTAATGAGGACTGGTGCGTTGCTCGCCGGCGAGTAGACAGCGGGCGGTCGTATTACCTGGGACACGACGGTTTCTCCTGTGGAATCGTTGATCTGTCGAGCCCAGGGTCTGAAACCGACCGTCAATCCAGCGTCAATCGACCGGCCGGCACCACTTCCACTTCCCAGCGAGCAAACTCGTGCCCAGCTGTTAGGATTGGCCAGCGCAAAAGGTCACTGGGAGTCGCGATGGCCACCGACCAATCCGGCCTGTCGGTCTCGGTTCGCGTCCTGGGCGAAATCCGCATCGATTACGACGGTGTTGCGGTGGGCCTGCCGGACAGCATCCGCGCAGTCGCCCTGCTGGGATGGCTAGCCATCCATCCTGGGTTGCGGAGCCGCTCCGAAATCGCCTCGGCGCTGTGGCCGGATGTCCACGATTCGTCCGCCCGTAGCAGCGTGCGCACGGCGCTGTGGGCGCTACGGCGCGCTTTTAGCGATCACGCCGACGAGGTGCTGGACACCTCACGTAACCGCATCGGGTTGCGCAACGTCTCCGTCGATGTCACCCGATTCGACGAGCTCGTCGCCGAGGACCGCCTCGAGGAGGCACTGGCCATATCAGCGGGCGAGCTGCTGGCCGGCCTCGACGATGAGTGGGCGGTTCTCGCGCGCGAGTCCCATCGCGATAAGGTGATCGCGCTGCTGAGGGACCAGTCGGACAAGGCCGCCACCAACGGCGATCCGGCCCTGGCCATCGAGCGGGCTCGGCTCGCCGCGGAATTGAATCCACAGTCTGAAACGTGTGCTCGCCTGTTGATGCGCCGTTACGACGAGGCCGGAGACTGCTCCCTGGCCCTGGCGGTCTACACACGGATCGTCGACCGGCTCCGCAACGAATTGAAGATTGCCCCTGCGGACGAAACCTGGCAGCTGGCCGAGAAAATACGCGGCCGCCAACAGGATCAGCGCCGAAAGATTCAGGCGCCCAGGGTGTTACGCCGGCTGGCGTTGACTCCTCTGGTTGGCAGAGACGCGGAGCTCCACTCGCTGGGACGAGCCTGGCGCTCAGCGCGTCGCGGTGAAGGCGGAGTGGCGGTCGTGTGCGGCGAGCCGGGCCTCGGAAAGACCCGATTGGTCGCGGAGCTCACCGAATTGGCGGCCAACACCGGGGGCCTGACCGCACTGGGCGCCGCTCCCACGATCGGTTGCCCGCCGTATTGGCCATGGGCCGAGCTGGCGGCCGGGCTGCTGCGCAGCCTCGGTGGCGTTCCGCTCGGGGAGCCGTTCACGACGGCGCTGGCTCCGCTGCTGCCAACAATGATTCAGCCGACCGCTCCCGGCCCACCCGATTTCGAGCAGGCCAGGCTCATGGAGGGACTCTTGGATCTGCTCGCGTACGCGGCAGCACAGGCGCCGCTGCTGGCGGTCCTGGAGGACATGCACGGCTGCGACGAGGCCAGCGCCATGGTACTGGCGCGTGCGTGTCGGCGCGTGCAGACCCTGCCGGTGCTGCTGGTGTGGACGCGGCGCCCCCGTCCCGTGCCGGCCGCGCTGGCCGACGCCGAGGAACAGGCGCGTCACTGCGCTGCGCTGGTTGCCGATGTCGCGCTGGAACCTTTGAGACAGCAAGAGATTGCCGAGATAGCCCGAAATGCTGGAGTGATCGATGACGACGCGATCGGCACCGTGGTCGCGTCGGCGGACGGCAATGCGCTGCTGGCGGTCGAGGCGTCGCGCGCGATCGCGCGAGGTGATGCGGACATAGCCGAAGGGCTGCGCTCTACCGTGCGGGCCTCTCGAAGACATCTGTCGGCGCGCGCGCGTGCGCTGTGCGAAGTGATGGCGGTGGCCGGGCGGCCCTTGAGCGTTGAAGACGCCCGCCGTCGGGCAGGGTCACCCGACGACGGCGAATTCGATGCGGCATTCGAAGCGGCGGGCGATGCGGGACTGTTGCAGATCGTTGACGCCGCAATCGATTTTCGGCACGCGTTGGTGCGCGACGCCTACTACGCCGATCTGCCTGAGTTGCAACGGATGCGGCTGCACGCCGCCGCGGCTCACGATATCGACGAGAACGGCGAGCCGGAATTGGCCGGCGAGGCCGCTCGGCATCTGCTGGCAGCTGGCGACCGCGACGGCGGGGCGGGGCTTCTGGTGCGAGCGGCAAACCACGCGATGTCGCTCGGGGCGCTCAGCCGCGCCGATGAATTGCTGGGTGAAGCCGCCGCTTTACAGCCCAGCAATGTCGAGATTGTGCTGGAACTTGCGGGTGTGGCGGCGCACCGCGGGATGGCCGACCAAGCACAAGGGCGGTTCGACCGCGCGGTGACTGCGCTTGACGCCGCAGGCGACCGGCTCGGTGTGGTGACCACCTACATCCGCTGGGCCGAGTGGAATACCGGCCCACTCTGCCGGCCGTTGGTGGCCAGGCAGGCGGTCATCACGGCACTGGAAATGATTGATACCGCGGGGGTCTCGGCGTTGCGGTTGCGGCTTCAGGCGCAAGCGTTTCTCGCGTTGTGCGAGGCGATGGCCGGCGACCCCGCGGCATGCGAGGAAATCCTTGACAGCATCGACACACAATGCGGGCGGCTTCCCACCGACCCGATCCGCGACATCCGCCGCCACATCGCCCGCACGCTCGCCCACATACGGCATGGTCGCTTTGACGAGGTCGGCGATGCAGGGCGAGCGGCTGCCGCAATCGCCAGGTCGGTCGGACGTCTTGACTTGATGTACGGATCGCTACTGAACGCCGCGGCGGGTTTAGCATCAACTGGCGCCTATGCGGAGGCTCTCGAACTGCTCGATGAAATCGGCACCATGCCCAGCGCCGGAGCGCTGCCGCTAGCGATCGAGGCCGATGTGCAACTCTCCCGCGCCTGGCTGATGTCCCGGCTTGGTCGCCATCCGGAGGCAATGCGCGTTGCCAGCTCAACCCAGCGATTGGCGGAGCGGATCGGCGGCACGGAACTCGCCGCCACCGCTGACGCCGAAACGGGCCGTATCCTGCTGCGCGCCAGACACTACGAGGACGCCGCCGAGTGCCTCGGGCGGGCCCTGAGCGCCGAAACCACCTCGATTGGGCGCCCGTTGGCGCGTCTACAGCGCGCGGAGGCGCTGACCCGTTTGGTACGGCTGACCGATGCCCAACAGGAACTTACCGCGACCGCGCTGGAACCGGTCGGGCCCGCCGACTGGCCTGACACACTCGTCGCGCGCATGGCGTCGGTACGTGGGCTGATCGCGGCAGCGCAAGGGAACCGCGTCGAGGCTGAACGCTACCTACAACGCGCCGCCGCGGGCTGGCGCCGCCGCATCGTCACCGCCGACGCGACCGGATCAACTTCCGCGCTCGCCGACTTAGGCCGGCCGGTGATCGGTCAAGTCTCCCCGACCGAAGAGCTCGAGGCCGTGCTTGCCGATCTCGCCCAACTCAACACGAGGAGCACGCATGCCAAGCTTTGACGATTCGACGCAGACCTCCGCCGCGCCAGAAGACGTCTGGATGATGCTTTATGACCCGGTGCGGTTTCCCGAGTGGTGGACCGGGATCGCGTCGACCGTCCCCGGCGGCGACGGCGACTACACCATGTTCGTCGAGGGCTACCCCGACTTCCCGATGCCCCAGGCTTTGGATGCCCACCCACAAGATAAGCGCGTCACAATATCCTGCATGGTGTCGGATCTGGTTTTTCAATGGCATCTCGAGCCGGCCGACGGCGGCGGCACAAACATTTCTGTGCACGTTGACATCCCGGAGTCCGAGGCGGCGCGTCTAGAAATGCAGCGCGAAGTAATCGGCTCGTCCCTACGGAAGCTCGGGCAGCTTGCGGCCGCCGCGAGCTAGCTCGGCCAGTCCATCTGTCATCCCGACGATGTCCGCCGCACCAAAGAGATTGGGGCCGACGGCATACTGCTCCAACCACGGCGGCCGCCAGGCAAACGGCGGGCTGCCGTGCCTGGATTGCCTGCCGGGGGTGCTCGAGGCAGCGGACGGGATGCCGGTGCTGTTCGACTCGGGCATTCGCAGCGGCGCCGACATCATCAAGGCCCTGGCGATGGGAGCGAGGGCGGTGGGGATCGGCCGCCCCTACGCCTACGGCCTGGCGCTCGGTGGCGTCGAGGACATCGTGCACGTGCTGCGCTCCCTGCTGGCTGAAGCGGATCTGATCATGGCGGTCGACGCGTACGCCTCGCTGAAGGACCTGACGCCAGAGGCGTTGCGGCCCACCGGATAAGCACCGTTACTCGTAGCTTCCCTCGAGGTACCAGCGCCGCTGGCGGTAGCACAGCAGAAACGCCCGCTCGTCCTCCAGCAGGACCTGGGTGCGGGCAGCGCGGCCCGTCGCGTCGGGATCCCACCACCGCTCGTCGACCGGCCAAGGCCCGGCCCACCAGCACAGCCGCTCGTCCCGGCCGCGCACCGTCAGCCGGGCGGGGTCGGCCGAGAACATCCCCCGGACTGTGACCCGTATCGGATTCCCCTGGGCGTCAAGCAGATCCACCGGGTCGTCCAGCAACACGGCCGGCGACGGCTCCGGCAGTTGGCCCGGCCACGGCGGACCGGGGTCGGCCCGCGGCACCGGTTCGTCGCCCAGCGGGGTCAACGTGATGCGTTCGGCCGGCCCGCGACCGCCGGACAGCACCGGCACCCGCACCGCCTCCGGGCCGAGCAGGCCCTGCACCCGCACCAGCGCCCGGCGGGCCCGCAGCCTGTCCTCCTCGCCGAGACCCCCCCATAGCGGCAGCTGCAGCGCCTCGGCGGACACCACCTCCACCGCCCGCAGCCGCAACAGCGTCACCGCGGCCGTCGGGCGGGGGTCGCGGGCGGTCCGGTTGCTCAGCCACCCGTCCAGTTGCCAGCGCACCCGGTCGGCGGTGGCGTCCTCGGTCAACGGCTCGGCGCACCGCCACACCCGGGTCAGCTCTTCGCCGTTGGCGGTGACGGCGTGAATGGCCAGCCGGGTGCAGCCCACCCCGGCAGCCATCAGCGCCTGGTGCAGCGTGCCGGCCAGCGAGCGCCCGGCGAACGCCGCGGCATCGACCCGGTCGATCGGCGGATCGCAGTCCAGCACGGCCTCGAGTTCCGGCGGCGGCTCACGCCCGGACGGTCCACGCTCGGGTTCGCCGCGGGCGAACCGGTGCGCGGTCATCCCGTCGGCGCCGAACCGGGAGGCCACGTCGGTCCGGGACAGCGCGGCGAACTGCCCGATGGTCCGAATTCCCATCCGCCACAACAGATCAGTCAGCTCTTCGCGCCCGGGACCGGACAGGCTCGGCTCGGTGGCGAGCTGCCGGATCGACAGCACCGACAGAAACCTCGCGTCGTCCCCCGGCTCCACGATCCGGCCCGCACGCGCGGCGAAGACCGCGGTGGACAACTGGTCGGCGATCCCGACCTGACACTCGGCGCCGGCCGAGGCCACCGCGTCGATCAGCCGCTCGGCGGCCTGCTCCTCGGAACCGAAGTAGCGGGCCGCCCCGCGCACCGGTAACACCAGGAGCCCGGGCCGCAGCACCTCGGCGCGGGGCACCAGGTCGTCCACCGCGGCGACCACCCCCTCGAAGAAGCGGGCGTCGCGGTCGGCGTCGGCCGGCGCGACGTGCAGTTGCGGGCAACGCGCCGCCGCCTCACGTCGCCGCAGCCCCCGCCGCACTCCCGCCGCACGGGCCGCCGACGAGCAGGCAATCACCCGATTGGCCAACGTGACCGCGATCGGGGCCGTCGCGGGCAGGTCCGCCGCCGCCGACGCCGCGACCGCGGGCCAGTCCATGCACCAGATCGCCAAAACCCGGGAACCAGACACCCGAACTCACCCGGCTCGCGCCCGGCCGATCACCCGTCTGCCCGCGCACACCCCGCTGACCTGCAGCCGCACCCTGCTGATCCGCCCAAAGCCCGGCCGGCTATCCGCCGTGATCTCATAGCCGCAGACCCGGGCGGCAAGCCGCGTCGGCGCCCCTTGCCAGTCGCCGTCGGTGACCAGCAGGGTGCACCCCTTGTTGCGGGCCCGCGCCACCACCGCCCGCGCCAGGGTCTGCGGCACCTGACGCCCGCCCAGGCCGAGCACCACCAGATCCATGCCGTCGATGAGCACCGCGGCCACCTCGACCGGATCGGTTCCGGGATCCGGTATCACCGCGAGCCGGCTCAGATCCGCCCCCATCTCCACGGCGGCCAGCAGCCCGATGTCCGGCTGCCCGACGATGGCGACGTTGCCCCCGGCCGCCGTCACCGCGGCCACCATGCTCAGCAGCAGTGACCGGGCCCCCGACAGCACCGCCACCGTTCCCCGCGGCAACGGCACCGGCAGTGACTCCGCAAGCCAGCGCGGGAGCGCCAGCCGGGATTCCGAATCCGGCAGCGGGTCATCGGCGGGGGCGACGGCCCGCCCGGACAGCTCCGCCATCCGCCGGCGCAGCGATTCCAGCTGCTCAGCGCGGTTTTCGGAGGCGAAAGCCGCGGTCATGACTGCCTCCCACTAAACGCTGCATCGAACGCATGTTCGATATATTTGGAGTAAACACCCACCCTCCGACAACCGTCAAGCGACGTGAGAGGCTGCTTTATGCGTTCGGTGCTGGTGGGGCTGATGGTGCTTTTTTGCACCACTTTTCCAGCGCCAAGTGCAGCCGCTCCCTGTCAACAGGCGGAGCTGTTCGCCACCGACGACACCGATCCCCTGTTCGAGATGCAGGCCGACGTGACGCTCGCGCTGAACGGCGCGGCGGTGATGGGATCGACCCCGCTCGACGGGGTGTACTGGTCGAATGCGCTGCAGCAGAGCACCCATGAGCGCTCGCGTGAATTTCATCTGTACGGGGCCGACGGTTCGTCGCGCACCGCCGCCGAGGCGCTGCGCCGCCAGTTCACCCAAGAAGCGGTGCTGACCTTCGACTACCTGCCGCAGAATGCGCCGCAGCAGGACGCGATCATCATTGCCGTGCCCGATGTCGACATCGCTCGCTTCGGCGACGCGCTGGTGGCCGATCCGACCGCCCGCAACCGATTGCGGGGTGGATCTGTCACCACGACCGACCACACCCTGATCCTGGTCGCCGGAGACGACGATCTCGACCTTGCCCGCCGACTCGTCGGCGAAGCAGGCGGAAGCTGGGACACGGCCACTATCGCCTACGGCAAGCGCGAATTCGTGGAGTAACACACCGCGAAAGTGCAACTGGCAACACATTTCCGAGAAGAGGCGTCGACAGTGCACCTTCGCGGCGATCGTCGGCCGAGTTACTCCCACTCGATGGTGCCGGGCGGCTTGCTGGTGATGTCCAGCACCACGCGGTTGACCTCGGCCACCTCGTTGGTGATCCGGGTCGAGATGCGCTCCAGCACCTCGTAGGGCACCCGGGTCCAGTCGGCGGTCATGGCGTCCTCGCTGGATACCGGCCGCAGCACGATCGGGTGCCCGTAGGTCCGGTTGTCGCCCTGCACGCCGACCGAGCGAACGTCGCCCAGCAGCACCACAGGGCACTGCCAGATCTGGCTGTCCAGGCCGGCGGCGGTGAGCTCCTCGCGCGCGATAGAGTCGGCGCGCCGCAGCGTGTCCAGCCGCTGCGCAGTGACCTCGCCGACGATACGGATGCCCAGCCCCGGTCCCGGAAATGGCTGGCGCGCAACGATTTCCTCCGGCAGACCCAGCTCCCGCCCGACCGCGCGCACCTCGTCTTTGAACAGCAGCCGCAGCGGCTCGACGAGCTTGAACTTCAGGTCGTCCGGCAGGCCGCCGACGTTGTGGTGGCTCTTGATGTTCGCGGTGCCGCTGCCCCCGCCGGACTCCACCACGTCCGGATACAGCGTGCCCTGAACCAGGAATTCAACGTCAGAGCCATCCCCCTTAACCACATCCCGCACCGCACCCTCGAACGCCCGGATGAACTGCCGCCCGATGATCTTGCGCTTGCCTTCGGGGTTGGTCACACCCGACAGCGCCTGCACGAAGGTGTCCGCCGCATCGATGGTGACCAGATTGGCGCCGGTGGCGGCCACGAAATCGCGCTGCACCTGATCGCGCTCGCCGGCTCGCAATAATCCATGGTCGACGAAGACACAGGTCAACTTCTCGCCGATGGCGCGCTGCACCAGCGCGGCGGCCACCGCCGAATCCACCCCGCCGGACAGCCCGCAGATCGCGTGGCCGTCGCCGATCTGGGCACGCACCTGCTCGACGAGCGCCTCGGCGATGTTGGCCGCCGTCCACTCCGCGCCGAGCCCGGCGAAGTCGTGCAGGAACCGGCTGAGCACCTGCTGCCCGTGCGGGGTGTGCATCACCTCCGGGTGGTACTGCACCCCGGCCAGGCGCCGGTCCCGGTTCTCGAAGGCGGCCACCGCGGCGCCCGCGCTGCTGGCGACCACGTCGAACCCGTCCGGCGCCGCGGTGACCGCGTCGCCGTGACTCATCCAGACCGGCTGGAGATCGGGCAGGCCCGAATGCAGTTCACCACCAACGACTTTCAGGTCGGTGCGGCCGTACTCGCTGGTGCCGGTGTGGGCTACCGTGCCGCCGAGGGCCTGCGCCATGGCCTGAAACCCGTAGCAGATGCCGAACACTGGCAGCCCCAGGTCGAACAGCGCCGGATCGAGCTGCGGAGCGCCTTCGGCGTAGACACTGGCCGGCCCTCCAGAGAGCACGACCGCCACCGGATTGCGGGCCTTGATCTCCTCGACCGAGGCGGTATGCGGGATGACCTCGGAAAAGACCCGCGCCTCCCGGACCCGGCGGGCGATCAACTGCGCATACTGCGCGCCGAAGTCGACCACCAATACGGGACGGGGTGATACCACGTCGGGGTCAGCAGGTTCGGCCACGGCTCGTCAGTCTAGTAGCTGGCGACCGCCGCGCACTCAGCCCGAGGCCGCCTGGATCACGGCGTCGACAATGCTCCGGATTCGAGTGGCGGCCTGATCGGGGTCGGGCTGGCCGGCGTCGAGCCAGGCGATGACGGCGTCGATCGTCATGGTGGGTAGCAGGCGCGCCGCCCAGTTGCGCCATCGGTCGTCGGCGATGTCCGCGAGGTAGCGGCCGGTGATCTCGGCCGAACCCTCGATGAGGGTGTCGATCATGTCGCGGAACTCCGCTTCGCGTGCGGCATGACGGTGGAGCAGCCGGAAGGCGTCCGGATCCGCAGCGGCGGAGCGGATCAGCGCGGGGAGACTGGTGTCGTCGAAGTTGTCCCCGCCGGCGGCTTCGCGGAGCCGCGTGTGACCACTTGCGATGACTGCCCGATACAGGTCAGCCTTCGAAGCGAAGTGCCGGTACAGGATCACCGGGGTGACACCGGCTTCCGCGGCGATGGCATCGAGCCCCGTGTTCGCGAACCCCCCCCGGGCGAAGGCGCGCGTGGCGGCCTCGAGGATCTGTTCGCGCCGTTGGGCCCGCGGCATCCGCCGGGTCGGCTCGGATCGGACAGTCGTCACGCAACCTCCTCTTGTGTAGAGCTGAGTGTATAAGTAACCTTGTATAAAGCTTCTTCTACTTGGCGGCGACATGCGATGACATCCACCCGACCGCCCGTTCACCGGGTGCGCACCCCGGTCGGCGACCAGGCCTGGCTGGTCAGCGACTATGCCCAGGTGCGACGGCTGCTCGACGATGATCGCCTCGGTCGCTCACATCCCGAACCCGAAACGGCGGCGCGTACAGGAGAATCCGCATTGTTCGGTGGCCCGCTGGGCAACTTCGACACCGAGGCGGCCGACCACGCGCGGATGCGGGCACTGCTGCAGCCCCATTTCTCACCCAGGCACCTACGGTCGCTGGAACCCAGGGTGGAAGCGCTCACCACCGACCTGTTGGACGAACTGGCGGAGCAGGGGCCGCCGGCGGATCTGCACGCGCGGTTGGCGCAGCCGCTGCCCATCCTGGTGATCTGCGAACTACTCGGAGTGCCCTATACCGACCGTGACCAGTTCCGCACGTGGGCGGAGGACGCCGGCAACGTGCGCGATCACGCCCGCTCCGAGCGCGGGCTGGCCGAGCTATTCCGTTACGGCAGCACGTTGGTCGAGCGCAAGCGCACGCATCCCCGTGACGACGTGATGTCTCGGCTGTGCGCGACCGATGGCATCTCCGACGAGGAGGCCGCCACCATGTCGATGTTCTTGCTGTTCGCCGGGCACGAGACCACGGTGGTCCAGATCGGGCTCGGGGCAATGCTGTTGCTGACGAATCGCGATCAGTGGCGGGCACTTGTCGATAACCCCGCGCTGATCCCCCACGCCGTCGAGGAGCTCCTGCGAGCGACGGCGACCGGCGGCGGAGTGGGCGGCATTCCTCGCTACGCGCGCGCAGACTTCGACATCGACGGTGTCGCCATCCACACCGGAGACCTGGTACTGCTGGACATCGGAGCGGCCAACCACGACCCCGCGGTATTCGCCGACCCGCAGCGCGTTGACGTCGCGCGCAAGGAAAGCGCGCACCTCACCTTCGGACACGGCGTCCGCTATTGCATCGGAGCCCCGTTGGCGCGCATCGAGCTGAAAATGGTCTTCGCGCAATTGATTCCACGATTCCCGTCCATGCGCCTGGCGGTCGATCCCGCGACACTGCCCACGCGTCGCGACGTGCTCGCCGGTGGGCTAGTCGAACTTCCCGTCTCGTGGTGACGACGGGGAGCCGTCCAGCATCTCTCACATAGTTCAGTTCCAGCTCCTGGTGTGCCGCTCAAATGTGGGCCGCTCCAAACGGATGCGCCGGGAGTTGTCGCATTCAGCCAAGCAGGATGCCAGGTCTATGACAGCGCCCTGGCGACAGAATCCGCGGGGTTTGTCGTCGGTACGGTCGTGTGGGATCAGGCCCACCTTGCATGTTGGGGCGCCGCCACGGTGACGGCGGCAAGCAGGCGGACTGAATTCGACATCCCAGGCCGAACGCCCGCCGCGAGCAGCGGGTCTTGTCAACGAGTCGCATCCGCAGCCTATTAGCCCCGAGTGGCCTACCACCAGACCAATAGAAATCTCGGGATGAGCCGGTATCTGAAGGGGTTTGGCGGTTGCGGGGCCGGGTATTTCGGGACTGACCACGCATGAACGGAGTGACCACAATGCCCAGCCCGATAGATGTTCAAAAGTCGCTCGCCGGCACGGATTACCCGGCGCGCAAGGATGAGCTGATTGCCCATGCAAAAGACAACGGCGCAAGTGGTGAGGTGATGGACGCGCTTCAAAAGCTGCCCGATCGCGAGTACGACGGACCCAGCGGAGTGCAAGAGGAGATTTTCTGACGGCAGCCGCGGCCTCGATCGGTAGAGGCGACATCACATCGACGGTGGTTGACTGCAGCCAGAGTGCGCGGCGCATGCGCACCAGCCTTGCCAATCGGTGGTTTCGCAGCTCGTACCTGACGCCACGCTCGTGCTGACAGGACGAATCGGGACGGAGAATTTCGGCCCGCCATGCGCTCGTAACGGCCGCGAAGGATTGCCAAACTCATTCTTCGGGAGCGCATTACGGCTGAGGTTACGGCAGGTTCGTTCCTAATGATGCCGCCGGATTCGTTTTTGGGTTTGGGCCATTAGCCGCAGATCCGGAAGACCCACGGCTTTGATGCGGTTTCGATCGATACGTCTACGGCTGGCTGACGGCGTTGGCGGTGCTCTGTGGATGCTGGCGTTTGGTTTGGTTAGGCGGCGCAGGGCGGCAGTCCGAGCATGGCCATTGCTCGGGAACCGTTAACTGTCGGTCCACCGATCACCCGAAGCCTGTGGCGCAGCCCCCGATAGGAAGGACCTCTAAGATGGCGAACACATTGCAAGACAAGAACGTTGCGATCCTCGCTGCCGACGGCGTGGAGCGTATCGAGCTGGAGCAGCCCCGCGACGCGGTGCGGCAGGAAGGCGCTCACACCGTTCTGCTGTCGCTGAAGAGCGGCGAAATCCAGGCCATGAACCACGACCTCGAAGCGGCAGGCACCTTCGGCGTGGACCGGATGGTCAGTGAGGCATCCGTGGACGACTACGACGCGCTGCTGCTTCCGGGTGGCACCGTGAATCCCGACAAGCTTCGGATCGACACCGCTGCGGTCACGTTCGTTCGCGACTTCGTCAATTCGGGCAAGCCGGTCGGCGTCATCTGCCACGGCCCATGGACACTCATCACCGCAGGCGTCGCCCGTGGTCGCACATTGACGTCGTGGCCGAGCGTGCGTACCGACCTGCGCAACGCCGGAGCCAACGTCGTCGACCAGGAAGTGGTCATCGACGGCAACCTGACCTCGAGTCGCTGGCCCGAGGACCTGCCTGCGTTCTGCGAGACCATCGTCAACGAGTTCGCCAAAACACCGGCGGGCGCGAGATGACAGATCTTGCCTCCAATGTCGCCGCCTAAGCCGACGTGGCCACCGTCTACGACGAGAAAACGCGTGCGCGTCCCTGCGGATCGTCGCCGAACTCAGCGGCGCTGACATCGTCGGCTAATTCGATGCGCTCGCCGCCGCCGGTCGCGCCGCTCATTTCGCAATTGCGTGCCGGAAGGGCGAGGCAAGGCGGAGCTGCCGGTTTCGTCACCATGACGTTTCTCCCGGCAATTGCAACTGCTGCGCGGGGGGTGGCTGCCCTCGCGGCGCCGCGAACGACTGCCTCCAGTGCGGGGTTGCGCAATGTGATGAGGCCTGATCGGGAGCCAGGGTGGGCCGACCCGCGGACAGAAGGGACACGGGCATGTCGGTTGCCGGAACCGAAGCGGCCGGGCCGGTTGCACCGGCAGTAGTGGCACGCGATATTGCGATGACGGGCCGTTGGGGCACTATCTTTGGGCCGCTCGACCTCGACATCGCCGCCGGTGGTGTCACGGTCCTGGTTGGACCTACAGGCTTGGACTGCACAGCTTTGCTGCTGACGCTGGCGGGCCGGATGAGGCCCCTGCGCGGGATAGTCTGGGCGCTCGGCCACGCAGAGGCTTCGGGGATATTTCGCCTTGTCACGCCGGCCGCCATCGGTGATCTGGATACCTTCGACGACGCCGTCACGGTCACCGACGTGGTCACTGAACAGGTGCGTTGGAACGCCCCGTGGTACCGAGCCGTCCACCGTGCCGGGGGCAGCGAGGTTGACGCGATGTGCAGATCGGTTTTCGGCCCACTGCCTTCACCGCCAGGTTCGGCATTTGTCGGCGAGCTCAGCGAGCTCGACCAGGTATTGCTGCGCATCGCGTTGGCCAACACTCGGTGGCGCCCACTGCTGGTCGTCGGCAGCCTTCACCA
>NZ_JAOPWB010000041.1 GCF_025965855.1 Mycobacterium sp. | reverse complement strand
AGCGGGATGAGTTCGTCGATCGAGACAGGCACCGTGGTGTCGTAGCCGTACACGACGTTGGCGGCCGAGTCACCGACCAGCAGCACCGGGATGCCGGCGTCGTCGAAAATCCGGGCGGTCGAATAGTCGTAGGCCGTGAGCATGGCCCATTTGTGGCCTTCGGCCTTCATTTTCTGCAGGTGGTGGGTGCGGATTCGCGTTGGCGGCTTGGTCGGCGCAGACGGGCTTGCACCGTAAACTTGCTGCTCAGACATCATTGTCCCTGGTAGTGGTCGGATCGATCCTCGTGGCCATTCAGGTCCCCGGGTTCGCTGACTCCAGATATTCTGCCATCTCTCGTGTGCGGTTGCACCGCCCGCGCGGTGTGAGACATACCATTCTGCGCATGCAGCGGCTCAGTGGGCTCGACGCCAGTTTCCTGTACCTAGAGACACCCTCGCAGCCCATGCACGTTTGCTCGATCATCGATGTGGACACGTCGACGATGCCGGGCGGCTACACCTTCGCCGGTCTGCGCGAGGCGCTGTCGCTGCGTCTGAAGGCGATGCCGCAGTTCCGCGAGAAGCTCGTCGACAGCCCGCTGAACCTCGATCACCCGGTGTGGGTGGACGACGAAAGCTTCGACGTCGACCGCCACCTGCACCGCATAGGGCTGCCGCCGCCGGGCGGCCGCAGCGAGTTGTCGGAAATCTGCGGGCACATCGCGTCGCTGCCACTGGACCGGGGCCGGCCGCTGTGGGAGATGTGGGTGATCGAAGGGGTGGCGGACACAGATTGCCACCGCGACGGGCGGCTGGCGGTGATGACCAAGGTGCACCACTGCGGGGTGGACGGGGTGACGGGTGCCAATCTGATGTCGCAGCTGTGTGGCACAGAAGCCGACGCGCCCGCGCCGGATCCGGTGGACGGCGTCGGCGGCGGCACCGGCTGGCAGATCGCCGCCGGCGGGTTGGTGCGGTTCGCCAGCCGGCCGCTGCGCCTGGCCAACGTGGTGCCCCAGACCATGTCCTCGGTGGTCGCGACTGTGCGCAAGGCCGTCGCGGGCCAGGCGATGGCGCGTCCGTTCGCCGCGCCGCGGACCGCTTTCAACGCGAGCATCACCGGTCGCCGCAACATCGCGTACGCCCAACTGGACCTCGAGCACGTCAAGAAGGTGAAGAACCACTTCGGCGTCAAGGTCAACGACGTCGTGATGGCCTTGGTGTCCGGGGTGCTGCGCCAGTACCTGGTCCAGCGCAACGCTTTGCCCGACTCGTCGCTGGTGGCGTCGGTGCCGGTGTCGGTGCGCGGAAAGTCGGATCGCCCGGGACGCAACCAGGTTTCGGCCATGTTCGCCAACCTGCATACCCAGATCGCCGATCCGGTCGAGCGCCTCAAGGCTATCGCCGAAGCGAATTCGGTTGCCAAGCAACATAGTTCGGCCATCGGGGCCTCCCTGCTGCAGGACTGGACGCAGTTCGCCGCGCCGGCGGTTTTCGGCATCGCGATGCGGCTGTATGCCAGGACCCGGTTGACCGAGAGCATGCCGGTGCACAACCTGGTGGTCTCCAACGTCCCCGGTCCGCAGGTTCCGCTGTTCTTCCTGGGCTCTGAGGTCAAGGCGATGTATCCGCTGGGGCCGATCTTCCACGGCTCGGGGCTCAACATCACCGTGATGTCGCTGAACGGCACGTTGGACGTCGGGCTGATCTCGTGCCCGGAATTGCTGCCGGACCTGTGGGAGATGGCCGACGACTTCGCTGTGGCGATGGAAGAACTGCTCGCGGCCGCCGGGTAGTTCGCCGCTGGAGCCGCTCATCAGAATCTCAGGTTGGCTCTGGCAGCATATGTGGGCATGGGGTTGTCTCGCCGCGACAAGATCGCGCGCACGCTGCTGATCTGGACGGCGATCGCTGCCGTGGCGCTGGTGCTCGCCGGCTGCGTCCGCGTTGTCGGCGGGCGCGCCGTCATGGCGGGGCCCAAGCTGGGCCAGGCGATCGAATGGACGCCCTGTCGCTCGTCCAACCCCAAGGCCAAGATCCCCAGCGGCGCGATGTGCGGCAAGCTGGCCGTTCCCGTCGACTACAACCACCTCGACGGCGACGTGGCGGCCCTCGCGATGGTTCGCTTTCCGGCGACGGGCGACAAGATCGGCTCGCTGGTGATCAATCCCGGCGGCCCCGGAGAGTCCGGCATCGACGCCGCCCTGAGCGTCGTCCAGACGTTGCCCAAGCGCATCCGCGAACGCTTCGATCTGGTCGGCTTCGACCCCCGCGGGGTGGGGTCGTCGCGGCCGGCCATCTGGTGCAACTCCGACGCCGACAACGACCGGCTGCGGACTGAGCCGAACGTCGACTACAGCCCGGTGGGCGTGGCGCACATGGAGGACGAGACCAAGCAGTTCGTCGGCCGCTGCGTCGACAAGATGGGCAAGGACTTCCTGGCGAACGTGGGGACGGTCAACGTCGCCCGCGACCTGGACGCCATCCGCGCGGCGCTGGGCGACGACAAGCTGACCTACCTCGGCTACTCGTACGGCACCCGGATCGGCTCCGCCTACGCGGAGGCCTACCCCACGAAGGTGCGGGCGATGATCCTCGACGGCGCCGTCGACCCGAATGCCGACGAGATCGAGGCGGACCTGCGCCAGGCCAAGGGATTTCAGGACGCGTTCAACGACTTCGCCACCGACTGCGCCAAGCAGCCGACCTGCCCGCTGGGCACCGACCCGGCCAAGGCCGTCGACGTCTACCACAGCCTGGTCGACCCGATGGTGGACCCGAACAACGAGATGATCGGCAGGCCGATACCCACCAAGGACCCGCGCGGGTTGAGCTATGGCGACGCCATCGTGGGCACCATCATGGCGCTCTACTCGCCGTCGCTGTGGCATCACCTGAGCGACGGCCTGTCCGAATTGGTCGACCACCGCGGCGACACCATGCTGGCATTGGCCGACATGTACATGCGGCGCGACCCGCACGGCCACTATTCCAATGCCACCGACGCGCGGGTGGCGATCAATTGCGTTGACCAGCCACCGATTACGGACCGCACCAAGGTCATCGACGAAGACCGCCGGTCACGCGAGATCGCCCCGTTCATGAGCTACGGGCAGTTCACGGGCGACGCCCCGCTGGGCACCTGCGCGTTCTGGCCGGTGCCACCGACGAGCAAGCCGCACGCCATCACGGCGCCCGGCTTGGCGCCGACGGTGGTGGTGTCGACCACCCACGACCCGGCGACTCCCTACAAGGCCGGCGTGGATCTGGCGAATGAGTTGCGCGGCTCCCTGCTGACCTTCGACGGGACCCAACACACGGTGGTCTTCCAGGGCGACAGCTGCATTGATGACTACGTGACGGAGTACCTGATCGGCGGCGACACGCCGCCGAGCGGCGCCAAGTGCTAGGGCTCTTCTGAGGTCGCGTCGAGCGTGTACTCAGCGCGAAAAACCGGCCCGTTTTTCGCGCTGAGTACACGCTCGGCGCGCTTGTCGGAGCTCTCCCGCACACTCCTGCCATGGAGGAGCCATTCATCGGTAGCGAGGCGGTCGCCTCGGGCATGGTGACGCGGTACGCGCTGCGCAGCCGATTCTCGTCGATGCACCCCGACGTGTACGTCGCGGCGGGAACCGAGCTCACCGCGAGACAGCGCGCCCGCGCGGCCTGGTTGTGGTCCCGTCGGCGCGGCGTTGTCGCAGGCCGCTCCGCGTCTGCGCTGCACGGCGCCAAATGGATCGACGATCGCGCATCGGCTGAGTTGCTCTACGACTATCGCCGTCCGCCCCGCGGTATTCGCACATGGTCCGATCGCGTCGCCGACGACGAAATACAACTAATCGCTGGCATGCCCACAACGACGCCCGCGCGAACCGCCCTCGACCTCGCTTGCCGGTACCCCGTCGACAAGGCCGTCGCGGCCATCGACGCGCTCGCGCGCGCAACGGACCTCAAGCCGATCGACGCCCAGATTCTCGCCGAGCGGCACGGGGGACGCCGCGGCATCAGGCGTGCCCGCATCGCCCTGTCACTTGTCGATCCGGGCGCGGAGTCGCCCCGCGAGACCTGGCTTCGACTCCTGTTGATCCGCGCCGGTTTCTCGCCGCCCCGCACACAGGTCCCGGTTTACGACGGATATGGCGGGCTGGTCGCAGTTTTCGATATGGGCTGGGAGGACCTCAAATTGGCCGTCGAGTATGAAGGTGACCAACATCGCACCAGCCGAAGGCAATTCAATAGGGACATTCGCCGCGCGGAAGCCGTCGCGGAGCTGGGTTGGATCGTCCTTCGGGTTACGGCGGAGGACACGCCCGGCGGGATCATCGCCCGTGTTTCAACGGCATGGCAGCGCCGAGCGTGTACTCAGCGCGAGAAACGGGCAGATTTCTCGCCGTGAGAACACGCTCGGCGACGCGCCGATGCGAGATCAAGCCGTGACCATTTCGCGCTTCGACGGGTATTCGCGGCTGCAAATATTGACAGCCATGTCGCGCCTGAGATCGTTGAGCTCGGCGCTGCTGTCGTTCGGGCTTTTGCTTGCGGGACAATCGGTGCTGCCACAGCCGGTGGCCGGCGCGACCCCGGAACCGGGTGCCGGCCAGACCCCGACCCCGGCTCCGCCGGCCGCTGCGGCCCGGCCGCAGAACTGGGGCAGCTGCAGCCAATTCCTGACCGACACCAGCGACGTTCCCACCGCCCAGTGCACCACCGTGTCCGTCCCGGTCGATTACGCGAACCCGGGCGGCGCGCAGGCCAAGCTGGCGGTGATCCGGGTGCCCGCGACGGGCCGTCGGACGGGATCGCTGCTGATCAATCCGGGCGGCCCGGGCGCGTCCGCGGTCGACATGGTCGCCGGCATGGCGTCGGACCTGGAAAACAGCGACATCACCCGCAACTTCGACCTGGTGGGGTTCGACCCTCGCGGGGTGGGCCACTCGACGCCGCAGTTGCGGTGCCGCAGCGACGCCGACTTCGACGCGTTCCGGCGTGAACCGATGGTCGACTACAGCCCGGCCGGCGTGGCGCACATCGAGCAGCTCAACCAGCACTTGGCCCAGCAATGCGCCAACCGGATGGGCAACGGGTTCCTGGCCAACGCCGGCACCGCATCCGTCGCGCGGGACATGGACACGGTCCGCCAGGCGCTGGGCGACGATCAGATCAACTACCTCGGCTACAGCTACGGCACCGAGCTGGGCACCGCCTACCTCGAGGGGTTCAGCGACCACGTGCGGTCGATGGTGCTCGACGGGGCCATCGACCCGACCGTGGACCCAGTCCAGGAAAACATCAACCAAATGGCCGGATTCCAAACGGCTTTCAACGACTACGCCACCGACTGCGCCCGCTCGGCGGCGTGCCCGCTTGGTACCGACCCGGCTCAGTTCGTCAACCGCTACCACGCCCTGGTCGACCCGCTGGTCGCCAAGCCGGGCCGGACGTCGGATCCGCGCGGGCTGAGCTACGCCGACGCGACCACCGGCACCATCAACGCGCTATACACCCCGCAGCACTGGAAATACCTGACCAGTGGCCTGCTCGGGTTGCAGCGCGGCACCGACGCCGGTGACTTGCTGTTGCTGGCCGACGATTACGAAGGCCGCGACAAAAGCGGGCACTACAGCAACGACCAGGACGCGTTCAACGCCGTGCGTTGTGTCGACGCGCCGACGCCGACGGATTCGGCGACGTGGGCCGCCGCCGATCAACGGATGCGCCAGGTTGCCCCGTTCTTGAGCTACGGACAGTTCACCGGAAATGCGCCCCGCGACCTGTGTGCGCTGTGGCCGGTGCCGGCAACCTCGAGACCGCACACCGCGCCGCCCGTCGCGCCCGGCAAGGCCGTCGTCGTCTCCACGACGCACGACCCGGCCACCCCGTATCAGGCCGGCGTGAACCTGGCCCGGCAGCTGGGCGCCCCGCTGATCACCTACGACGGCACCCAGCACACCGCGGTGTTCAACGGCGACCAGTGCGTGGATACCGCGGTGGTGCGCTACTTCGTGGCGGGCGCGGTGCCGCCCGCGTCGCTGCGGTGCCGGTCCTGAGCGCCGCTGTTGGACGTCCGCAACGGTTCTGAGCGGGCGTCGGTAACACAAAATTAACAGCGGTTGCCTAATGTTCGAGTTATGGATCGACAGAAGGAATTCGTCCTCCGCACGCTGGAGGAACGAGACATCCGCTTCGTTCGGCTCTGGTTCACCGACGTGCTCGGCTACCTGAAATCCGTCGCCATCGCCCCGGCCGAACTCGAAGGTGCCTTCGAGGAGGGCATCGGCTTCGACGGGTCCTCGATCGAGGGCTTCGCGCGGGTCTCGGAATCCGACACCGTCGCCAACCCGGACCCGTCGACGTTCCAGGTGCTGCCCTGGGCCACCCCGTCCGGCCACCACCACTCCGCGCGGATGTTCTGCGACATCACCATGCCGGACGGCTCGCCGTCGTGGGCGGACCCGCGGCACGTGCTGCGGCGCCAGCTGCAGAAGGCCAACGACCTCGGCTTTTCCTGCTACGTGCATCCCGAGATCGAGTTCTTCCTGCTGAAGCCCGGTCCCGACGACGGGTCGAGGCCCATCCCCGTCGACAACGCCGGCTATTTCGACCAGGCGGTGCACGACTCCGCGTCCAACTTTCGCCGGGATGCCATCGAGGCCCTGGAGTTCATGGGCATTTCGGTCGAGTTCAGCCACCACGAGGGCGCGCCCGGCCAGCAGGAGATCGACCTGCGCTTCGCCGACGCCCTGTCGATGGCCGACAACGTTATGACGTTCCGCTACGTCATCAAGGAAGTCGCGATCGGCACCGGCGCGCGGGCGTCATTCATGCCCAAGCCCTTCGCGGAACACCCCGGCTCGGCCATGCACACCCACATGAGCCTGTTCGAGGGCGACGTCAACGCGTTCCACAGCACCGACGATCCGCTGCAGCTCTCGGATGTGGGCAAGTCGTTCATCGCCGGGATCCTCGAGCACGCCTCGGAGATCAGCGCCGTCACCAACCAATGGGTCAACTCCTACAAGCGGCTGGTGCAGGGCGGTGAGGCGCCCACCGCCGCCTCGTGGGGGGCGGCCAACCGCTCGGCATTGGTGCGGGTTCCGATGTACACGCCGCACAAGACGTCGTCGCGGCGGATCGAGGTGCGCAGCCCCGACTCGGCGTGCAACCCGTACCTGGCCTTCGCCCTGCTGCTGGCCGCCGGGTTGCGTGGGGTGGAGAAGGGCTACGTGCTGGGGCCGCAGGCCGAGGACAACGTGTGGGACCTGACGCCCGAGGAACGCCTCACGATGGGATACCGCGAGCTGCCCACCAGCCTCGACAGCGCGCTTCGCGCCATGGAGGCCTCCGAGCTCGTCGCGGAAACCTTGGGGGAGCACGTGTTTGACTTCTTCCTGCGCAACAAGCGCGCGGAGTGGGCAAATTACCGCAGTCACGTCACGCCCTACGAGCTGAGCACCTACCTGTCGCTGTAGCTCACGCGGTGTGCCGATCGGTCTGAGAGATCGGTCGGTTGCGCTACGGTCGTGGTCGTGACCAAACCCGCGACGGAACGCCCCAGGCTGCCCAGTGTGGGCCGGCTCGGGTTGGTCGACCCCCCGGCGGGTGACCGTCTGGCACAGCTGGGTTGGTACGACCGCGACGATCAGGACTACGTCGACCGGTTGTGGTCGTTGTCGCGCGCGCCCGACCCCGACGCCGCGCTGCGGGTGCTGGTTCGGCTGCGGGAAAACCCGGACAGCGGATGGGATGAACTGAACGCCGCGCTGCTCACCGAACGTGGGCTGCGTGGGCGGCTGTTCGGGGTGCTCGGCTCGTCGCTGGCCTTGGGGGATCACCTGGCCGCCAATCCGCAGTCCTGGAAACTGTTGCGGGGCAAGGCCCATTTGCCCTCGCACGACGAACTGGTCGCGACGTTCACCGAGGCCGTCGACGAGGCGTTGACCGGCCCGGGCTCGGCGCTGGAACGCCTGCGCGTCTTGTACCGCGACCAGCTGCTGGTGTTGGCGGCCCTGGACCTGGCCGCCACGGTCGAGGACGAGCCGGTCCTCCCATTCAGAGTTGTGGGCGCCCAGCTGTCGGACCTGGCGGACGCCGCGATGGCCGCCGCGCTGCGGGTGGCCGAGGTCAGCGTGTGCGGCGACCGCACACCCCCGCGGCTGGCGGTCATCGCGATGGGCAAATGCGGTGCCTGCGAACTGAACTACGTCAGCGACGTCGACGTCATCTTCGTCGCCGAGCGCGCCGACGCGCTCAGCGCCCGGGTGGCCGGCGAGATGATGCGGGTGGCTTCGGCGGCGTTCTTCCAGGTGGACGCCGGGCTGCGGCCGGAGGGTCGAAGCGGTGAGCTGGTCCGCACCCTCGAGTCGCACGTCGCCTACTACCAGCGCTGGGCGAAGACGTGGGAGTTCCAGGCGCTGCTGAAGGCCCGGGCGGCCGTCGGCGACGCCGAACTCGGCAAGCGCTACCTGGCCGCGTTGATGCCCATGGTCTGGGTCGCCTGCGAGCGTGAGGATTTCGTCGTCGAGGTGCAGGCCATGCGCCGCCGGGTGGAGCAGCTGGTGCCCGCCGAGGTCCGCGCCCGCGAGATCAAACTCGGCAGCGGCGGATTGCGGGACGTCGAGTTCGCGGTGCAGCTGCTGCAGCTGGTGCACGGCCGCCGCGACGACTCGCTGCACGTGGCCTCCACGGTGGACGCGTTGGACGCGCTGGGCCGGGGCGGTTACATCGGACGCGAGGACACGGCGAACCTGACCGCCTCCTACGAATTCCTCCGGTTGCTCGAGCACCGGCTGCAGCTGCAGCGGCTCAAACGCACCCACCTGTTGCCGGAGGTCGACGACGACGAGGCGGTGCGCTGGTTGGCCCGCGCGGCGCACATCCGGCCCGACGGCCGACACGATGCGGCCGGGGTGCTGCGCGAGGAGCTCAGGCACCAAAACGTGCGGGTGTCCGAGCTGCACGCCAAGCTGTTCTATCAGCCGCTGCTGGAGTCGATCGGGCCGGCCGGTCTGGAGATCTCGCACGGCATCACCTCCGAGGGCGCGGAACGGCAGCTGGCCGCGCTGGGCTACGAGGGACCGCAGACCGCGCTGAAGCACATGTCGGCGTTGGTCAACCAGAGCGGGCGGCGCGGCCGGGTGCAGTCGGTGCTGCTGCCCCGGCTGCTGAACTGGATGTCCTACGCGCCCGACCCCGACGGCGGACTGTTGGCCTACCGACGCCTGTCCGAGGCGCTGAGCGGGGAGACCTGGTACCTGTCCACGCTGCGCGACAAGCCCGCGGTGGCCAGGCGGCTCATGCACGTGCTGGGGACCTCCGCCTACGTGCCCGACCTGCTGATGCGCGCGCCCAGGGTGATTCAGGACTACGGCGACGGTCCGGCCGGCCCCAAGCTGCTCGAAACCGACCACGCCACGGTGGCCCGGGCGCTGATCGCCTCGGCGAGCCGGCATCCCGACCCGGTGCGGGCGATCGCGGCCGCGCGCACGCTGCGGCGCCGCGAGCTGGCCCGCATCGGTTCCGCCGATCTGCTCGGCTTTCTCGAAGTCACGGACGTCTGCAAGGCGCTCACGTCGGTGTGGGTGGCCGTGCTGCAGGCCGCGCTGGACGCGTTGGTCCGGGCCAATCTTCCCGAAGACGGCAGGGCACCGGCGGCCATCGCGGTCATCGGCATGGGCAGGCTGGGCGGCGCCGAGCTGGGCTACGGGTCCGACGCCGACGTGATGTTTGTCTGCGAGCCGGCGGCCGGCGTCGACGACTCACAGGCGGTGCGATGGTCGACGACGATCGCCGAGCAAATACGGGCACTGCTGGGCACCGCGAGCGTCGACCCGCCGCTGGAAGTCGACGCGAATCTGCGGCCCGAGGGCCGCAACGGCCCGCTGGTCCGCACGTTGAGTTCTTACAAGGCCTATTACGCCCAGTGGGCGCAGCCGTGGGAGATCCAGGCCCTGCTGCGCGCGCACGCGGTCGCCGGCGACGCCGAGCTGGGTCAGCGGTTTTTGGTGATGGCGGACCGGACGCGCTACCCGCCCGACGGCGTGTCGGCCGAGGCGGTGCGCGAAATCCGCCGCATCAAGGCCCGCGTCGAGTCCGAGCGGTTGCCGCGCGGCGCGGACCCCAACACCCACACCAAGCTGGGCCGTGGGGGATTGGCCGACATCGAATGGACCGTGCAGCTCATGCAACTGCGGCACGCCCACCGGGTAGCCGCCCTGCACACCACCTCGACCCTGGAATCCCTGGACGCCATCGCCGCGGCCGACCTGGTGCCCGCGGATGACGTGGACCTGCTGCGGCAGGCCTGGCTGACCGCCACGCGGGCCCGCAACGCGCTGGTGTTGGTCCGCGGCAAGCCCACCGATCAGCTGCCGGGGCCGGGGCGCCAGCTCAAAGCGGTCGCGGTCGCCGCGGGCTGGTCGTCCGACGACGGCGGCGAGTTCCTGGACAATTATCTGCGGGTGACGCGCCGGGCAAAAGCGGTGGTGCGCAAGGTGTTCGGAAGTTGAGTCAGGAGGCCGGCGCGTTGGATGCCATATTCGAGGTGCTCAGCGCGGCGGAGGGGGAACGGGTCACGGCCCTTTACACCCCGCTGGCCGACGCCGTCCGGGAACTCATCGACGCCACGATCCGGACCGAGGCCGACGACGGCGTCGTCGCCGACGCGCGATCCGCGATCGAGGCCGTCACCCAGGCGTTGCGGCAACGGACCCGGCCGATCGGGGTGAGCTACCGCGTCGACGGCCGCCCGCTGCCGCTGGGCAACGCCGCGATCGGCCTGTGCAATCCGATCGCCCCGCCGGTCGTCGTCCACCACGACGGCGGCGGCCGGTGCTGGAGCGAGTTCGTCCTCGGGTCGGCGTACGAGGGCCCACCCAAGCTGGTACACGGCGGGGTCAGCGCCCTGGTGCTCGACCACATGCTGGGCGAGGCGGCCAGCGAGGGGCTGTCCAAGCCGCGTTTCACCGGGACCATCACCGTGAAGTACCTGCGCGGCACCCCGCTGGGACCGCTTCGTTCCGAGGCCTGGATTGACCGCAGGGAGGGTGTCAAAGTCTTTGCCCGCGGCTTTATTTCGGATGCCGCGGGGATCACCGTTGAGGCCGAAGGGGTCTTCATCGAGCCGGCGTGGGCGAGGCAAGCGGAATGAAGTTCTACGTCAGCAGCGCCTTTTTGAACACCCGGGAGATCGTCGAGATCGCCAAGGCGGCCGACGATCTCGGCTACGACGGGATCGGGATCCCAGACCACGTCGTCAACCTGGAGACCCTGGACACCCCGTACCCGTACACCAAGGACGGCCAACGACGCTGGCAGCCCTTCACCGACTGGCCCGATCCCTGGGTCCTCGTCGGCGCGCTGGCCCAGGTCACCACCCGACTGCGGTTCGTCACCACCGTCTACATCCCCGCCATGCGCAACCCCTACTCGGCGGCGAAAGCCATTGGCACCGCAGCGGTTTTGGCGTCGGGCCGGGTGGAGTTGGGCATCGGTGTCGGCTGGTGCCGCGAGGAATTTACCTTGATGGGCGAGCAGTTCGACGCCCGCGGCAGACGTAGCGACGAGATCATCGACCTGATGCGGGCGCTGTGGCAGCCGGGCTGGACCGAGTTCGACGGCGACTTCTACCGGGCGCCGCGGCTGGAGATGCAACCGAGCCCGCCGCCGATACCGGTATACGTCGGCGGGCTCAGCGACGTCGCGCTGCGCCGCGCCGCCCGCAACGACGGTTGGATCGGTGACCTGATCAAGACCGACCGGGCCATCGAGGCGGTCGGCCGGCTGCGGGAACTGCGGGCCGAAAAGGGGCTCTCGATGGACGATTTCACCGTCCTGACGCCGCTGACCGACGCCTTCACCACCGCCGACTACCAGCGCGCCGCGGACGCCGGCATCACCGGCATCATCACCATGCCGTGGATGTTCTACGCCGGGCCGGACGCCACGTTGGCCGACAAGGTCGACGGCATGCAACGCTTCCGCAAAGACTTGGCGCTCGACGGCTAGACGTCGAGTTGGGTGCAATACTTTTCTGATGGCTTTCACGGTCGTTTTCAGCAACGGTGAGCCGCGAGATTACGGTGCTTTCGACAGCTACGAGATCACCGACGCGGGTGTGCTGATCATCCAAATGCACCGCGAAGATGTCGAGCGGCATTACGTCGCTCCGGGGGGTTGGCTGGAGGTCGTCGAGATGGCCGAGGGACAACCGGTCAGGATGTCACGAGGAATCTTGGGCCGCCGGCCCGGCTGATCCGCCGCAGAGCGAAAGTGAGCGGTATGAGACGCAACGTCAATGGGTCGGCGATGGACGTCATGGGCGCCTACAAGACCCAGCCGGTGGGCGACGGGAATGGTCGAGGCCGGGAATGGCCGTTCGGGGACTGGTGTCGTTAGGGACTGGTCGCCTCGGCGATGCGCCAGGCGGTCGCGTGGTTGCCCGAATGGATCGCAGCGTGTGCGGCCTGCGAGCGTGATCACCCTGGATTTGACGAAGCATGCAGTTAGGCCGCAAAGGCTCTGGGGAGTCTTGCTAAGCGCGGTCAGCTTCCAACCAAGGGAATGATTATGTCGAACATCATCGAAACGCTGTTGCTGCGTAATCTGCAGGAAGTCTTTGGTGAAGGCGACCCCGAACGCCGACGCTCCGCTATCGAGGAGCTATATACCGAAGATTGCGTGGTCAACCTGCCTGTCGACCGGTACCACGGGCACGACGCACTCGACAGAATCGCCGGTGAGTTGCGCGCCAGCCATCCCAGCTATGTTTACATCCCACATAACGCGCCGATAGCAGTACAGGACGGCGGACGTGTTGACTGGGGTTCTGGACCCGCAGGCGAACCGCCGCGATACACGGGTATCGACATCATCATTACCCGTGACGACAAGATTTCAGCCCTTTATGTCTTCCTCAACTCCCCGCCGATCTGAAGCTGGCTCTTAGCGCGGAAGTCAGCCGTTGATGTCTCAGGGATCGGCGACTTTGTTATCCACGCGGTCAGGTAGGCACGATCAAGCCGCCGGGGGCGCGGGCAACCGTCCACCGGTCAAAACTGCGAAAGGAATAGGCAGAGAATCTATCAGACCCCGACCTGCGCAAGTTTGCAGGAACCAAAAATGCCCAGGTTGCAACGCTTACTGAAAACATGGCGCGACTGAAGGCCGCGCGGGCTCGGGGCTATGACCGATTCGTCTTCGTCTGGGAGGTTGAGCTGCCGTCGGGCTTTACACTGGGAGGGAAATGAGCGCCTATCAGACCCTGGTGGTCGGCACTGATGGCTCGGACACGTCGTTGCGTGCGGTGGACCACGCAGCCGCGTTCGCCGCGGAAAATAATGCGAAGTTGATCATCGCGATGGCGCACTTGTCTTATGTGGACAAGGGAGACAAGGGAGGCTGGGGAAGACCAGCCCGGCCGGATCGTGTGATTAATCTTGGCCCCGGTGTCCCCGACGCCGAGGTCGCCCTCGGGAGCGAGGGGGACTACAAGGTGCACGGGATGGCCGCCATCGATGCGATCCTGCGGGAGGCCCGCGACCGGGCCAGGGCGGCTGGGGCGAAGGATATCGAGGCGCGACCGATTCGGGGTGATCCGGTACATGCGCTGCTCCGCCTCGCCAAGGAGGTTATGGCCGATCTGTTGGTGGTTGGCAACGTGGGACTAAGCACGCGCAGCGACAAGTGGCTTGGCTCGGTGCCCGGCAACGTCTTGCGCAGGGCGAAGACCGACGTGCTGCTCGTCCACACCACCGACTGAGGCATCGGTATCCGAATTCTGCTAACTCGTTGTCCTTGTAGTCACTTGGACTCTCGCCACATGCGAGCATCGCAGCCGCGAACTGTCTTCGTGGGCAGTATGATTCGGCGATGTAGACGGGGGCGAGGTGTCCCTGCCGTGCTTGCCGGTGGGCTCTGTAGGTTGGATAGTCGCTGACCTAACTCGGATTCGGACGTATTACCCAAGTGTCAGTTGGGTAAGCGCATATCAACGCGTCACCGTTGGGTGACTGTGCGTACGCCCCACTAGCAGTACGGCTATGAATCTCCTCCACGCACCCCTTGTCACCAATTTGTCGAACGCCAACCACCGGGTACCGAGCCGCTACCCAGACGTTGGGTTGTCCGGTTCCCCCGCAAATCAAAGCGGCACCGCCTGCGTCACGCCCGAAGATGAACTTCCCCGTAGGTGTACCGCACGCCTGTCCCTCCGCCGCACCGTTGGTCATATTGGGAACTTGATCTGCACTGGCAGGCGGGGCCGCGCTGATTGCAGCCGCCATGATGGCTGCCGCGATGAATGGTGCTTTCATTGTCTGCACCCCTTCGGCTGATGCGCTTAGCTGGTGACGACGCTACTCGTAGGAAAGCCCAGCGGGCCCGAAACAGCAAGAAGCTTCGGTCCACTTTGCGGTGTTATCCAGGGTGGTGGAGGATCCCACCCGCATCTGCGGTATTCGCTGTCACAGGTATAAGGCAATGACGAGGATTGGAACGAGTAGAAAACGCCCAGTGTCGCATCCGGTGCAGCAGTGGCCGGCCAAGCCGCTCAAGACAATCGGCAGTAATCAGGCGATCCCGATTCCGCGGGACCTAGCGTTGTTGCTGTCGGCGTCGGTCAAGACGTACCCATCGGAAATGATGGTCACCAACGGCCTGGGCACCGACCGCTGCGCGCCGTGGATCATCGAACGGGCGATACCCGACGCTCGCGACAGCATCGACGGACTGCCCGAGGGGTTCAGCTTCCACGACTTACGGCACTATCTCGCCTCGCCGCTAATCGCCTCGGGCGCCGACATCAAGACGGTGCAGGCACGGATGCGCCACACCAACGCGCGCACCACGCTCGACACCTACGGTCACCTATGGCCCGACGCTGATGAGTCCACGCGGACCGCGATCGGTGTCGTGATCGCGGAGCGGATGGAAACTACTGCGGACCGACTGCGGACCAATGCCCCGAATGCGTAGCGTTTGCGGTCAGCGCGTTAGCCGGTTTAAACGTCGTAGTACAGCGCGAATTCGTACGGGTGCGGCCGGATCTGCACCGGCAGGATCTCGTTCTCGCGTTTGAAGCTGATCCACGTCTCGATCAGGTCGGGCGTGAAAACGCCGCCCTCGGTGAGGTATTCGTGGTCGGCCTCCAGCCGGTCGATCACCGCGGACAGCTGAGTGGGCGCCTGCGGGATGTTCGCGGCCTCCTCGGGCGGCAGCTCGTAGAGGTCCTTGTCGACCGGCGACTGCGGCTCGATCTTGTTCTTGATGCCGTCCAGCCCGGCCATCAGCATCGCCGAGAACGCCAGGTAGGGGTTGCCCGACGAATCGGGGCAACGGAACTCCAGCCGCTTGGCCTTCGGGTTGCTGCCGGTGATCGGGATGCGCACACACGCCGAGCGGTTGCGCTGGCTATACACCAGGTTGATCGGGGCCTCGAAGCCGGGAACGAGCCGCTTGTAGGAGTTCACCGTCGGGTTGGTGAACGCCAGCAGCGACGGCGCGTGGTGCAGCAGGCCGCCGATGTAGTGCCGCGCGGTGTCCGACAGGCCGGCGTAGCCCGTCTCGTCGTACATCAGCGGGCTGC
>NZ_JAOPWB010000356.1 GCF_025965855.1 Mycobacterium sp. | reverse complement strand
GGGAGGTGACCCTTCGGTGCGCGCTCTGGCCGCTCGGATCGCCGAGCTGGCCGCCGGGAACCCGTTCTTCGCCGAAGAAATGGTGCGCGATCTGGCTCAGCGCGGCGTGCTCGACGGCGATCATGGCTCCTACCTCTGCCGTGATGACGCCGCCGACATCAGTGTGCCGGTCACTCTGCAGGCCACCATCGCCGCCCGGGTGGACCGCCTCGGTAGGCCGGCCAAGCAGTTCCTGTATGCGGCTGCGGTGATCGGTGCGCGGTTCAGGGCTGACCTGGTGGCCGCCTTACTGGATGACATCGAAGTAGGGGAGGCGATCGCCGAGTTGCTCCACGTGGAGCTGATCGATCAGGTGATGTTCACCCCGCGGGCCCAGTACGCGTTTCGGCACCCGTTGATCCGAACGGTGGCCTACGAAGCACAGCTGAAGGCCGGGCGCACCGAGTTGCACCGGCGCTTGGCCGTCGCGATCGAAGAACATGATCCTGGGGCGGCCGACGAGAACGCCGCTCTGATCGCGGAAAACTTGGAGGCTGCCGGGGATCTGCGGGCGGCGTTCGACTGGCATATGCGCGCCGGCGCCTGGTCGGCTTTCCGCGACATTCGCGCGGCCCGCACCAATTGGCAGCGGGCTCGCCAGGTCGCCGACCGGCTACCGGCCGACGCCCCAGATCGGGCGTCGTTGCAGATCGCCCCCCGCAACCTGCTATGCGGCACGCTCTGGCGGGCCGGTGGCAGCATCGCCGACACTGGTTTCGACGAACTGCGGGATCTGTGTACAGCGGCTGACGACAAAGTGTCGCTGGCGATCGGCATGACCGGGTTCATCATGGCGTTGACCTTTCATAACCGCTTCCGCGAGGCGGCGAAAGTGGCTTCGGAGCAGAGCGGGCTGCTCGAATCGATCGGAGATCCGACGCTGACCGTGGCTCTGCTGTTCGCGGCGATCTACGCCAAATGCCAGGCGGGCGAGATGATCGAGTCGCTGCGATTGTCGGATCGACTCATCGACTTGGCCGACGGCGACCCCACCAAGGGCAACTTGATCTTCGGTTCACCGCTGAGCACGGCGATCGCGATGCGGGGCCACGTCAAGATGTGCCTGGGAATCCGAGGCTGGCTAGACGACGCCGCCACGTCCATCGCGATGGCCGCTCCTCTCGACTCGACGAGTTACGTTTTCGCCCTCCTCTGGAAATACGTGGCCTCCATTCCATTCGGGGCGATGCCGCCCGATGCGACCGCGATGCGCGAGACCGCCGAGGCGCTACGCATCGCCGAAAGTTCCAGCGACGACTTCATGTTGTATATGGGCCGACTCAGCCGAGGCCTCGTTCTGGTCAATCGCGACGGGCCGAAACGCGAGGCGGGCCTCGACCTGTTCACACAAGCCCGCGATGCGGCCTTGAAGGCACATTTTTCCCTGAGTGCGCTGACGATCGTCGACCCCGAGTTCGCGATGGAGAAGGCGGGCGCCGGTGATCTCGATGGCGGCATCGAAACGGCGCGGGCAGTCGTGGACGGCGCGTACGAAAGCGGTGACATGATTTGGCGCGGAAGGGCTACCAACGTTCTGGTGGAACTGCTAATCCGACGCGGATCCGTTGCTGACCAAGACGAAGCGCAGGCGGCGATCGAGCGACTGGCCGCCGTGCCCACAGATCCCGGCTTCGTGCTGCACGAACTTCCGCTGCTGCGTTCGCGCGCGCTGCTCGCGCTCGCGCGCGGCGATCAAAACAGCTGTCGAAACTTCTTGGAACTCCACCGCGTCAAGGCAGCAGCCGCCGGCTTCGACGCTCTCATAGCCGCTGCAGACGCGACTGTCGTTGCGCCCCCAACTATCAGCCAACGATGAACGTCCGACTTCGACTCAGGAGTTTCGCCATGCCAGAACTAGGTGAGCGCGCGGTCGTTCTTGGCGCGAGCATGGGCGGGCTGCTTGCCGCGAGGGTCCTGGCTGATTTCTTTGGGACCGTCACTGTGGTCGAGCGGGATGTGTTGCCGGACGATCCCGCTATCCGACGAGGGGTACCGCAGGGTCGGCATGTCCATGTTCTGCTGGCGCGCGGTGCGCAGATCTTGGATGAGCTCTTCCCCGGGTTTCTCAATGAGCTGGTAGCCGACGGTGCTCCCATTTGGGACGACGGGGAGCTGTCCAAGCTTCACTTGTCTTTCGGCGGCCACGAGATGCTCCGGTCGGGCAAGATTGCACTTGAGCCTAAGGCACTGGCGGTGTACATGCCGAGCAGGCCGTTTCTGGAATGCCATGTCCGGCGGCGCCTACAGGCCATTAGGAACGTGACGATTCTGGGCGGCCATGACGTAGCCGAGCTGAAGTCGACGGCGGATCGGAATCGCGTCACCGGAGTGCGGGTGGTCAACCGCGACGGCGGTGCCGAACGGGAGTTGATGGCCGATGTAGTCATGGACGCGATGGGCCGCGGTGCCCAAACGCCAGCTTTTCTGGAGAGCCTCGGGTACGGCCGACCGGCCGAGGACCACATCGTCATGCATACGACCTACGTAAGCCAACTGCTGCGGATCCCCCAGGGCACGCTGAAGGAGATGCTGGTCGACATCGGCCCCGCGCCGGACCGGCCAACCGGGATGTTTCTGGCCGGCTATGAGAACGACACGTGGATGTTCACGGTCTTCGGGATGGTGGGGCACGAGCCGCCGCGCGACCCGGCCGGCATGCTGTCATTCGCCCAGGAGTACTGCCCCGCTCACCTGCTCGCGGCGGTGCGGGCCGCCGAACCAATCGGCGAGGTGGCACATCACCGCATGCCGTCCAGCCAGTGGCGACGCTACGACAAGATGCCCCGACTCCCCGACGGTCTGCTGGTCTGCGGCGACGCGATCTGCAGCTTCAACCCCATCTACGGGCACGGAATGACGGTGGCCGCGCTGGACGCTGCCGCGCTGCGGGACTGTCTGCGTTACGGCGGCGCCGACCTGCCCCGGCGATACTTCCGCGCCTCGGCGAAACCGATTGGCGTGGCTTGGCAGATGGTAGCGGCCTCTGACCTGGCCTTCCCGGGGGTGGCAGGGCGACGGTCGAGGTCGATGCGCGTTACCACCCGCTTTGTGGACTGGGCGCTGACCGCCTGTGAGTCCGACCCCGTTGTCGCCGTCGGCTTCTTCAAAGTCAACGGCCTGATCGACCCCCCGATTCGCCTGCTCCACCCCGCGTTTGTTTACCGGGTGGCGGTCGAAAACCTGCGCCGCCGGCGAGGCGATAGGCAACCTCGGCAAGCCGAAGTGACTGGCCGAGCCGATAGCCGTAAGACGTGACCTGGCAACTGTCGAGATAATCCGCAAATCGAACTGAGAGTTCACGGCCCGCCGTGACGATTGCCTTATGGGCCCGCTAAACGGCCCTGCCCCGCCTATGCGCCGTGCCGGGATGTCGACCATGACTATTGTTCTGATACAAGGCAACCCGGAGGCTGAAGCTATATGGGTCGAGCTGGTCTAGCCATCGGGCACGACTGTGGCCGCGGCCACGCCGTTAATGCGATGATGCATCGACCGGCTTCGCAAGATGCCATACCAAAGCCCGTCGAGGGCAGACGCGTACGTCGAAGCCCACCAGGCCCTTGAACAGCTCGATCGGCCATCCGACGTTGCCTGCTGCAGCGCGTAGTCCGGATTTCCGCGCCGTCGGCCGTGGTGCGAAACACCCGCATGCATTAGCTTTTCTTGGGGACCATTTTGGGACCACACGTCATGCGCGATGGCGAACGACCTGCGTCTCTGCACGTCATGCACGGCCACGTCGCTCCCGAGCGCTGACCGTGACCAGCGGAAACGTGTTACCGCTACTTTCTTGGGGGTCAAGTGGTCGCAGGTTCAAATCCTGTCAGCCCGACCATTGTCAGCCCGACCATTGTCAGCCCGACCATGAAAAGGCACGCGCATGGCGCCGCGAAGGTGCACAAACTCGAGCGCGTCAAGCTGCGTATCAACGCTTCGCCACCGCCAGACAGCAGGCGGCTGCGCGTCAACGTAGCCGAACCAAGAACTATGGCTACGAGCGCGAATTATGAACGAGCAGTGGATACCGTCGTTCCGCCGCACTTGTGTTTCACAAGTTGTCGTTGGCGAAGCAGCGACGGTCCAGGGGAGTGTCTGAGTTCGCGGATGGCTCAGCTCGGGATGTAAAGCCCGGATCATCTCGGTGTAGGTTAGTGTGGCTAAGGTTACCTCTAAGCTAATTAGTTGAGTAACCTTTGCCCCTGGTTAGGAAAGCGCCCATGACGACCTCCGAGCGAAGGGTAGAGTCGCTAGTTCCTAAGGTTCCCCCAAGCACCGAGGAAAAACTCGGCCCACAGCGCGCCAAGAAGAAGGGGCTGCTGGGCCGTTTCTGGCTAATGCTCACGATCGTGGCTGTGGTCGCGCTGTCCGGGTTCGTCGTGCACCGGCTGCACGATATCTTCGGCGTCCACAGCGGTTCGTTCGGCGGCGGCACCTCGGGCGAGGTCCTCGACCAGTTCAACGCCAAGACCATCACGCTCGAGGTCTGGGGCTCACCGGGCAGCACGGCAACCATCAACTACCTCGACGAAAACTCCCATCCGCAGCAGGCCCTCAACGTCCCCTTGCCCTGGAGCAAAGTATTGAGTTCAACGAAACCCGGCATCCCGGCAAACCTGGTGGCGCAAGGAGACGGCAGTTGGATCGCCTGCCAATTCGTCGTGAACAACCACGACGGGCACGGTGACGTGATCAAGGGTGCTAATCAATCGCCCGCCAACGAAAACGTCAATGCCTTCGTCTACTGCCTGGACAAGTCCGCATGAGCGAGACCACCGAGGCTGCGCGGCGCGTTGATCAGCCACTGATCCCGCCGTTCCTGCCGCGGATGATCCATCGCCTTGCGCTGCCGATCGTCCTGATCTGGCTGGGCATCGTCTTCGTCACCAACACCGTGTCGCCGCAGTTGGAGGTCGTCTCCAAGAACCACTCGGTGTCGCAGAGTCCCACGGACGCGGTGTCGTTCCAGTCGATGATGCGCGTCGGGTCAACGTTCAAAGAGTTCAATACCGACAGCTCGGCAATGATCCTGCTGGAGGGCGACAAACCGCTGGGGGCGGAGGCCCACCGCTATTACGACGAGATCGTCAAGCGACTCGAGCAAGACAAGAAACACGTTCAGCACATCCAGGACTTCTGGAGTGATCCCCTGACGGCCGCGGGCTCCCAGAGCCACGACCAAAAGGCCGCGTACGTCCAAGTCTACCTCGCCGGCAACATGGGCGGTGGGTTGTCCTCCGAGTCCAGCGAGGCCGTCCGCAAGATCGTGGACTCGGTGCCGGCGCCGCCGGGGGTCAAGGCCTACGTCACCGGGGCGGCTCCGTTGTTTGCCGACCAGTCCCGTGCGGGTCAGAAAGGCGTCGCGACAGTCACTCTGGTCACCCTCCTCGTGATTGTGGTGATGCTGCTGGTCGTCTACCGCTCGATAAGCACCGTTCTGATCATGCTGACGATGGTCTTCATCGAGTTGGCCGCGGCCCGCGGTGTCGTCGCGACGCTCGGAAACTACAACATCATGGGGCTCTCCACGTTCGCCAATAACATGCTCGTGCTGATGGCGATCGCCGCCGGAACGGACTACGCGATCTTTGTGGTCGGCCGATATCACGAGGCCCGCGGTCTGGGCGAGACGCGTGAAGAAGCGTTCTACACGATGTTCCACAGCACGGCCCATGTCGTGCTGGGGTCGGGGCTGACCATCGCCGGCGCGATGTACTGCCTGAGCTTCTGCCGGTTGCCCTATTTTGAGTCACTCGGTGTGCCCTGCGCCGTCGGCATGCTGGTCGCGGTCCTCGCGGCCTTGACTCTGGCACCGGCGGTCCTGACCGTGGCATCGTTCTTCAAGCTGCTCGACCCGAAGCGAAAGCTGCAGACCCGGGGCTGGCGGCGCATCGGCACCGCCATCGTCCGCTGGCCCGCACCGGTTCTCGCGGTGACCATCGCCGCCGCATTAGTCGGCCTCCTCGCTCTGCCCGGCTACAAGACGGACTACGACACCCGCCACTTCCTGCCGCAAGACACTCCGGCCAATGTCGGTTATGCGGCTGCCGACCGACACTTCAACCAGGCTCGGCTCAATCCCGAGCTATTGATGATCGAGACCGATCATGACCTGCGTAACCCGGCCGACTTCATCGTCCTGGACAAGGTCGCCAAGGCGGTCTTCCACATCCCCGGTATCGGCCGGGTGCAGACCATCACCCGGCCGTTGGGCACGCCGCTCGACCACAGCACCCTCGGTTTTCAGATGGGTGCACAGGCCGCAGGGCGGCTCCAGACCCAGCACTATCAGGAAGAGCAGGCGAAAAACCTGCTGAACCAGGCGGACGAGCTCAAGAAAACGATGGCAACGCTGCATGAGCAGATGCAGGTCACCCAGGATCTGAGCAACACGACACACGAAACCACCAAGCTCACCAAAGAAACGGTGAAGATCACCGAGGCGTTGCGCGACGACATCGCCAACTTCGACGACTTCCTCCGGCCGATCCGTAGCTACTTCTACTGGGAGAAGCACTGTTACGACATCCCGGCCTGCTGGGCCATCCGGTCGGTCTTCAACGCGCTCGACGGCATCGACCAGGTGGCCGAGAACATCGAGAACCTCAGCGCGAATCTCGACAAGCTGGATCAGATCCAGCCGAAGCTGGTGGCACTGATACCGCCGCAGATTGAGAGCCAGCAGCACAACCTCGACACCATCATGTCGAACTACGCGACCACAGAGGGTCTCAACGACCAGGCGAAAGCGCAGGCCGACAACGCCACCGCGCAGGGCGATGCCTTCGACAAAGCGAAGAACGACGACACGTTCTACCTTCCGCCGGAAGCATTCAAGAGCCCGGATTTCGCGCGGGGTCTCAAACAGTTCATATCGCCGGACGGGCACGCTGTCCGGTTGATCATCTCGCATGAAGGCGACCCGGCGACTCCTGAAGGCGTCAGCCACATCGAGCCGATCAAGCAGGCCGTGCACGAGGCGATCAAGGGCACGCCCTGGGAGGGCGCCAACGTCTACCTCGGCGGTACCGCCGCGACGTACAAGGACATGCACGACGGCTCCGACATCGACCTGTTGATCGCCGGAATTTCTGCGGCCACACTGATTTTTGTCATCATGTTGGTGATCACCCGAAGCGTCGTTGCGGCCTTCGTGATCGTCGGTACGGTGTTGCTGTCGCTGGGCGCCTCGTTCGGACTCTCCGTGCTCCTATGGCAGTACATCCTGGGCATCAAGTTGCACTGGATGGTGCTGGCGATGGCGATCATCCTGCTGCTGGCGGTCGGCTCGGACTACAACCTGCTGCTGATCTCGCGGTTCAAGGAGGAAATCCACGCCGGGCTCAAGACGGGGACGATCCGCGCGATGGCCGGTTCGGGCTCGGTGGTGACCGCCGCCGGTCTGGTGTTCGCCGCCACCATGGCCACGTTCATGTTCAGCCCGCTGCGGGTGATGGCCCAGGTGGGTACGACGATCGCGCTGGGTCTGTTGTTCGACACCTTGATCGTGCGGTCGTTCATGACCCCGTCGCTGGCCACCTTGCTCGGGCGCTGGTTCTGGTGGCCGCAGCACGTGCGTCCACGGCCGGCCAGCACCATGCTGCGGCCGTACGGACCGCGTACCGCCGTGCGCGAGCTGATCCTCAACGACGTTGACGAACACCCACCGGGCGGACTGGTCAAAAAGCGCTAAAGTGCGGGCATCGGCCCCGGCGGGTGCCTGGGGGTGACAGCTGCCGGTCGTACGAGTCGTGTGGACGGCACCCGCGCCGGGTCTGCTTCTCACGGCCACCACTACCACCGATCACGACGCGGTCCATGCGGCTGTGGCCGTGCTACCCATCGGCGCCTTCGAGCAGCATGGCCCATCCCTTCCGTTGGTCACCGACACTTTAATCGCAATCGCTATCGCCGAGGCAATCAACCAGCGCCACAAGGTGTTTCAGCTTCCTGCGATAACCTTTGGATGCTCGCACGAACACTCGTCGTTTCCCGGAAATGTCAGCCTCAGCCCAGCCACCGTGGCCGCTGTTAGAACCGACATCCGTACGTCGCTCGCACAGCAAGGTATTAGCGCCCTGATCGTCGTGAACGGTCACGGCGGCAACTATGTGCTGAGCAACGTGGTGCAGCAGGCCAATGCAGACCGCGCGATGCGCGTCGGGCTGTATCCAAGCCGCGCGGACTGGACGGAAGCGCGCCGTGCTGCCGGCATCAGCAGTAGCAACCACGACGACATGCATGCTGGCGAGCTCCGAAACGTCTGTCCTGCTCGCCGCCCACTCGAGCTATGTGCGTGACGGGTGGCAGGGCCATGACCACATCGCCTCTGATCGCCGCTATCTCACCACCTTGGGGATCGGTGCATATACGACGGGTGGTGTGATCGGGTATCCATCGCGAGCCACCGCAGCAAAAGGCCATGCGGTCCTAGATTATCTAGGCCAAGCCGCCTACGCGCTCATCACGCTGCTCATCAGCCAGTCGACCTGAGCAAACCCACACGTGGCGGCTACCGTCCGCTGACGCTCCCGTTCGCCGCCACGCAGAACTCGAGATCGCCGTGGCAGCGAGCCGCACGACGCCGCGAGCAGCATGTTGTGAGGAGTTTCTTTACTGCTATTAAAGACCTACCGGCGTTTCCGCGGCTTGGCGCTGCGGGTGCGTCGGTAGGGTCCGCGTCCGGACCGGTGTGGTCTGACTCGTTTCTTTACCGGCCACGAGCGTTGTGGTGT
>NZ_JAOPWB010000349.1 GCF_025965855.1 Mycobacterium sp. | reverse complement strand
GGGGCAAGGCCCGTCAGCAGAAAGGTTGCGGCACACCACTTGGCAGATCTTGGCGAGTTTCTTGCGAAATTCTTGCGTTCGCGGCCAAGGATGCGCCGAGCGCGGATCGCCGGGCGTGGGAGCCGCGGATCACCGCCGCTGGCGCGGCCGACCCCCACACCCGACGAAGTCCATCACAGGATATACAGCATTTCCTGGTAGGTGGGCAGCGGCCATAAGTCGTCGGCCACAACGCTTTCCAGCGTGTCGGCGGCGGTGCGCACTGCGGCCATCGCCGGAAGCAGAGCCTCCTGAGCGTGTGTCGCCTCGTCGAGTGCCGACTCGCCCGAGTGATTGGACAGCGCGGCCTTCAGGGTTGCCAGAGCGTCGGTCAGATCGGCTATCGGTCCCGAAACCGATTCCAGCACCGCGGTGCTCGGCTCCAATCCGGCCTTCTTCAGCGCGGCCACGTTCTGGGCGAGCTCGGTCTGGTAGCGGACCGCGGCGGGCAGGATGACCGTCGTCCCGAGCTCCAGTGCGAGCTTCGCCTCGACACCTATGGTGAGCACGTACTGCTCCAGGCGAACCTCGTAGCGGCTGTGCAGCTCGCGGTCGTTGAACACACCGTATTTCGCGAACAGTTCGATCGCGTCCGGCTTGATCAACTCCGGAATGGCATCCAGCGTGGTCTTGAGGTTCGGCAGGCCGCGCTCGGCCGCTTCGACTTGCCAGTTATCCGAGTAGCCGTCGCCGTTGAACACCACCGCACCGTGCTCGGTGATGACCTCGGTGAGTAGCGTCTGGACAGCCTTGTCGAAGTCCTCACCGTCGGCGACGGCCTCCTCCAGGACGGTCGCCATGTAGTCCAGCGAGTCCGCCATGATCGTGTTGAGAACAATCAACGGCACGGCAACCGTCTGCCCGGAACCCGGCGCCCGGAATTCGAACCGGTTCCCGGTGAACGCGAACGGGCTGGTGCGATTGCGGTCCCCCGGGTCGGTCGGCAGCGCCGGCAGCGTGTCGACACCAATGATCATGGTGCCCTTGCCCTTTGACGAGGTGGCCGCGCCCTTCGCGATCTGCTCGAACACGTCGGCGAGCTGTTCACCGAGGAAGATCGAGATGATCGCCGGGGGCGCCTCGTTGGCACCCAGCCGGTGATCGTTGGTCGCCGAGGCGACCGACACCCGGAGCAACCCCGAGAACTTATGCACGGCGCGGATCACCGCGGCGCAGAACACCAGGAACTGGGCGTTCTCGTGCGGAGTGTCGCCCGGGACCAGCAGCGAACCCAGCTCGGAGTTGCCCAGCGAGAAGTTCACATGCTTGCCCGACCCGGTGACGACGGCGAACGGCTTCTCGTGGAACAGGCACTCCATGCCGTGCTTCTTGGCGATCGTCGTGAAGACCGTCATCAGCAGCTGCTGGTGGTCGGAGGCGATGTTGGCCCGCTCGAACATCGGGGCGATCTCGAACTGGCCGGGGGCCACCTCGTTGTGCCGGGTCTTGGCGGGAATCCCGAGTTTGAACAGCTCGCGCTCGGTGTCCATCATGAAGCCCAGGACACGCTCGGGCACCGCGCCGAAGTAATGGTCGTCGAACTCCTGACCCTTGGGCGGCTTGGCTCCGAACAGTGTGCGGCCGGCGTTGACCAGATCGGGTCGTGCCAGGAAGAAGTGCCGATCGATCAGGAAGTACTCCTGCTCCGGGCCGCAGAACGAGACGACGTGGTTCAAGTCCTGGTGGCCGAACATCTTCAGGATGCGCTCGGCATGCGCACCCATCGCCTGCTGGCTGCGCAGCAGCGGCGTCTTGTAGTCCAGCGCCTCACCGGTCATCGACACGAAAACCGTTGGGATGCAAAGCGTGTTGCCGTTCGGGTTCTCCAGGATGTAGGCCGGGCTGGTGGCGTCCCAGCCGGTGTAGCCGCGCGCCTCGAAGGTGCTCCGCAGCCCACCCGACGGGAAGCTGGACGCGTCGGGCTCGCCCTGGATGAGGGTCTTGCCGGCGAACTCAGCGAGCGTGGTCCCATCGCCGACTGGATCCAAGAAGCTATCGTGCTTCTCGGCGGTCAGGCCGGTCATCGGGTAGAACACGTGCGCGTAGTGGGTAGCGCCCTTCTCCAGCGCCCAGTCCTTCATCGCCACCGCCACCGTGTCCGCGACGGCGGGATCTAGCTTGGCGCCCTTCTCGATTGTCGCCACGACGGACTTGTACACCGATTTGGGCAGCCGCGTCTGCATTTCGGCCTTGGTGAAGACGTTCGAGCCGAAGATCTCGCCGGGGGTCTCACCGAGTACGAAGCTGATGGCTGGGGGGACATACGCCTCGACATTGTTGATCGCCTGCAGGCGGGCTGCGTTTCCGCTCAATTGAGTTCCTATCGCTGAGGGGGGCCCACGATTTCCATGCCGGAAAGCAGACCGCCCTACAGTAGGAACGTTCGATGCCGAACTTGTTACGCACGTGTCAACGGTGGGTCCGTAATGGTTGCGATCATGAGACTTGCGCCGAGTCTGCGTCCAGAGCGGAAATCTTGGCGTTTTGACGCTCTCACCGCAGGATCGGCGCGACCCGCCGGCGCCGTTGTTCCGAATTTGGTGCCGGAATCAGGCACCGCGGTGGTCGCCCTCGCGAGGGTCTCCCGGCGACGGGGCCCCCGCCGAGTCTGCCTCGCGCTCGGCGTCGGCCACCGTCAGGGGCAGGGCCAGCTCCTCGAGCGGGCGTCGTTCGGCCGCGACGCCGAGCCACAGTTCGACCAGGCCCGCGATCGCCATCACCACCGCCCCGATGAGGAACGACCAGACCACCTGACCGCGTTGTCCAGAATTGATCAACTGACCGAACAACAGCGGGCCGGTGATGCCGCCGATCGCCGTTCCTACCGCGTAGAAGAACGCGATCGCCAGCGCCCGGGTCTCCATCGGGAAGATCTCGCTGACGGTCAGGTATGCCGCGCTTGCGCCCGCCGACGCCAGGAAGAACGCCGCCGCCAGCACGGCGATAAACGTCCAGGCGCCGCCGGTTTGCGTCACGAACACCACCGCGAGGACAACGGTCACCACCGCGGAACCGATGTAGGTCGCCGTGATCATCGGTTTGCGGCCGACGGTGTCGAACAGGTGCCCGAGCGCCAGGGGACCCACGAAATTGCTGAGGGCCCAGAGGATGAAGAACACCGGCACCTTCCCGGACGGGACCCCGTAGAACCCGCTCAACAGAGTGCCCAGGTTGAACGTGACGCCGTTGTAGAGGAACGCCTGCCCGATGAACAGCGCCAGTCCAAGCACCGCGCGACGCGGATACAGCGTGAACGCCACCCTGGCGATCTCCCGGAACGAAATCGTCTCGCGCTGACGAACTTTGAGCGGGCGCCCCGCCGGTGGGGGCAGCGGCTCGCCGGTCTCGCGCTGCACCTGCTCTTCTATTTCGCCGACGACCCGCTCGGCCTCCTCCGCGCGCCCGTGGATGAACAACCACCGCGGACTTTCCGGGACGTTGCGCCGGACCAGTAGGACGAAGATGCCGAAGATGGCGCCGACCCCGAAAGCGAGCCGCCAACCGATGTTCGGCGCGAAATTCGATGTGTCGAGTAGGACCAGTGCGCCGGCCGCACCGGCGGCCGAGCCCAGCCAGTAGGTCCCGTTGATCACCAGGTCCACGCGACCGCGCACCCGCGCCGGGATCAACTCGTCGATCGCCGAATTGATCGCGGCGTATTCGCCGCCTATGCCCGACCCGGTGAAAAAGCGGGCGAGGAAGAAATACCAAGGCGCAAAGGCGAATGCGGTCGCGACGGTAGCGGTCAGGTACACCGCGAGCGTGAGGATGAACAGGTTGCGCCGTCCGAAGCGGTCGGTCAGGTGACCGAAGAACAGCGCGCCCAGGCAGGCCCCGGCGATGTAGAACGCCGCCGCCAACCCGATCTGTGCGGCGTTGAGTTCGATGCCGCTGCCCTTCTCGGTCAGGCGGGACGACACGTTGCCGACCATGGTGACCTCGAGCCCGTCGAGGATCCAGACGCCGCCGAGGCCGATGACCACGCGCCAGTGAAACCGCGACCAGGGCAGCCGGTCCAGCCGCTCCGGCACATGGGTGGTGATGGTCCCGGTTTGCGCGCCCGCGCTCATATGACTCCTATCTGGGTGAGCGGAGAATTACCCAAACAGGGCGTATCGCAAGCTCAATCACGGTCAGGGCGTGACTCCTCGGGAGTCCACGCCGGCGGCTGGCCCGGATGACCGGGGAACAGGTAGTCGATGAACGCCGCGGCCGTGGGCTGGGGCTCGTGGTTGGCGAGTCCCGGTCGCTCGTTGGCTTCGATGAACGCGTACTCGGCACCGGTGACGTCGGGCACGAGAAGGTCGATGCCCGTCACCCCGATCCCGATCGCCTCGGCCGCCGCCACCGCGACGCGACACAGTTCCGAGTTCACGTGCGCGGTGACATCGTGGATCGTCCCGCCCTGATGCAGGTTGGCGGTGCGGCGGACGCGGAGCCGATTCCCCTGGGGCAGCACGTCGTCCAGCCTCCAACCGGCTTCGGCCACCGTCGCTTCGGTGATGTCGTCGATCGGGATCTTGGACTCGCCACCGGTGGCGGCGGATCGCCGCCGGCTCTCGGCCGCGATCAGGTCCCGCACGGTATGGTCCCCGGTGCCGATGATCTCGGGGGGCATCCGCAGCGCGGCGGCAACGACCCGGCCGTTGATCACCACCAGGCGGAGGTCGTCGCCCTCGACGCGCTCCTCGATGAGCACCTCCGGGTGGTGCTGCCGAGCCCGCGCCACCGCCGCGGCAAGCTCGTCGAGGCCCGTTTCGGCCGATATGCCCACGGTGATGCCCTTGCCCTGCTCTCCGCGCGTGGGTTTGACGACGACCTCCCCGACCTCCTGCAGGAAGGCGAAGTCGCCGTCGTCGGAGGTGGCCAGGCGCGCGCGCGGCACGGTGATGCCCGCCTCCGAGACCAGTCGACGCGTCAACCGCTTGTCGTCGCAACGGCACATCGCGACCGCCGAGGTGAACTCGGACAGCGATTCACGGGTGATCACGGCGCGACCGCCGTGGGTGAGCCGCATCTCGCCGGTCTCGGCGTCAAGAACCTCGACCCAGATTCCGCGGCGCATCGCCTCGTCGGCGATGATCCGGGCGTAGGGATTGAGATCCTCGACCGTCTCCGGCGGCGCGGTGAACAGCGGCTCGTTGATCGCGTTCTTCCGCTTGATCGCCAGCACCGGAACGCGGCGGAAACCGAGCTTCTCGTAAAGGCCGATGGCCGCGGCGTTGTCGTGCGCCACCGACAGATCCATGTAGGCGCGGCCCGCGCATCGGAAATGATCGGCCACGGCCCGGGTCAGGGCTTCACCCACCCCGGGAAGCGCCGCGGCGGGATCGACGGCCAGCGTCCACAGGCTCGACCCCTCCTCGGGATCGGAGAAGAGCAATTCATGGTCGACGCCGGTCACGGTGCCCACCACCGCGCCGTCGCCGTCACGCACGGCGAGCAGGTACGTCACCGCCTCCACGTGCAGATGGTTGTCCCAAATGGTCTCGACCGGCGCGGGCACCATGCCGCAACGCACGAACACGCGGTTCATGGCGTCGGCATCGTCCGGGTTGTTCAGGGTGCGCACTGTCATACCGACCGGCGTCGGCGCCAGGTTGTCCTCGTCCGGGTGAAAGCGCAACCGATAGGTGTGGCTGGGGTCGATGAAGAGCTCGGTCGGCGCCCCGGCGATCACCACGTGGGACTCGCGCGCGTAGATGCAGATGTCGCGCCGCCCCGGTACTTCCCGCCGCAGGGTTTCGGCCAATGTCTCCGCGTCGGCGAAGGTCTGGCCGAAGATGAGCCGGCCCCAACCCATTTCGAGCTCGACGTCCTTGGCCATGGCGTCCACCAGCTCGGGCGGCGAGGCGTCGTGCAGGCCGAGGGTGATGGCCTCGGTGTGGTCCTCTGAGGGGTCGACGGCCGTCACGCGGCCTGGCCCGTCACGCCATGACGCTGCAACCACAGCTCCAGCAGGGCGATCTGCCAGAGCTCGTTGCCGCGAAGGGGGGTCAGCCTGCCATTCGGATCGGCCAGCAGGGCGTCGACGGCTTCCGTGCGAAATAGGCCGCGCTCCTTGGCAACCGGCGCATAGAGGGCGTCGCGAACCATATCCAGGTAGGGCCCCGCGAGATGGGTTAGCGCGGGAACCGGGAAGTAACCCTTGGGCCGGTCGATGACCTCCGACGGGATCACCCGTCGCGCAGCCTGTTTGAGGACGCCCTTGCCGTCGTGCGCGGTCTTCAACTCCGGGGGGCACCTCGCGGCCAGCTCGACCAACTCATGATCGAGGAACGGAACCCGGCCCTCCAAGCCCCAGGCCATGGTCATATTGTCCACCCGCTTCACCGGGTCGTCGACCAACATCACCGTCGTATCGAGCCGCAGGGCACGGTCGACGCCTGTCTCGGCGCCGGCCCGCGCGAAGTGCTCGGTGACGAAGCGCTCGCTGGGATCGCCCTGCTGAAGGTTGCCCGGCGCCACAAGCGCGTCGACCCCCGCCGTGTCGCGATCGAAGAAGGCGGCGCGGTACTGGGCGACCGCCCCCTCGAGCGTGGCGGCGGCCGGTGAACCCATCGGCGGGTACCAGTGGTAGCCGGCGAACACCTCGTCGGCGCCCTGACCCGACTGCACCACCTTCACGTGGCGCGACACTTCCTGGCTGAGCAGGTAGAAGGCGACGCAGTCGTGGCTGACCATCGGCTCGCTCATCGCGCCGATCGCCCCGTCGAGCGCGGGCAGCATCCGATCTGTCCCGATGCGGATCTGGTGGTGATCGGTGCCGAAGCGTTGGGCGATGATGTCCGACCACCGGAACTCATCGCCCTCGACGCCACCCGCCGACTCGAAGCCGATGGAGAAGGTCGACAGCCCGTGCTGACCGGCTTCGGCGAGCAGCCCGACAATCAGGCTGGAGTCGACACCGCCGGACAGCAGGCAGCCGACCGGGACGTCGGCGACGAGCCGGCGCTCGACCGCGACCCGCAGCGTGGACAGCACCGCGTCCTCCCAGTCGCGTTCCGACCAGTCGGACTGGTCGGCCCCCCTGGTGAAGTCCGGCGCCCAGTAGGTGGTGATGGTGCGCCGGCCGTCGGGCTCGATGGCGACCAGCGACGCGGGAGGGACTTTGCGCACCCCGCGCAGAATCGTCAGCGGCGCCGGCACGACGGAGTGGAACGTCATGTAGTGGTGCAGCGCGACGGGATCGATGCGGGTGTCCAGGCCGCCGCCGGCCAGCAGCGCCGGAAGGGTCGACGCGAACCGGATCCGGTGAGCGTCCTCGGTCAGGTACAGGGGCTTGATACCGAGGCGGTCCCGGCCGAGCAGCACCCGGCCGCTGTCGCGTTCGACGATGACGAAGGCGAACATCCCGTACAGATGGCTGACGAAGTCGTCGCCCCAGCGGTGGTAGGCCTTGAGCAGAACCTCGGTGTCGCTGTGCGAGAAAAACCGGTAGCCGTGCCCCGTGAGCTCGCGCCGCAGTTCCTTGTAGTTGTAGATGCAGCCGTTCCAGGCAATCGCCAGGCCCAGCTCCGAGTCGACCATCGGCTGGGCGCCGGCATCGGTCAGGTCGATGATTTTGAGGCGACGATGACCGAGGGCGACGCGGCCCTGTGACCAGGCCCCCGCCGCGTCCGGCCCCCTGGGCGCCATGACAGCAGCCATTGCTGACACCGCCGCTACGTCGGGAACCCGGCCGTCGAGTCGAACCTCACCGGTGAGTCCACACACTCCCTTGACCCTACCGCGAGCCACATCCACCCGCTTAGCGTGGTTGACGGCGTTCGGTATCGGCAGAGGCCCGGAACTCGATGCCGCCCAGTTCGTGATACGTGTACTGAAGATCTCGCCATGCGCGTGGATAGCTTCGCCGACCTGACCAAGCAGCCTCCCGTCTACGCGGGCAGAACCCACTGAGAAGGCGCGCTTTCTGGATCGGCCGGCACGGCTTATCGTTTCCTCCGACCACGGTTTGCTGGGAGGCTGATGTGGACGGGACGCCGTTCGGCCGGGACCGCCTGATCGAATCCTGGCCACGCTGATGCTCGTCGACTACTACCTGCGGATCTTGCACCTGGATCGGCGGTTGCCGCTCAACGTCGACTTGGGTCCGCTGCACGTGCACCTGTACGCGCGATCGGTGTTCTTCATGTGGGTCACCGTGGTGATCCTGGTGATCGCCGGCGTCGTGGTGCTTGCGTCGCGCAGGCGTGAGCTGATCCGGCGGTGGACCACCTGGGTGATGATCGCACCGGTGGTCGGCATCCCCATCTGGATAGGCCGGGGCACCACCGCGGCACTCGCGGCGGCGCTGGCCGTGGTCGCGGTGTTCGAGTATGCGCGCCTGGTGAAACTCGGCAAGGTCGACACCTATCTGCTGCTGGCGCTGGCGGTGCTGTATCCGGTGGCGGCCTGGCTGCACCCACCGCTGCTGCGGCTTGCGCCGATCATCGTGCTGGCGTGCGCGCTGCCCTCGGTGTTCAGCGGCGATGTCGAACATGGCAGCAGGCGCACCACCTTCACCGCGTTCGGTTCGGTGTGGATCTGCTGGTCCCTGGCGCACCTGGTGACGTTGTGGTCGGACGCGTATCTGGTGTGCTTCGCGGCCGCGGCCACAGACGTCGCGGCGTGGTGCGGCGGGAAAGGGCTGCGCTACTTCCGCTGGGCCCGAAAGCCGTTGTCCCCGTTGAGCCCCAACAAGACAGTCGGCGGGTTGGTCGGCGCGGTGGTGGGGGCGTTTGTCGTGCTGACGTTGCTGGGCACGGTCACGATCGGTCTGCTGGTCGCGGTGGCGTTCGGCGGCGTGCTCGGCGACCTCGTCGAATCGATGGTGAAGCGGCAGGCCCAGGTTAAGGACGCGGGCTCGTGGCTCCCGGGCTTCGGCGGCCTGCTCGACCGGATCGACTCACTGTTGCTGGTCCTGCCGCTGGCCTATCTCCTCGGCTGAGCCGCCGCGTCATGCGGCGTGCGCCAGCTCGAGAGGCTTCGGCGGGAAGTCTTCCCGCAAGGCCATGACCTGCGCCCGCAGCTGCGGCGCGGAAGCGCTGGCCGGGTCGACGGGCTCACCGATGCGGACCTGCATCGGCGCGGGGGAGATGAAACTGGCGCCCTTTGGCAGCACCTCTGCGGTGCCCAGCACGGCGACCGGGACGATCGGCACGCCGCAATCGCGCGCCAATCGCACCGCGCCGGAACGGAATTCGGCTATGGTCCCATCCGTCGACCGGGTGCCCTCGGGATAGATGACGACGGTGCGTCCGGCCTCGAGCGCCGGGCGCACCGCGGCCAGCAGCTGGGCGTAGGAGTCGTTGCCGGACCGCCGCACGGGCAGGATGCCGATCAGCGAGGACGCCACGAAACGGCGCACCGGCACGTCGAACCAGTAGTCGGCCGCCGCGGCGAACACCGGCTGGGCGCCGGCGGGCAGCGCGGCCAGCAGCACCGCGGTGTCGGCGTGCGAGGAATGGTTGACCACCACCACGCAGCCGCCCGGCACGCGCCAGCGGCCCGTCACGGTCAGCCCGCCCGAAACGGCGCACACCGTCCGCCACAGCCGATGCCGCAGCACGCTGGCGATTCGGGTCGCGGTCATGATGCCAGCACCGCTAATTCCTGGGTGTCCTCGGCGGCCGGGGCACCCTGTCGCTTCGCCGCCAGCTCGCGGTGGGCGGCCCGCAGCCGCAGCGCGGCGGTGATCAGCGAACCGTTCACCAGCTGGGTCGAAACCACCGGCAGGACGACCGGGAAGGCGGTGGCCAACAGAACGAAAAGGCAGCGTTCGGTCTTGCCGAGCGGGCCACCGTTGCGCCGCGGCGCGCCGGCGGCCGCTCCGGCCAGCGAGACAAAGGTGGGCAGCGTCGCGGCCAGCGCGGCCACCAGCACCATGATCACCGGCCAGGACAGCCAATGCAGCCCGGGGCCGCGCTGCCGCGCCGCCCACACCGCGAGCCCCGCGAAGGTCAGCAGATCCGAGGCGCGATCGCCGATCTCGTTGACGACAAATCCCCACGGCCGGCTCACGCCGCGAGCGCGAGCGACCGCGCCGTCGAGGTTGGCTCCGGCCAGCCGCAGCGCCAGAAACAATGCCGCCAGCGGCCACCATCCCAGCGCGACCGTCACCCCGGCCATACCGGCCGCCATCACCCCGACAACGGTGAACACGTCCGGCGAGATGTTCCGTCGCACAGCGACGTTCACGATCGGCGTCAACCGGCGGGTGTACCACGGCTTCAGGGCGTAGAGGCCCTGCCACTTCCGCGCAGCCTTGGATGCCGCGGGAAACGGGGTCACGGCCGTGGCGACTACCTTGATCCGGGGAAGCGTGGCCGTCTCGGTCGCCGCGAGCGCCCGCGATCCCGACGTGTAGCAGCCGCGGTGGGCGATGCGGGGCTCGCTCACGGGAGTCAGCGTGCTGATGCCGCTCGTGCGCATCGTCTGCGCGTTGTCGAGGTCGGTGCTCACGGGGATTTCCTCTCGGCTGGGTGGTCTGTAGTTGTGTGCAAGTCGACGCCCCCCACGCCGCTACCGGTCCCAAGATCAGGACCGCAGAGACCCGGTGCGCCGCTCGCATAGCTAACGCCACCGCTCCCCCGCGGTCGGACACTTCTCTTGCGAACTTTCTCGGGGCCGGTCGCTGTGCACCGGCAGAACATACGTTGCACCACGGCGCTTGCCGCTTCGTCGCGAAGTTCTTGCGGAATCCTTGCGGCCGCTCGGCGCGAAGAATGTCTAGATTTCGGTTACCGTTCAACCAAGTCGTTCTTGACTTGAACCCCATTCACCCGTTCAGGGGAGGCCATGACCCGGACGAACGCGCGTCACGCGAAGTGGTCGACCGCCTACGCGGTCCTGCTGTCCGCTGCCGCGCTGCTTGGGGCGGCACATGCATCAGCGGAGCCAATTGACGATGCGTTTGTCGCGGCCCTCGCGAAAAGCGGGATCGCCATGCCCGACCGCAACAGCGCGGTTTCGATGGCCCATACGGTGTGCGCAGGATTCGATAAGGGCGAACCGTCAACCGCGGTTGCGATGAGGATCGTGAAGGACACCGACCTCAACGCCAAACAAGCCGGCTACTTCGTCGGCGTTTCGGTTGCCGCCTTTTGCCCGCAATACAGGGGCAACACCGACAATTCGATGAACTGGATGGTGCCGTTCCCCCCGATGATGTGAGCGTTGTTCTTGCCTCAAAGGACGTGTCGCTTTCGTCTGGCGTGCGGCCAAGTTATTTTTGAGTCGAAGCAATTCGCCCGCACTAAGAGGAACCGTGACCCATACCAACATGGGTTCTGGGACGTGGTCGACGTTTGTCGCGGTCCTGCTGTCCGCCGCTGCGCCGCTCTTCGCAGCGCCGGCGTCGGCGGATCAAACCGACGATGCTTTCGTCGCGGCCCTTGTGAGCCAGGGGATCCCGATTTCCGATAACAACGTCGCGGTTCAGCTCGGCCGTAACATGTGTGCCCTACTCGACCAAGGCACAACGCGACCCCTTCTTGTGATGAAGCTGATGAAGGACGCGAACCTCTCGGCCAGACAAGCCGGCTTCTTCCTGGGGCTTTCCGCGTCCGCGTACTGCCCGCAATACCGGAGTATCACCGGCTAGATGCCGTTGCGCGGTGGGTCCGGCAGCGCGCGTACGGGTCACGCCGACCTCGGTGCCGCCTGATCCGTCGCCTCGATGCCGACCGGCGAGGCCCGGGTGGCTCGCACATAGACGTTGTCGCCCTCGCGCAGGGCCAGCGCCTCCGCGTCGCCGCGGGTGATCTGCGCGGTGAAGGCTCCCCCGGTGGCGGCACTGGTCATCTCCACGCGGACCTCGAAGCCCAGCGCGACCACCCGGTCGACCTTGGCGCGCACCACTCCGATGGATTCCGCGGTGCCGTCCCCGCCGGCCACGGCCATGTCTGGCTTGCGGCCCACCCGG
>NZ_JAOPWB010000311.1 GCF_025965855.1 Mycobacterium sp. | reverse complement strand
CATCGCGTCGACCAGGGTGGTCTTGCCGTGGTCGACGTGGGCGACGATGGCGACGTTGCGGAATGGCACGTCGGTGATTCTGGCAGCGGGGGCCCCAGATAGCGAACCGGGCAATGCTCGACTGCTCGACGGCGTTGAGTGTGCGGTGGCGGCGTTGAGTGTGCACTGGCGGCGCGCCGGGTCGGCGTGTCGTCGCCCCAGCCGCACGAGCAAAACCCGGCATGCACACCAAATGGTGCGGCCGCTTGAGCGGATCCGATTTCACGCGTGTCAGCTGCGACGGCGCTGTGCGTTGTCCGCACGCAGGTGTGGACTTCTTATGAGGCTGCTCATAGCGCTCGCGTCAGGTCCGGCAGCCAGCCGCGGTCGGCCGGCACCCAGTCGACGTCGGGCAGTTCTCCCGCCGTCACCCACCGCAGCGCCCGATGGTCCCGCGGGTGCGGCTCACCGCCAAGCAGCCGCACGCGGTACGCCCGCAGCGTCATCATTCCGTTCAGCGGGATGTCGGCGCCGAGGCGGTCACCCACCGCGATGTCGCCCGTCCCCAGGCCCAGCTCCTCGGCCAACTCGCGGGCCAGCGCGTCTTGCTCGGTTTCGCCGGGCGCGACCTTGCCGCCGGGCAGCTCCCAGCGGCCGGCCAATTCCGGCGGCCGGACCCGCTGCGCGACCAAGACCCGGGAGCCGGAGATGACCGCCGCGGCGACGACGATCTGGGTCGGCATGGCCAGTGACGGTATACCGTCGGGATATGGCTGTGTTAACGGATGAGCAAGTAGACGCCGCACTGCCCGGACTCAACGGATGGGAGCGTGTCGGTGGCGCCCTGCGCCGGTCGATCAAGTTCCCGGGATTTCTCGACGGCATCGACGCCGTGCGCCGCGTGGCCGAGCACGCCGAGAGCAAAGATCATCACCCCGATATCGATATCCGTTGGCGGACAGTGACTTTCGCGCTGGTGACGCACTCCGCGGGTGGCATCACGCAGAACGACGTCGACATGGCGCGCGACATCGACGGGATCGTCGGGGGCTAAGCCGTCGCCTCGGCGGTGTGTCTGCCGGTGGCAGCGATCCAGATCAAGGTCGCCACCGCCGCGACTATGTAGACCAGCCCGGCCCACGCCAGATACCAGGGCCGGCCCAATTGCCAGATGGTCGGTTGCGCGAAGCTCAGCAGCCACGGCACGCCGATTATGGTGAGCGCCAACCAACCCCAGCCCACAACCCTCGCGCCGGGGCGCTCGCGTGCTGGCCCGTGAATCGCCCAGATCATCAGCGGCACCAGCCACACCCAGTGGTGGGTCCACGAAATCGGCGAGAGCAGTAACCCGAACAACTCGACCACCAGCAACTTGCCGAGGAGGTCGCGGCGGTCCAGCGCCCGCCAGGCCAGGATGGCCAGCACCGCCGTCACGGCGATGGCGGCCAAAACCAGCGGGCCGAAGCCGGCGTCGTGGCCGAGGATCCGCGAGATGCCACCGCGCCAGGATTGATTGAACGACGTGGCGATCGGCCCGACCCGGCGCGCATCGCCCAGCAGATCGGTGAAGTAGTAGTGGGTCTGATCGCCGACGACCAAAAACGAGACGCCGACGGTGGCAAGGAAGACGACCGCCGAAAACGCCGCCGCACCCCACCGGCGGACGCCGAGGAGGTAGACGCCGGCGATCGCCGGCGTCAACTTGATCCCGCCCGCTACGCCGACCAGCAGCCCCGATAACCACCACCGAGTGGTGTAGGCCGCCCACAGCACCACCAGCATGAGCAACACATTGACTTGTCCGTAGTCGAATGTGCTGCGCAGCGGCTCGATCCAGATGCTGATCGCCGTCCACACCATCGCGACGCGGTGGCCGGCGCCGGCGGGCACGCCGATCAGGCGCTGGCTGATCCGGATCGCGCCGTACAACGCGGCCATCGTCGCGACCTGCCACAGGAACGCCACCAGGCCGAACGGCAGCAGGTGCAGCGGGTAGAAGACGACCGCCGCGAACGGCGGATACGTGAACGGCAGCGGGAAGTCCGGCGTCTGGTCGGCGTAGGCGTAGCTGTACAGGCTGCCGGGATGGTCGACGGCGGCGGCGGCCCCGAGATAGACGTGCAGGTCGACGAAGTTCGCGCCGTTCGGCGCCAGATATGTCCAGGCGAGCCGCGCGGCGATGCTCGCAATCAGCAGCGCAGGGGCGGCCACCCGAAGTGAGCTCGCCGGCAGCCGGGTGCGGGGTGCCGCCGGGGCGGCGTGGGTGGTGTCTATCCGCCCGACTTTAGCCATCGCGGCGGCCGCTCGGTCACCGCCGTCACTCGTATCGGTAACGATCGAATAAATGCCACACGTGTCACTTGAGTCACACCAGTATCAAAGTAACTTCGGCGCCGGACCTGTCGTCGATATCAGGGAGAGTCATGCCAACCATCTGGACCTATATGCGTGCGGCCGCCGTCGTGGTCGGTTCGTCCGCAGCCTTACTGACGGGCGGCATCGCCCACGCTGATCCGGTGCCGGCCCCACCCGTGCCGAACATTCCGCAGCAGCTCATCAGCTCGGCGGCCAACGCGCCGCAAATCCTGCAAAACCTCGCTACCGCCCTCGGCGCCACCCCGCCGGCGGCGCCGGCCGCTCCCGGCATCACCTTCCCGGGGATGCCCTCGGCGGCCTCGCCGGTGTCGCCTCCGGCGTCCATCCCGTCCATTCCGGGGCTCACCCCGCCCGCCGCGGCCACGGCCCCGGCGGCGACGCCGACGATCCCGGGGTTCGGCTCGATCCCGGGCCTGACCCAGCAGGTGCCGGCGGCCTCCGCGGTGCCGGCCGCCCCGTCGATTCCGGGGCTGCCCGCTATCCCGGGGCTATCAGCGCCGACGGCCCCCGCCGTGCCGGCGGCCCCTGCCGTGCCGGCGGCCCCTCAGATCCCGCTGGCGAAGGTCGACATGCCGGCGCTGCCGTCCGGCCTGCCGGTCAGCGTCCCCGCGCAGCTGACACTCCCGCAGGATCTGCAGGCGCTGACCGGGGGACAGGCTCCGGCGGCACCGGCGGCACCGGCGGCACCGGCCGCGCCGGCGGCACCGGTCAATCCTATTAACCCGGTGGCACCACTGCTTGCGGCCCTGCCCTGAGCGGCTTGTTAGACAACTAACCCACCACCGAGGACCGGAGGACACCGTGGCAAGCACTTGGAACCTGTCCAAAGGTTTGGCCGCTGTCGTCACGGCGTCGGCTGCCGCGTTCGGGGTTTGCCCGAGCGCGGCAGCCGACCCGGCGGCGCCGCAGCCGATACCGCAACCGAACTCAACCCAGCAGCTGCCGGGCCTGCCCGCTCTATCGGAGTTGAGCCCGATAATCCAGCAGGCGGCCAGCAATCCCGGGCAGGCGACGCAGCTGCTGATGGCCGCCGCTCAAGCGTTCACGCACAACCCGACGGCGCCCGCCGAATCCAAAAACGTTGCGGCTTCGGTGAATCAGTTCGTGCAAGAGCCGGGATCGCCGGTTCCCGGTGCGCCGGCCGAGACCGCCCCGGTGCAGCACGTGCCGCCGGTGGGCATCGAGCCCGGGCTGCAGTCGCACCTGCCGCTGGGTATCG
>NZ_JAOPWB010000276.1 GCF_025965855.1 Mycobacterium sp. | reverse complement strand
GAACTGCTGGTTGATGTCGGCGCGCACGATGGCCGGGTGTACGAAGGGGCTGACGACAAGCGCGAGTGCCGCGCTGAAAAGGGTGGCACACACAAGCCGACCCACACGTGCGTGACGGGCGCGACTCGTACTCGGGCGGGCAATCATGGGGAGACTCCTTCTGTGTAGTCATGCCGCCGGTCTGGGCGGCACCGCGGGCTCGTCGCCGTTCACCGCCTGCACGGGGGTTCCGATCGTGGGGAGGCTGCCGTCACAAGGAACCTTCATGGCACTCACCGCGATACTGCGACCAACCTCCGTGTAGGCGGCGAACTGCCCCTCGGAAAACCATTGGTCAGATGTGTTGTCGTGAGGGAACTCTGCGCCGCCACTCTGCGCGGCGTAGGTCAAAACCCAATCGGGCAACTCCTGCCACAACACCGCTTTGGCGATGATCAGCCATCCGGTTCGGGCTTCCTCCGTTTCGATGCCAGCTGCGTCGGGGTAGGTGATTCTTCCCCGTGCCACAGCGCATTTGGTGACGCGGGCGTTGAGGCTGCAAAACGCATGACTATCGACGAACTGGTCGCCGGATCCCGGTGCGAGATTTTCCACACCGAACGGTCCGCCGTTCTCCATAGTGATCTCGACGCCGAGTTCGAATCTCGCGAGTCTGATTGCTTCGGACAGACCGGACAGCAGCGGAGGAGCGTCGCCGCTACTGTCGATGCAGTAGATCAGTCGACACCGCCGACGCAGGGCCTCGACGAGGCCAAGGTTTTCGTAGTGTCCACCGTCGGTGACCTGAACGAGTCGCGCATCGAACTTATTGATTCCTAACAGCTCTCGGTAGAAATACCCGGCTCCCCGCACCGAAGGCAGCGCCTTGGGGAAGGAAGGGTCGGCAGCTTTGAGCTGAGCGTTCCTCACGAAAAGCGGGTTGGGAAGCCAGGTTCCAAGCCGCGCACCGGATAGCGCCAGCAGCGACTGAATGCCTTTGCCCTGTCTTCCCATTGCCGAGGCGAACGCTGCTCCGCTCACCGCTATCGCTGCTTGTACGGTGAGATCGCGTTCAATGCGCGGGGGTGACGCTTGGCGAACTTCCGCAGTCTTGAGCCAGCCAAGGGCCGGCCCCCCAATGTAATCGGCGGTCATGACGAACGACACGGCATTGAGGCCGGGTGCGGGCCGGATGTCACCGTCAGAGATGGCGGCGGCCGCGGCGAACACGAATTTCGGACCACCCGCCTGCGCCTTGCCGTACTGATCAAGCCACGTCGACTCGCAGCGGCTGTACTCCACGGCCTTCCCGCGGAGGCGGCGGACCGCGAATGCGTGGGCCAATCGTTGCCGATAGAACGGATGCAGGCTCAGCGAGGTCACATCAAAGCTACTCAGCAGCAACGCAAGCAGCGCAATCCCACCCAGGTATAGCCACTGAACGTCAGACGTCAACGGCTGGCGGCTGCGGCTTGGATGGAGGATCGCCTGATCGATCTCCATGTTGAAGACGTAGCCGGCGGCGATTCCGAGCAATAGCAGCCATGCGACCAGCAGCACGCCCAGGGTCAACACGACTAGGGCGATGCGCACGACTCCCGACGGGACGAATTTCAGCCACCGCGAGGGATTTGCCAGGCTGTCCTTTTTCGATGTCATCGAGACAAGCGTCGTCAAGTACTGCAGGCCTACAACCGCCGCGATACCGCCAATCGCGCCCAGCGGGCCTTTGTCCGGTCGCTGCACACACACCCACATCAGTGCGGGCCCGGCGACGCTGAGACCGAATACCAGCAAAGCCAACAACGCGGCCCTGCGGCCCAGCCAGCCGAAAGCGTTTTGCCCCGCGGTGCTCCACCGCGACGCGGAGGCCCATTCGCAGATCAGACCGCCAATGACGCAGATGATCACTGCCGCAACGGGAATCGCGATGGCCGCAAGCGCCGCTACCGGGCGGGCATGAAGCGCTTCGATATCCAACCGCTGGTGCGCATCCGGGTTAATCGGCGATACACCACCCTTACGGGGGACCACCGCCCTGAACGGAAAGTAATTGACGAATATGCCCAGCAGCCAGCCCAGGATGATGGCAGACGACGCCACGATGAGCAGTGATGCCAGAAGGTTCTTGAATACCTCGGCAAGCGCCCGCAGGAGCGCGAGCGGTGAATCAGCGAGGTAGTCACAGCGGCGGCGCAGGGAGTCGGATTCGACTGAGCCCGGGCTGAAGCGGTCTGACAACGGCGCGATCGCGCCACCGCCTCGACGGCCTCGGGTTGGCTCACGTTGAACGCCGAGCACCCGCGCCCCAGCACTGAACCCACCCCCCGACACCGAGATCACATAGTCGAAATCGTCAAGCGCCGGTGTGGCGGGCCATGCGTCTGCGATGGCACCTCGTGGGCCGGCGAGCTGCTGCATTGCGCCCATCGCCACACAGGCAGAGCGGATTCCGCCGCCGGACAAGCACAGCGCCGTTGGCTTCGGTACGGAGCCGTCATCGTGATTGCCGACCCGGCCTTCGCCGTCGGGTACGTAGTAGGCCTGACGCCAGGCCGCCTCGACGTCGCCTTCCTGTGGCTCCGGCGCCGGCGCCGACAGCGCGTCGTCCCACCAGTTTCTGCCGTCGTGTCGTCGCCGGTACGTGCGCATGCGCAGGTGCGACAGGACCACCCGGACTGTCGAGAAAACAGCTGCCGGTATCGCCATCACCGCCACGACAAGTGCGCACCATTTCACGGTTGCCATCGCCGCGGGCGCATTGATCCAGAATGCGTTCGGCACTCGGCCGAGCAACCCGCCAGGGGGCCGCGTCACTACGCAATAAATCAATGCGTCCTCGAGTAGGTGGGCGAACGCGGCGACTAGCGCCGCGGCAAGGATGTAATGGCTTAGCTTCTTGCCGGACTCGGAGAACGCCAGAAACGTAAAGACCAGGGCGCAGGTAAGCAGCACCAGGAAATAGCCCAGGATCACCCAGTGATCGAAGTCCAGGGCCTCACTCAGCGCCTTCGTCACAAAGGGAGGTATTCCCTTCCGGAGGAATTCTGGATTTTTGCTAAAGGTCACCGTGAACAGGTATTCCGGGTCGGCCTTCCCCCAATGCGCGGTGAACAGATATACGCCCAAGCCGACCGGGATGCCTATGGATGCCGCTTTCCCGCAGGCGCTTGCGATGGCGGACCACCAACGAAATCGTGTCGGCACGATGCTGCCTGGGCTTGCCGCTGCGGTCATGATGACCTGGCCAGTCGGTCTGTCGTGCACAGGGCTCTTCAAATCTTGGGCGTCCATGCCAACCCCTTTGCATCGCGAACGACGTGTTGTTTCGTCCCGCCCTTTAGGGTTCCGCCGTGGACGCCGGGACAGCTAGAGTAGTCGGCTACTTGAATCCTTCAGACCGCGCGCATGCGGCTCGTTGATGGATTCGCAACCCAGATCGCGTCGCTACGGCATTGACAACCAGGCGCCCCATTCAGGGATTGGTCCATCGATTCTCCTGAAACGCAAACGCGCTTCAGGCTGTGGCGGCTTGTACTCGTGACCAAAGGAGTTGCACCCCTGGGCCGTTGAGTTCGCCGACGTAGGGTAGGCGACCAGCCATGCTCATAACCAGCGCAAGGGTTGATCCGGTGACCAGGGAACCGCTGCCGGCGCCAAACGGCCCGTCGTCCGCCCGCAATTGGAGGCCGGCAACGTGGGTACGACTGGCAACAGTGAAGTTGCGTCGGGCGAAGAAAGCAGCCACGGGCGTGAGCGCATCGACGCTCGGTGTCCGCGTCAGTCCCAGAGGGCGACGAATGTCTTGAGCATGCACAACGACCTCACCGAGGTAGGCCGGGACATGGGCTGAGGGCGCGGTGGTGCTCTTGATAACGGCACGGAACCGATCAAGCGTCTCGGCGGGAGTGCTACCACGGTGCTCGACCAACCGCCGCTGGTTGTGCACGTCAGGGCGAAAACGCGCGCCGAGCATGCTGCGCAGCCATTTCCACCGATTCAGGCTCGCCGCGGCGGTCAGGTGCGCGACGACCTCCTCTACGTCCCATTTCCCGCACAAGGTGCCGTGCCGCCACTCCTCTTTGCTGAGGCCCGAAAGGTCCTCCGCCAGCGCCGCGCGCTCGACACGCGCCAATGCCCACAGGTCGTCGTGCTGGGGTCTCGCCATATCGCTCCATTCCTCACATTGGCCGTCACATCGGTGCCGTCATTTGGGGTAGACCCGCGCCAACTCCACAATTCATCGAACGCCGGCTTGAGAACCCGGGCCGCCGAGTCGGTGCATGCACCATTCGACCCAATGGGCTGAAAGACGTGTGCGGGGTCGGGCTTGCGTGATCCGCAGTCAGTGCACGATTCCGAGTTCTTGGTCGATCTGCGGCCAGTGTTGGGGGCCGCCCGGGGAGAGCAGAATCCAGTCGTGAATTTGGCCGTGGCCCAGTACGAAGCTCATCGGTGCCCCTTGGGCTACGGCTTCTTGCTGGAGGACAAGCGCCTGTGTTGCGAGTTGATCCAGCGAGCCCGAATAGACATACGTCGGCGGAAGTCCGCTGAGCGACCCAAACAGAGGACTCACCTCAGGGTTGGTCACGGAAAGATTGCCCGCCAACACCCTGCCGATCTGCCCCCCGGCCTGCCCAACGTCTAGCCACGGGGAGAGCAATACCATCGACGCCGGTACCGGATCACCGTGGGCCACCATGTATTCGGCGGCCGCCAATGCGAGGTTGCCACCCGCGGAGTCACCGATCACGCTGACGTGCGGGGCCCCGTGCGCGGCGATCTCCCAGGAGATGAGGCCGGCCATGTTGGGCACAACCGTGCCGGCCGTGCCGCCCTGCTGCAGCAACGGGTAGATCGGCACTTCAAAGGTCGCGCCGGTCTGGTAGGCCGTCACCGTGTAATTGAGCCAGTGGAAGATCGAGGGCGGGGTGATAAACGCGCCACCGTGAATGGCAACCACGAAGTCGCCGGTCGGATGAGCCGGCGTGATCTGCACGACGCTCATCCCGTTATACGTGGTGTGCTGCACCGTTTCTCCGAGCAGCAACGGCAACAACCGTGGCGGGGAGTTTCCGGCGAACCACGAGAGCGGCGGGATGTCGCTGGCAAACAGCGCCAAGAGTGGAGAGCCTGGGTCTGAAAATAGAAAATCGAGTTCGTTGTTGAATCCGGCGGCCAGTGTCGTGGGGATCTGCTGAACTTCCTGCTGAACATCGAGCAATGCCTGCTCAAAGGTCGCCAAAGGCGAAGCGTTGGCCGCCTCGGCGGCGGCATACGCACCGGCCGCACCCGTCAATGCCTGCACAAACCCCCCATGAAAAGCCACCGCCTGGGAGCTAAGAGCTTGATAGACCTGGCCGTGGGCGGAAAACAGCCCAGCGATTGCCACGGACACCTCGTCCTCGGCCGCGGCTGATAACCCAGTGGTGGCACCCGCCACGCCCTGGCTTGCCGTCGCGACCACCGAACCAATCGAAGCCACGTTCGTGGCAGCGGCGGACATCATCTCTGGCAACGCAAGAACATACGACACCGCGTCGCTCCCATTACCGGGTCCAATACCGATCGCCGAACAGCCAGAGCTTATGCCCACGCGGCGGAGGTCACGTAGAAGTTTGCAGGAACTACCTAAGTAGAGATGTGACGTGGGCATAAGCACGTCGCGCTAGGGCAAAGAGCTGTCAACGGGCGCATCGCCTAGGCCGGGTACGGGGGCGGATCCATGCCACAGATGGTGATCCCGCACCCCGGATCTTGACGTACCGGCGGTTATCGAACTTTCATCCGTTAACCAGCAGTCCTGGTGGAGCTGCCGGGAATCGAACCCCAGCTTCTACACCACATCGAGCTGCCTGTTCGCCTGCCCGCCCGACGAGCAGTTCGTGATGACCCTAGCGTCGCAGGAATAACGTGATATGTCATGTGTTGGACTGACCCAAGAGCTGTGGCATTACGCCGACTTCGAACATAGGAGATCACCATGGGTCAGCTTTCCGGCAAGACGGCACTTGTCACGGGCGGCAACTCCGGAATCGGCCTCGCCACGGCACAGCGGTTGGCAGCCGAAGGCGCACACGTCTTCATCACCGGGCGAAATCAGAAGACTCTCGACGACGCCGTGGCGTCGATCGGAGCGGGAGCAACCGGCATCCGCGGCGACGTGTCCAATCTCGAGGACCTCGACAACGTTGCCGATGCCATCAGGGCCCGTGGACGCGGCCTGGATGTTGTGTTCGCCAACGCCGGCGGAGGCGAATTGGCGACGCTGCCCGACGTGACCGTCGAACAGTTCGCCAACACATTCCAGATCAACGTTGGCGGAATCCTGTTCACGCTGCAGAAGGTGCTGCCCCTCCTGAAACCGGGAGCCTCGATCGTGTTGACCGGTTCGACCGCCGCGTACGGGGGCACACCCGCAATGGGCGTGTACGCGGCGTCGAAGGCGGCCATCCGTTCGCTGGGACGGACGTGGGCGGCTGAGTTGGTCGACAAGGGCATTCGGGTTAACACCGTCGTACCGGGTCCAGTTGAGACGCCGGGACTGAAGGGCCTGGCGCCGAGCGGCCAGGAACAGGCGCTGCTCGACGCACAGGCGTCGCACGTACCGATGGGCCGGGTGGGGCGGCCCGAGGAAGTCGCCGCCGCGGTGCTGTTCCTCGCCTCCGACGAGAGCAGCTTCATGACCGGAACCGAGCTGTTCGTCGACGGCGGCGAAAGACAGCTATAACGCTAGGGTGCTGCTTCTGCGGCATCACAGCAACGAGCGCTAACGTCCGGAAGCCGGTACCGCATCCGGACATAGGTCGGATATGGCAAAGCCCACCGCGGCTTCGGCCTGTTGGCGGGTAAGTTCCCGACCGCCACCGGAACGGGAGTTGGTGATTACCATTTCGGTGATCTGGCCCGGCGCTTCGCCGCCGTAGAGTCGCCAGCAGATAACGTTGCCGAACCCCACCAGGTCTGAGTTGTGCTTATCGTCGCGGTTGCCGATGCCGATGCTATTGAGGTGATCAAGGAAATCATCCGGACCCTGTGCCTGGGCTGGGATGGCCGCAGCGACTCCGCCGCCGAGCAATGCCCCAATCACTAACACCGTGCGCATACAACCGATAGCGGGTCTTCTTATGGCCATAGTTGGCGTCTCTTTATCTTTCACCTGTCGGCCGCAGGGCGATGTCGGCAATGATCAGGCCGCCTCTACGACCAGAACGTCACAATCGCACGTGTCGTCATGCCTGAAGCCATCGCTCAGAACCCACCCCTCGTAGCTCGGATGGATTCGCTTCGGGAAGCCGGAGCGACCCCTAATCCCGGACTTTTCCTGATTGCCTTTCGTCTTGTGGGGTGGCGTCGGTCATGGTGCCGACCAGCAGGCAGGGGGTGTTGGACCGATTGCTCCAGGCGTGGTTGGTGCCGCGGATGATGACGGTGTCGCCGGGCCGCATGAGCGTCTCATCGGTGTCGGTGACCAGGTAGATTTCGCCGCGCACGCAGGTGAGGCAGTCCAGCGTGTCGGTGCGGTGCATGCTGGGGTGTCGGGCGAGCTCGGTCTCACTGGGCAGGTGCTTCTGGTGAACCTGCTCATTGAGGCCGGCCAGCACGCGGCGGTGCTCGGCGACGTCGGGGTCGTCGGGCGGAATCTCCAGCGCCCGGCAGATCATCCCGCTCGGGAACGGTTCACGGCGTGCCCC
>NZ_JAOPWB010000274.1 GCF_025965855.1 Mycobacterium sp. | reverse complement strand
GCACCGCATCCGATCCGCACCGCGCGCACCGCAGCGTGGGTTCGGCGCGGCCGCACCACCGGCATAGGGCGCCGGGCCCGCGCTCCTGCAGCGACAGCGGACCGGTGCACTGCCGGCACCGGGCGATGGCGCGGCAGCGCCCACACGCCAGCGACGGGACGTACCCGCGCCTCGGCACCTGCACGAGCACCGGCGCCCCGGCCTCGAGCGACGAGCGGGCCGCCCGCAGCGCGATGGACGGAATGCGCGCGGTGCGCGCCGCCGGGTCGCGTTCGTCGGCGTAGCCCGTGTCGTCGAGGGCGATCACCCGCGGGGTGCGGGCCCGCACCACCGGCCGCGCGGCGACGATGTCGTGGGCCCATCCGCTGCGCACCAACGCGTGCGCCTCGGCGGTCCGCGCGTAGCCGCCGATCAGGGCGGCGCAGCGGGACTGATGCGCGCGCAGCATCGCCACCTCCCGCGCGTGCGGGTACGGCGCCCGCGGCTCGGCCAGGCTGTCGTCGGCGTCGGCCCACACCATGACCAGGCCCAGGTCGCCCAGCGGCGCGAATACCGCACTGCGGGTGCCGATCACCAGGCGCGCGGTGCCCCGCAGCGCGGCGAGCCAACGCCGGTAGCGTGCGGCCGGGCCCAGGCCCGCCGACAGCGCCACCACGCACTCCTCGTCGATCCGGGTCGTCGCGGCCGCCCACAGCGTGTCCAGGTCGCGCTGGTCGGGCACGATCGCCAGCACCGCCCGTCCCGTCCGGATGGTCTGGGCCGCGGCCTCGGCGAAGCGGTCCGCCCACGGCTCGCCGGGCAGCGCCTGCCAGACGGCCCGCGCGGCGCGAGACTCGGCCAGCGCGTCCAGGAACTGCCCGCCTCGGCCGTAGACGTCCCACGCTGACGGGTCGACGGCCGCGGGAATCGATCGGGCCGGCGAAGGGAGCGTCGCCGCGGGCTCCCGCTCGACCCTGGCGTGCCGGGCCGGCACCGCCAGCCGCAACACGTCGGGCCGGGTCCCGGCATAGCGCGCGGCCACCGCGTCGACCAATCGCCGGATTTCCGCCGTGAGCACCGGTTCGGCCGACACGACGCGGTCCAGCCAGCCCAGCTTGCCGGTGTGATCGGTGTCGTTGCGGCGCTCCAGCAGAAACCCGTCGACCAGCCGGCCATGGAACCGCACCCGCACCCGGACCCCCGGCTGGGCGTCGTCTGACTGCTCGGCCGACACCAGGTAATCGAACTCGCGGTCCAGGTGCGGCACCGACAGCATGGGCAGCACTCGGGCGACCGGTTCCACCTCGACGGGAGTGCGCCCCTTACCGGTCACCGCGCCCTCGAGCCCCGAGTTACCTTGCTCGCCAAAGGGACCGACAACTAGCCTTCGTCGGGCTCGCGCTCGTATTCGGGCTCGTACTCGTAGTCCGTCTCGTAATCCGGTTCCTCTCGACCGAAGAAGAACCCGGCCGTGATCAGGATCTGGGCCGCGGCGTACAACCACCAGATCGGGACCGCCAGCGCGTCGTTGTACAGGATGAACCGGTCGATGGCGATCATCGTGTCCGACGCCGCAAAACACACCGCCCCCACCGCGGTCCAGATCGTCGGCAGGTTGGCCAGGAACGCCATGCAGACCATCGCGGTCAGCACGACCATGTAGAGCGTCACCGGAATCGTCAGCTTGTCGCGGCCCAGGTGCGGCCAGAACCACGCCAGCAACGACATGGACACGAGGCACATGAAGGCGACCGCGGCCAGGCGCACCCGGGATGTCCGGGCCAGCGGGACCAGCGCACCCAGGAAACACAAGTGTGCCAACAGGAATGCCGCCAGCCCCAACCCGAACGACACCGTCCACCACGGGATGGCCAGCATCCAGTCGCCGACGGCCGACAACAGGAGCGCGGGCATCAGCCACCGCCGCTCGCGGACGATGGGGTGCGCCACCGCGGCGACGGTCAGCAGCAACGCCATCGACGCCTTGAACGGCGGCTGCAGCAACCAGTGCCCCGTCAAAGCCGTTCCCGGCGGCGAGCGCAACGCGAGCACGGTCAGATAGACCCCGTAGGAGATGCCCGCCCACCCGGCTACCACCCAGCCGCCGGACACCAGGCGAGGTGCGTACGGTACTTCCATGCCCAGCTTGGAAACCGCCACGGAAAACCCTGAAAACCCTGGTATCGACCCCATCCTGCTGAAGGTACTGGATGCGGTTCCGTTCCGGCTATTAACCGACGAAGGTGTCGCCGCGGCGCGCCAACGGCTCCGCGACCTGCCGCGCCGTCCGATGCATCCCGAGCTGCGGGTCGAGGACCGGGCCATTGCCGGCCCCGGCGGCCCGATCGGCATCCGGATCTATTGGCCCTCAGCCGATCCGGGACGGCGCGCGCCCGTGGTGCTGTTCTTCCACGGCGGCGGCTTCGTCGTGGGCGATCTCGATACCCACGACGGTACGGCGCGCCAGCATGCGGTGGGGGCCGACGCCATCGTGGTGTCCGTTGAGTACCGCCTGGCGCCCGAGCACCCCTACCCGGCCGCAGTCGAAGACGCTTGGGCCGCAACGTTGTGGGTGGCCGAGCGCGGCACCGAGCTCGGCGCCGACACCACGCGGATCGCGGTCGCCGGGGATTCGGCCGGCGGCACCATCGCCGCGGCCACGGCGCAGCGCGCCCGCGACAGTGACGGGCCGCCGATCGCGTTCCAGCTGTTGTGGTATCCCTCCACGCTGTGGGACGCGTCGCTGCCGTCCTTCACCGAAAACGCCACCGCGCCGATCCTGGACGCCAAGGCCATCGCCGCGTTCTCGCGTTGGTACGCAGGCGAAATCGACCTGTCCGACCCGCCGTCGGGCATGGCGCCGGGGCGGGCAAAGAACCTGGCCGGCCTGCCGCCGGCCTACATCGGCGTCGCCGGTCACGATCCGCTGCGCGACGACGGCATCCGTTACGGCGAGCTGTTGGCCGCCGCCGGCGTCCCGGTCGAGGTGCACAACGCGGAGACTATGGTGCACGGCTACCTGGGCTACGCCGGTGTGGTGCCCGCGGCCACCGCCGCGCAGGATAAGGGGCTCGCGGCGTTGCGGAATGCCCTGCATTAACGGGTCGGAAGCGTACGGTGAACGCATGATTGAGCCGACCGTCGCCCGACCGGGCATCGATCCGACGTTGAAGGGGTTGCTCGACGCGTTCCCGATGACCTTCGACGCCGCCGACGGTGTCGAGGTCGCGCGATCGAGGCTCCGTCAGCTCAAGGTGCCCCCGGAACTGCTTCCGGACGTGCGGACCGAGGAGCGGACGATCGGTTACGGAGAACTGACCGACATTCCCGTCCGGATCTACTGGCCGGCCGGCGACACCGAGGCCTTGCCCGTAGTCGTCTTCTACCACGGCGGCGGGTTCTCGCTCGGCGACCTGGAGACCCACGACCCCGTCGCCCGCGCCCACGCCGTCGGCGCCGAGGCCATCGTGGTGTCAGTCGACTACCGGCTCGCCCCCGAGCACCCCTTCCCCGCCGGGGTGAACGACTGCTGGGCCGCGTTGCAATGGGTCGCCGAGAACGCCGCCGAGCTGGGCGGTGATCCGGATCGCATTGCCGTGGCCGGGGATTCGGCGGGCGGCAACCTCGCCGCGGTGATGGCGCAGCTCGCCCGCGACAATGCCGATAATGGCGGTCCCGCGCTCAAGTTCCAGTTGCTGTGGTACCCGACGGTCACCGCCGACCTGTCATTGCCGTCGCACACCGAGAACGCCTACGCGCCCATCCTGGACCGCGACGTCATTGAAGCCTTCCTGTCCTGGTACCTGCCCGACCTCGACATCACCGATCCGAAGGCCCTGCCCACCACGCTGGCCCCGGCCAACGCGGACGACCTCTCCGGTCTGCCGCCCGCCTTCATCGGGACCGCCGAACACGATCCCCTGCGCGACGACGGCTCCCGCTACGCCGAGCTGCTCAACGCCGCGGGTGTGCCCGCGGAACTGAGCAACGAGCTGAACATGGTGCACGGGTACGCCAGCTTCTCCCTGGTCATACCGGCCGCGGCCGAGGCCACCAACCGCGGGCTGGTGGCGCTGTACAAGGCGCTGCACTGCTAGCCGCACTGCCATCGCCGGTGGCTCCGTCGGGTGGTGGGACGACGGCGGGGCCGGTGGGCACGGCGGAAACGGGAACGCTCTTGGGCTTGCACGGCTCTTAGCCCCAAAAGCGCTAGTCCCGGCGTGAATACGCGCTGGGCGCAAGGCCGTACCAGCGTTTGAAGGCGTGCGAGAACGTCGAGACCTCCGTGTAACCCAGCCGCGTGGAAACCTCCTCCACGGTGAGCCCGACGTTGCGCAACAGGTCCACGGCCACGGTGGAGCGCGCCTCGTTCAGCAAGGCCCGAAACGAGGTGTCCTCCTCGGCGAGCCGCCGGCGCAGCGTTCGCGGATGGATGTCGAGTTCGTCGGCGACGTCGGGAAGCGTTGGGAACACACCGGAATCGCGGAACAGCTTGCTGCGCACCAGCGCGGTGATGCCCCGGCGGCTCTCGCTGCTCTGCATCAGCACGTCGCACTGCGCCATGCACATTTCCAGGGTGTGGGGGTCGGCCTGCGGCAGCGGCTCGTCGAACATGGCGCGCGGGAAATGCAGCCGGTTGTGCGCCCGCCCGAACCTGACGTCGTGCACCGGCACCAGCTCGAGCAGCGGCCGCAGCAGTTCCTCGTCGACCGCCAATTCCGCGGTCACCTCGTCGGCATACTTCTCCGCCACGGGTAGCGCGAAAGCCGTTGTAGTCGCGATGATTCCGGCGATGTCGCGTTCGATGAAGAAGCCTCGCACATCGGCGGGCAGGTGGCCGGCGTCGAGCTCGATGACGCAGTCCTTGGCAGTTTCGAACAAGGCGAGGCGGATGTGCATCGTGGTTAGTGCGAAATAGCGCATCGCGATGGAAAACAATTCCCGAAGGGTGCCACATGACATCACGGCGAAGCCGAACAACCCCAAGTGGGTGAGCGTGGACCGGCTGCCCACATCCACACCGATGCCGCTGTGGCCCGGAAGCCGGACCAGCAGCCGGCGCACCACCATGATCTCGTCGGACGCGCTGACCATAGCGTCCGGGTTGTTGAGATCATCCGGGTCGATCGCGGTGCCCGCCAGCAGCTCATTCGTCCGCACCCCGCGCTCGTTGGCCACCTGGCACAACACCCGGGTGGCATGCACCGGATGACTCAACGCCGATGGTGGATGGCTCATGGACTGTCCTGAACTCCCAACTCCATGTCCCATAATCTCATTACCGGCTCGCGGCGTCATCCATACAGTTGAGTCATGGCGACTCTCACCGCTGAACGGCCTCTGACCGGACCCGCCAGACGCCTGAGCTTCTGGACGATGACGCGCGAGGCCCTCACCGTCGGATTCGATGTGGGCGACGGATTCATGAGCCGGATATCCGGCAGCGATATCGTCCGGTTCCGCTGCGCCGGTAGGCGTTTCGTGTCGGTCAGCCACCCCGAGTACGTCGATCACGTGCTGCACGAAGCCCGGCTGAAATACGTCAAGTCATATGAATACGAGCCCATCCGGGCCACCGCGGGCATCAACCTGCTCACCGACGAGGGCGATTCCTGGGCCGCGCACCGCGGCACGCTGAACCCGACCTTCGCCAGGCGCCACCTGAACGGGAGCGTCGACCTGATGATCGACCCGATCACGGCCGTCACCGACGCGCTGCCAACAGGTGCGCGATTCGACATCCACCAGACGATGGTCGAGGCGACGCTGCGCGTGGTCGCCAATTCGCTGTTCAGCCAGGACTTCGGGCCGTTGGTCGAAAGCATGAACGACCTGGCGACACGCGGGCTGCGGCATGCCGAGCGGCTGCAGCGACTCGGTCTGTGGGGCCTCATGCCGCCTCCGGTCTACGACGCGCTGCACTGGCTGGCGTTCTCCGGCGTCCGACTGCCGCCGCCCTTGCGCGACATGCAGGACATCACGCTGACCCTCGACCGTGCGGTCAACGCGGTGATCGATCACCGGATGCTGCAGCCGACCGACTCCGCCGACCTGCTCAACGTGTTGCTTCGCGCCGACGGCGGACGATGGCCCCGCCAGCGGGTACGCGACGAGGCCCTGACGTTCATGCTCGCCGGTCACGAAACCACCGCGAATGCCATGTCCTGGTTCTGGTACCTGATGGCACAGCACACCGACGCCCGCGACCGGATGCTCGCCGAGATCGACGACGTGCTGGACGGGCGCCGCCCCACCGCCGACGATCTGGGCAGGCTGGGCTGGACCACCGCCTGCCTGCAGGAGTCGCAGCGTTACTTCTCTGCGGTGTGGACCATCGCGCGGCGGGCCATCGACGACGACGTCATCGGCGGACACCACATCCGCCGCGGCACCACGGTCCTCATCCCGATCCACCACATTCACCACGACCCGCGCTGGTGGCCCGACCCGGAAGCCTTCGACCCCAACCGGTTCCGCCCACCGGACAAAGGCCGGCCGCGCTCGGCATACCTGCCATTCGGCGGCGGTCGCCGCATCTGCATCGGGCAGAGCTTTGCCTTAATGGAGATGGTGCTGATGGCGGCAATCATGAGTCAGCGCTTCACCTTTGACCTCGCGCCCGGCGACGCGATAGAACTCGAGGCAACGCTGACCCTGCGGCCCAAGCGCGGGGTGCACGTGATCGGAAGCAGGCGCGCATGAGCATCACCCCCGAGTACGAGACCCTGATCGTCGGCGCCGGATTCTCCGGCATCGGCGCCGCGATCAATCTGGACAGGGCGGGCCTGTCCAACTACCTCGTGATCGAGGCCGGCGACGGGGTTGGGGGCACCTGGCACTGGAACACCTATCCCGGTATCGCCGTGGACATTCCGTCGTTTTCCTATCAGTACTCGTTCGAGCAGAGCCCGCGCTGGTCGCGCACCTACGCGCCGGGCCGCGAGCTCAAGGCGTATGCCGAACACTGCGTCGACAAATACGGCATCCGGTCGCGGATCCGGTTCAACACCAAGGTGCTGGCCGCCGAGTTCGACGACGAAAACCACCTGTGGCGGGTGCAGACCGATCCCGGTGGGGTGGGGGCACCTCCCGCTTGCGGGGGACTGACGGCCCGGTTCCTGGTCAGCGCCAGCGGCGTGCTGACCGTGCCGAAGCTGCCCGACATCGACGGCGTGGACTCCTTCGCCGGCACCACCATGCACACCGCGCGCTGGGATCACCGGCAGGACCTCACCGGCAAGCGCGTCGCAATCATCGGCACCGGCGCCTCGGCGGTGCAGGTCATCCCCGAGATCGCGCCGATCGTCTCCCACCTCACCGTGTTTCAGCGCACCCCGATCTGGTGCTTCCCCAAGCTCGACGTCCCGCTGCCGGCGCCTGCCCGCTGGGCGATGCGGATCCCCGGCGGCAAGCTCGTCCAGCGCCTGATCAGCCAGGCCTTCGTCGAGCTGACCTTCCCGGTCGCGGCGCAGTACTTCACGGTGTTCCCGCTCGCCAAGAGGATGGAGTCGGCCGGACTCGCCTATCTGCGGCAACAGGTCGAGGACCCGAGAGTGCGCGAGCAACTCACGCCGCGGTATGCGGTCGGTTGCAAACGACCCGGCTTCCACAACGGCTACCTGGCCACGTACAACCGCGACAACGTGCGGCTGGTCACCGAGCCGATCGACAAGATCACGCCCTCGGCGGTCGCAACCACCGACGGCGAGAGCCACGAGATTGATGTGCTGCTGCTGGCAACGGGATTCAAGGTGATGGACACCGACAGCTTGCCGACCTTTGCGATCACCGGCAGCGGCGGCACGATGCTCAGCAAGTTCTGGGACGAGCACCGGCTACAGGCCTACGAGGGCGTCAGCGTTCCCGGCTTCCCGAACATGTTCAGCGTGATGGGCCCCTACGGCTACGTCGGCTCTTCGTATTTCGCGCTCATCGAGACCCAAACCCACCACATCGTTCGCTGCCTGAAACGGGCCCGGCGCGACGGCGCAACCCGCGTGGAGGTGACCGAGGAGGCCAACACGAGGTACTTCGCCGAGATGATGCGCAAGCGGCACCGGCAGGTCTTCTGGCAGGACAGTTGCCGGCTGGCCAACAGCTACTATTTTGACAAGAACGGCGACGTGCCGCTTCGCCCGACCACCACGCTGGAGGCCTACTGGCGCAGTCGGCGGTTCCATCTCGACGACTACCGATTCAGCGGGTAAGTCACCTGCGTCCCTGCAGGATTCCTTCGATGTTGCGTTCCGCGAGCGCGGTGATGGACATGAAGGGGTTGCAGCCCAGGTAACCGGGGAGCAGTGACGCGTCGTTGACGTAAAGCTTGTCGTACCCTTTCACCCTGCCGTAGCCGTCGGTGGCCCTGCCCCTCACGACGCCGCCCATCGGATGAACGGTGTGGGGCGCGAAGGCATTTCCTTCGAAGAGGTCGTCGCGATAGTCGACGCCGTTGGCGTGGGTCACCTTGTCCAACACCAGCTTCGCCTTCTCGCGCAAGTGGTCGGTATGACCGCCCGGCCAGTCGATGATGATCGAGTCCTTGGCGCGGTTGTAGGTGATGTCGGCACGGTCCCCGGTGCGCACCATCACGTAGTAGCCCAACGCGAACGTCTCCACCGGAAGGGGAAGCGAGAACATGCTGGCGTATACGGGGTTGTCCGGATCGTCCCGGCCGTCGAGGTTGATCATTCCCATCAGGGATTGCTGCGTGCCCGCGGGATCGCCGGCCCCCAGCATGTGAGCGACCATGATGTCTCCGTTGTTTCCGTATCCGCGGCCGATCTCGTCGCTCAGGTTCGGCAACGTCCCCGTATCGCGGGCGCGCAGCAGGAGTTCGTTGGTACCGAGCACCCCGGCGGTCAGATGCAGCTCGTCACAGCCGACTTCGGCGCGGGTGACCTCCCTGCCGAACCGGTCGATCTCGCGGATCGAGACCACGAATTCGCCGGAACGCTCGCGCCGGATACCGGTAACCTCGGTCAGCGGCTTGAGGGTGACCTTGCCCGTGGCCAGCGCGGCCGCGATGTATGTCTGGTCAATGCTGCCGACCCTGCCGTAGTTGTTCCCGTACTGCTGCTCGAAATTCAGCGCCGAACGTGGAACCTGTTCGGCCTCTTCCTGTTTCATGTAGTCGAACGAATAGGCGCTGCCGTTGTAGTCGACGCGGTAGCCGGCCGCGTCCGCGTACTGCCGGCCCACCCTGGCGTATTGGAACCAGGGGGTGCGCTCGAACCAGTCCATGTCGCGGTAGCTGATCCGCAGCATGGTCTTGGCACGTTCGATGTACGTGCCCAGGAATGCCGCGGGGTCGATGTCCGGGAAGGCGGCGCGAACCTGAGCCGGGGTGGGAATCGCCGCGATCGCGGCGTTGACCATCGATCCTCCCCCGACGGCCGTTCCACGAAACACCGCATGCGCGCCATGGACGACCTTCTCGCAGATCCCGGCCTGGACCGGCTGCGGCGACGGCGCATGCTTGGCCGCCTCTGCCATCGACACGCCTCGATACGACGGCACCAGGCTCGGCGGGACGGACGTGAACCAGCCGGCGCGGTTGTCGGCGGGCAGCATGCGGGAGAAGCGTTTGCCGTCGCTGTCGGGGGCATCCCACCGCCTGCCCTTCTCCAGAATCAGGGTCTGAATGCCTGCTTGGCCCAGCCGCAGCGCCGTCACCCCGCCGCCATACCCGCTACCGATCACGATGGCCCGGTAGTGCGGTCGTAGGTCAGCTTGATCGCGGCGACTGTCCAGTTCGATGATGCCGGCACCTAGGGCGCCTGCGGCAACCCCGGCGACGCCACCCAGAAAACTCCTCCGCGAGAAGGCCATAAACGCCTCACTTGGTGACTTGGGTTCAGTCGCACGGCGACGGACACGCCGCCCGTTTGATGACCTTCCACGGCATCTTATGTTGCACCGCTACTCGAACTGGGCGCACTCACTACTCGATATATGGTCAAATCTCTCGATCTCCGCTTGAGGGCCCATACCCTTTCCCACACATGACATGCAGTAGGGAGGGGAGCTGCCATGGAAAATTCTGACTCATCTAACTTAGGCATAACCATACTAGAAGTATGTGATACCTGCTAATTTTATCTATGCGGGACGCGCAGCTGAAAATGAGACTTTCAGAATGGCTGTGGGTTCCTTTGCCATCGTTGCCGCCCGCGCGCGTCACGACCTGTCCGGCGCAGGCCCCGGCGGTCGGCTGGAAGGAACCCAGGAGGTATCTCTGGCTACTGGCAGCAGGCGTCCCGGCTTTCGTCTTCGCGGCGTGGCTCGGCGTACAGGCCACCGGGTTCGGCGCGCTCTGGTGGGCCGGTCCGCTCCTGGCGTTCGGCGTCATCCCCGTTGTCGACCACATGCTCGGTCCCGACGCTGAGAATCCGTCCGACAGCGTGCTGGCGTGGCTGGAGAGCGACCCGTTCTACCGCAGGGCCACCTACCTGTACCTGCCCAATCAGTACCTCTCGCTGCTGTTCGCCTGCTGGCTGTGGAGTGGCGGTGGCTGGCTCACAATGACTCGCGCCGACAAAGTCGGGCTGATGGCGACGGTCGGCCTCATCGGCGGCCTCGCCATCAACGCCGCGCACGAATTGGGACACTCCCGAGAACGCACCGAGCGATGCCTGAGCAAGGTGGCGCTGGCCCAAACCTGCTACGGGCATTTCTTCGTCGAGCACAACCGGGGACACCACGTGCGGGTGGCCACCGCAGAGGACCCGGCGACCGCGCGGCTGGGCGAGAGCCTCTACGCCTTCATTCCGCGTTCGGTGATCGGCGGCGTGCGCTCGGCCTGGAATCTGGAAGCCAGCCGGTTGGCGAAGACGGGCAAATCTCGCTGGTCGCTAGATAACGACGTGCTCAACGCGTGGCTGCTGAGCGTCGCGTTGTTCACCGTGCTTTCGGTATGGTTTGGCGCGGTCGTACTGCCGTGGCTGGCCGGGCAGGCGATCATCGGCTTCTGCCTGCTCGAAACGGTCAATTACATGGAGCATTACGGGCTCCGGCGGCAGCGGCTGCCCAGCGGCCGCTACGAACGGGTGCGGCCGGCGCACAGCTGGAACAGCAGCACGCTACTCACCAATATCCTTCTTTTTCACCTGCAACGGCATTCCGACCACCACGCCAACCCGCTTCGGCCCTACCAGGTGCTGCGCCACGTCGACGGGGCTCCCCAACTCCCGTGCGGCTACAGCGCCATGCTGCTGCTGGCGTTGGTCCCGCCGTTGTGGCGCCGGACCATGGACCCGCGGGTAGCCGACTTCTATAGGCACGACAACCGGTTGGCCGCACTCAAGCCGCAACGGTAACCGTCCCTCGGCGAGGCTACGCTTTCAGACGTGGCAAAAGAGTTTTCGAGTATCGACCAGTCGCTCCGAGACTTCATCGGAGATCAGGCCATGTTCTTCGTTGCCACCGCCCCCTCCGGAGGGGGCCGAATCAACCTCTCCCCCAAGGGTTATCGTGACACCTTCGCGGTGCTGGACGATCACACCGTCGCCTATCTCGACCTGTTCGGCAGCGGTGTCGAAACGATCGCCCACCTGCGTGACAACGGCCGGATCACCATCATGTTCTGCTCGTTCACGCGCAACTCGCGGATTTTGCGGCTGTTTGGCACCGGGCGGGTCGTTTGCCCGGACGACGCCGAATTCACCGGGCTGCTAACGCATTTCGGGGCTCAGCGTGCGGGCATCCGTGCCGTCATCGTGATCGGCCTCGAGCGGATCGCCGACGCGTGCGGGTTCGCGGTGCCGTACTACGAGCTGGTCGGCGAACGGCCGGTGCTCGAAGCGCATCACGACAAGGCGTCCGAAGACCGATTCACTCGCCTCGTCGCTCGCAACCGGCACAGCATCGACGGCCTGCCCGCGCTCAACGACGATCACCCGCTGCCATCGAGCATCCAAAGCTGACGGGCGTTAGATCGCGCGCTTGAGCTCGTCGACCATGTTGAGCTGCTCCCACGGCAGCTCGATGTCGGTGCGGCCGAAGTGGCCGTAGGCGGCGGTCTGCGCGTAGATCGGGCGCAGCAGGTCCAGGTCGCGGATGATCGCACCGGGCCGCAGGTCGAAAACCTCGGGCACGATCTTCTCGATCTTGACCGGGTCGACGGTCGCGGTGCCGAACGTCTCGATGAACAGCCCGACCGGGGCGGCCTTGCCGATGGCGTAAGCCACCTGCACCTCGACCCGCTCCGCCAGCCCGGCGGCGACGATGTTCTTTGCCACCCAGCGCATCGCGTAGGCCGCCGACCGGTCCACCTTGGACGGATCCTTGCCGGAGAAGGCGCCGCCGCCGTGCCGGGCCCAGCCGCCGTAGGTGTCGACGATGATCTTGCGGCCGGTCAGGCCCGCGTCGCCCATGGGGCCGCCGAGCACGAACTTGCCGGTCGGGTTGACCAGCACCCGGGTCGACGACGAGTCCAGAGTTTCGTGGGCCAGCTCGTCGAGCACGGTCTTCAGCACGTGCGTGCGGATGTCGGGGTCCAGCGTGTTCTCCAGGTCGATCCCGTCGGCGTGCTGGGTGGAGATGACCACGGTGTCCAGCCGGACCGGGACGTCGTCCTCGTAGGCGATGGTGACCTGGGTCTTGCCGTCGGGACGCAGGTAGGGCAGCACGCCCTTCTTGCGAACCTCGGTCAGCCGCCGCGACAGGCGGTGCGCCAGCGCGATGGGAAGCGGCATCAGTTCCGGGGTGTCGTTGATCGCGTAACCGAACATCAGGCCCTGGTCACCCGCGCCCTGCGCGTCCAGCGGGTCCGCCGCGCCCTCCACGCGCGCCTCGTGGGCGGTGTCGACGCCCATGGCGATGTCAGGCGACTGCGCGCCGATGCCGATGTTCACGCCGCACGACGCCCCGTCGAAGCCCTTGTCCGACGAGTCGTAGCCGATGTCGAGGATGCGGGCGCGGACCGTGTTGGTGATGTCGGCGAACGCCTCCTTGGCCAACGTCGTCACCTCGCCCACCACATGCACCTGCCCGGTGGTCACGAGCGTCTCGACCGCCACACGTGAGCGGGGGTCCTCCGCGAGGAGCGCGTCGAGGACCGAGTCGCTGATCGCGTCACAGATCTTGTCGGGGTGCCCCTCGGTCACCGACTCACTGGTAAACAGACGACCCTTTTCGCTCACAGTCCCGATCCTTCCAATAGTTAGTTAGTCGAATTATATCTTCTGGCATCATCCGGCGCCCGCGCGGGCGCCGTAGCGAAACAAACCCTTCTACCCGCTGTGGCCGTGCAGGAACGCGACTATCGCATCCACGATACGACTGGCCATAAGCGTCTTGGAGCCGTGCGGAAGCGCCGACTCGGTGCCGTCGGAAGCCAGCAGCCAGCCGTCGTTGCTGTCCACCTCGAATGCCCTGTTGTCGCCGACGGCGTTGACGACCAAGAGGTCACAGCCCTTGCGCCGCAGCTTTTCTCGCGCGTGGAACAACACATCGCCGTTGGCGTCGCCGGTCTCGGCGGCAAAACCCACGATGGCCCGCATGTTGGGCAGCTGCCCGTGCGCGCGGGCCCGCACCGCGCCGGCCAGCACGTCGTCGTTGCGGACCAGCCCGATCGTCGGCTCTTCCTGGATGTCGGGGCCCTTTTTGATCTTCGCGGTGGCAACCTGCGCGGGCCGAAAGTCGGCGACGGCCGCCGCCATGACCAGCACGTCCGACTCGGGAGCGTGCTTGGATACCGCCTCGCCGAGTTGCTGCGCCGAGCTGACCTGCACCACGTTGACGCCGGCGGGGTCGATCAGCCCGGCGGTGTGCCCGGCGATCAGGGTGACCTCGGCGCCGCGCTGGGCGGCGACCCGCGCCACCGCATAGCCCTGCTTGCCGGAGCTGCGGTTGCCGATGAAGCGCACCGGGTCGATCGGTTCGCGGGTGCCGCCGGCGGTGACCAGCACCCGGCGGCCGGCAAGGTCGTAGGGCAGCGCGTCGTGGCGCTCCAGTAGCAGCTGGGCCAGGGTGGTGATCTCTTCGGCCTCGGGCAGCCTTCCGGCACCGCTGTCGGTGCCCGTGAGCCGTCCGTAGGCGGGTTCGAGCACCACGGCCCCGCGGCGCCGCAGCGTGGCCACGTTGTCGACGGTGGCCGGGTGCAACCACATCTCGGTGTGCATCGCCGGGGCGAACAGCACGGGACATCGGGCGGTCAGCAGCGTTGCGGTCAGCAGGTCGTCGGCCCGGCCGGAGACTGCCCTGGCCAGCAGGTCGGCGGTGGCCGGCGCCACGAGGACCAGGTCGGCCTGCTTGCCGAGCTGGACGTGCGGCACCTCGGGCACGTCGTCGAAGACGCCGGTGCGCACCGGCTGGCCCGACAGCGCCTCGAAGGTTGCGGCCCCCACGAACCGCAGCGCGGATTCGGTGGGGATGACGCGGACCTGGTGGCCGGCTTCGGCGAGCTGACGGACGACGGTGCATGCCTTGTAGGCGGCGATGCCCCCCGAGACGCCGACGACGATCCGCTTGCTGTCCACAGCGCGCCCGGCCCTGCCTGTTACTCGCCCTCGGTGTGTTCGAGCAGGTCGGCGTGGATCTCGCGCAACGCGATGGACAACGGCTTTTCCTGCAGCCCGGGCTCGACGAGCGGGCCCACGTACTCGAGGATGCCCTCGCCGAGCTGGTTGTAGTAGTCGTTGATCTGACGGGCCCGCTTGGCCGCGTAGATGACCAGGGCGTACTTGCTGGAGACGCGGTCCAGCAGCTCGTCGATGGGCGGGTTGGTGATGCCCAGAGGGGTGTCGTAACCGCCCTGCCCGCCCGCCGAGGGATCGAACTGGTCCACGGCGGTCAGTGACGGGTCGGACTGGGGAATGCTCACGTAGGTCTGTCTCCTGACGCATTAGAGCCGTGCTGAACGGCTAAAGAACTTCGATGCTTGAATCTGGTCTGGTCAGGCGGTTCATGCCGAGCCCGGCGCAGTTCCCACCAGCAAGGATACCAATTCGGCGCACGCAGACTCCAATCGACTGTTGACCACCACTTCGTCGAAGTCGTCCTGGGCCGCCATTTCGGTGCGGGCGGTGTCGAGGCGGCGCCGTATCGCCTCCGGTGTCTCGGTGCCGCGCCCGATCAGCCTGGCCTCCAGATCCTCCCAGCTGGGGGGCGCCAGGAACACGGTGAGCGCCTCGGGCATCGCCTTCTTGACCGCCCTGGCACCGGCCAGGTCGACCTCGATGAGCACGGGAAGCCCGGACACCGTGGCGGCCCGCACCGGCTCGGCCAGAGTGCCCGACCGGTGCAGCCCGCCGTGGATCTCGGCCCACTCCAGCAGGGCGCCCTCATCGATCAGTTGCTGGAAGCGGGCGGGGGTGACGAAGTGGTAGTCGACGCCGTCCACTTCGCCGGGCCGCGGCGCCCGCGTCGTGGCCGAGACGCTGAACTGCAGGTTGGGGATCCGCTCGCGCAGACACCGGACCACCGTCGACTTGCCGACCGCGGAGGGACCGGACAGCACGACCACACGCCCCCTGCCCGTTGGCTCAGGGCGTGCCCCCCGTGCAACGTCCGGCCCCCCGCCGGTCACTGGCGCTCCCGGGTCGGTGCCCCCACAGGCCATTCGGCCTGCATGGTCGCGGTTTCGGTTTAGGAGCCGAACTTTTCCAGCAGGGCCTTGCGCTGCCGGTCCCCGAGGCCGCGCAGGCGGCGGGTGGGAGCGATTTCCAGCTCGGTCATGATCTCCTGCGCCTTGACCTTGCCCACCTTCGGCAAGGCCTCGAGCAGCGCAGACACCTTCATCTTGCCGAGGACTTCATCGCTTTCGGCGTCCTTGAGCACCTGGGTGAGGTTGGTGCCACCGCGCTTGAGCCGATCTTTGAGCTCTGCTCGCGCTCGACGTGCGGCAGCCGCCTTCTCCAACGCGGCCGCGCGCTGCTCGTCGGTCAACTGGGGAAGGGCCACGATTCCTCCGTATCTGATCAATCGATAATCGATCTCGTTTTGTCTCTGCCGGGTACTTCAGCCAGCGGAGATGACCGTACTCAGGCTTCCTGACGAAATCTAATCCGACCCCCTCGTTAATTGTGCAAATGTGCAGCGTGGGCCCCCGGGCTAACCCGCCGGGGCATCGCCGGGACGGCCCGTACGCAGCCCCGTTTCGACGGTGGCGCCGCCTTCCCGCGGCCCCGAATAGGGGGTTCTACCAGTGGTTTTGGGCTCTCGTGTCAGCGCGGGGCGGGGCGGCCGCGGACGCGGCGGACGCCCACGGCGAACGGCCCCACGCCCGGGTGCCGGGGATCACGAGATTTTTCATCGTGCGTCGCGCGTGTCGCGCCCGCGGTCAAGTGCCAGGTCGGCGGCGTTTACGCAGCGATGTTTCAGCTAATGCCCAGCCAAATATCAGTTACGATCGAAACCGTGCCGAACCTGCGCATTCGTCAGGCGGCTGAACTGCTGGGAGTCAGCGACGACACGGTCCGCCGCTGGATCAACCAAGGCACTTTGTCGGTCGGTCACGACGCGGCGGGGCGCAAGGTCATCGCGAGCGAGGATCTGGCCGAGTTCTCCCGGACCAACGCACCCGCCCCGCCACCGGATCCGCTGAGCATCGGCAGCTCGGCCCGCAACCGGTTCGTCGGCCTGGTCACGAGGGTGATCAGCGACACGGTGATGACCCAGGTCGAGATGCAGTGCGGTCCCCACACCGTGATCTCGCTGATGAGCACCGCGGCCGCCGACGAGCTGAAACTTCGGCCCGGCAGCGTCGCCGTGGCCGTCGTCAAGGCCACCAGCGTCATCGTGGAGACCGCACGGCCAACTGCGGCCGTAGCTTCGGACTGAGTGTGCGCCGACGGCTTTACGTGTGTGCTGGGGGCGGGAAAAACGGCCTTAGCCGCGCGGTGGACGCACAGTGAAAGCCCAGGTTTCACACCGAAACGCGATCTACAGGGCAGCGAGGTACGCGACCGCGTCCAGCATCCGTTCGCCGGCCGCGCGCAGGTCCGACACGCTCGGTCCGGCCCGGAGCACCTCACGCGCCACCGCGGGCAGCAGCTGGCCCGGCGCGGCCCCGCCCAGGCCGCCGAGCGCCTCGGGCCGTCCGCCCTGCACCCCGACGCCGGGCACCAGCACCGGTCCGCCCAGCTCGCTGACGTCGGGCGCCTCGAACACCGTCGCCCCGAGGACCACACCGACGTATCCGGGCTCGGATCCGGTGGCGGACCGGTTGACGACCGCCGCCTGGTCGACGATCAGCTGTGACACCGTCCGGCCGTCGAACTCGGCACGCTGCACGGTGGCGCCCTCCGGGTTGGAGGTCGCTGCCAGCACGAACACCCCCCGGTCGTTGGCCGCCGCGGCCTCCAGCAGCGGCCGCAACGAACCGAATCCCAGATAGGGCGAGGCGGTGACCGCGTCGGCCGCCAGCGGCGAATCGCCCGCCCAGGCCGCGGCGTAGGCCGCCATCGTCGACCCGATGTCGCCCCGCTTGGCGTCGGCCAGCACCAGCACCCCGGCCGTACTCAGCGCGGCGATGGTGCGTTCCAGGACCGCGTATCCGGCGGCGCCGTAGGCCTCGAAGAACGCCACCTGCGGTTTGACGACGGCGAATCCGGAGAAGGCCTCGATGCAGACGTCGCAGAACGCCGCCAGCCCGTCGGCCGTGGTGGGCAGGTCCCAGGCCCGCAGTAGCTCCGGGTGCGGGTCGATGCCCAGGCACAGCGGCCCGCGGCTCAGCTTCGCCTCGGCCAGCCGGGCGCCGAACCCGGTCATCGGGCGCCCTGACCAATGGGCCCGGCGCCTTGCGCACCAATGGCGCTGTGCAACTCCTGCAGCGACCGCACGCCGATGTCGCCGCGGATGCCCGCCTCGATGCCCTGCACGGCCGCGGAGGCGCCCTGCACCGTGGTGACACAGGGGATGTTGACCGACACGGCGGCCGAGCGGATTTCGTAGCCGTCGATGCGCGGGCCGGAGTTGCCATAGGGGGTGTTGATCACCATGTCGACCTCGCCGGCCTTGATCAGGTCGACCGCCGACGCCACGGGCCGGCCCTGCTGCGGCGGCTCGAAGTGCTTGCGAACCTCGTCACACGGGATCCCGTTGCGGCGCAACATCTCCGCGGTGCCCTCGGTGGCCAGGACGCGAAATCCCAAGTCGGCCAGGCGCTTGACCGGAAACACCATTGACCGCTTGTCGCGGTTGGCCACCGACACGAATATCGTCCCCCCGGCCGGAAGCGACCCGTAGGCGGCGGTCTGGCTCTTGGCGAAGGCGCTGCCGAAGTCGCGGTCGATGCCCATCACCTCGCCCGTCGATTTCATCTCCGGGCCGAGCAGCGAATCGATGGCCGCGCCGTCGGCGCGGCGGAAGCGGTTAAAAGGCAGCACGGCCTCCTTGACCGCGATCGGGGCCTGTGGCGGCGCGTGGGCGCCGTCCCCGGTCGCGGCCAGCAGACCCTCGTCACGAAGCTGAGAGATAGTGGCGCCCAACATGATCCGGGCGCACGCCTTGGCGAGCGGGATCGCGGTCGCCTTGGAGACGAATGGCACCGTGCGGCTCGCCCGCGGGTTGGCCTCCAGGACGTAGAGCACGTCGTCCTTGAGAGCGTACTGGACGTTGAGCAGCCCGACCACGCCGATTCCGTGGGCGATGGCCTCGGTGGAGCTGCGCACCTTCTCGATGTCGCTGCGGCCCAGCGTGACCGGGGGCAGCGCGCAGGCCGAGTCGCCGGAGTGAATGCCGGCCTCCTCGATGTGTTCCATGATGCCGCCGATGTAGACCTCGGCCCCGTCGCACAGCGCGTCCACGTCGATCTCCACGGCGTCCTCGAGGAAGCGGTCGACGAGCACCGGGTGTTCGGGCGAGAGCGCGGTGGCGCGGGTGATGTAGCCCTTCAGCGTCTCCTCGTCGTAGACGATCTCCATGCCGCGACCGCCCAGCACGTAGGACGGCCGCACCAGCACCGGGTACCCGATCTCCTCGGCGATCCGGCGGGCCTGGGCGAAAGTCGTTGCGGTGCCGTACTTTGGCGCGGGCAGTCCGGCGGCGGCCAGCACGTCGCCGAAGGCGCCGCGGTCCTCGGCCAGGTCGATGGCCTCCGGCGGGGTTCCCACGATCGGGACCCCCGCGTCGAAGAGCCGTTGGGCGAGCCCCAGCGGGGTCTGGCCGCCGAGCTGCACGATGACACCGACGACGCCGGGACCATCGCCACCCGACTGCGTCTCGGCGTGGAACACCTCCAGGACGTCCTCGAAAGTCAGCGGCTCGAAGTAGAGCCGGTCGGCCGTGTCGTAGTCGGTGGACACCGTCTCGGGGTTGCAGTTGACCATCACGGTCTCGAAACCGGCCTGGCTCAACGTCGTTGCCGCGTGCACGCAGCTGTAGTCGAATTCGATGCCCTGACCGATCCGGTTGGGGCCCGATCCCAGGATCAGCACCTTGGGCTTCTCGGTCTGCGGGGCCACCTCCGTTTCGGCGGCGGGGTCCAGCTCGTAGCTGCTGTAGTGGTAGGGCGTCTTGGCCTCGAACTCCGCCGCGCAGGTGTCCACCGTCTTGTACACCGGGTGGATGCCGAGGCGCTCCCGCAATGACCGCACCCCGTCCTCGCCGGCCAATTCCGGGCGCAGCGCGGCGATCTGGCCGTCCGAGAGGCCGCTGTGTTTGGCCTGCCGCAGCAGGTCGGCGTCCAGCACCGGGGCGCCGACCACCTCCGCGCGCAACTCGACCAGCTCACCGATCTGCGCGACGAACCACGGGTCCACGCCGGAGACCCGCGCCACCTCTTCCACGGATGCGCCCAGCCGCAGCGCCAGTTCGATGTCGTAGAGGCGGCCTTCGGTCGGGGTCTGCAGCCGGGTCAGTACGTCATCGATGTCCCCCTGGTCGTCGGAGGACGTCCAGAACCCGGCGCGCTCGGTCTCCAGGGATCGCATCACCTTGCCCAGCGCCTCGATGAAGTTGCGGCCCAACGACATTGCCTCGCCGACGGATTTCATCGTGGTGGTCAGGGTTGGGTCGGCGCCGGGGAACTTCTCGAACGCGAACCGCGGCGCCTTGACCACGACGTAGTCCAGCGTCGGCTCGAAGCAGGCCGGCGTCTCCTTGGTGATGTCGTTGAGGATCTCGTCGAGGGTGTAGCCGATGGCCAGCTTGGCGGCGATCTTGGCGATCGGGAAGCCGGTGGCCTTGGACGCCAGCGCACTTGACCGCGACACCCGCGGGTTCATCTCGACGACGATCAGCCGGCCGTCGCGCGGGTCGACCGCGAACTGGATGTTGCAGCCGCCGGTGTCCACGCCGACCTCACGCAGGATCGCGATGCCCAGGTCGCGCATCCGCTGGTATTCCCGGTCGGTCAGCGTCATGGCCGGGGCGACGGTGACCGAGTCTCCGGTGTGCACGCCCATCGGGTCGACGTTCTCGATGGAGCACACCACGACCACGTTGTCGTGGCCGTCGCGCATCAGCTCGAGCTCGAATTCCTTCCAGCCGTAGATCGATTCCTCGATCAGCACGTTGGCGCTGGGCGAGGCGGCCAGCCCGGCGCCGGCCATCCGGTCGACCTCTTCGGCGGAGTGCGCCATGCCCGAGCCCAGCCCGCCCATGGTGAAGCTGGGCCGCACGACCACCGGCAGGCCGACCTCTTCGACGGTCTCGCGGACCTCCTCCATGGTGAAACACACGCGGCTGCGGGCGGATTCACCGCCGACCTTGGCGACGATGTCCTTGAACCGCTGCCGGTCCTCGCCGCGCTGGATGGCGTCGAAATCGGCGCCGATGAGCTCGACGCCGTAGCGCTCCAGCACCCCGTTCTCGTACAGCGCGACCGCGGTGTTCAGCGCCGTCTGCCCGCCCAGCGTGGCCAGCAGCGCGTCGATCTTGTTGCCCCGCTCGGCCTGCTGGGCGATCACCCGCTCGACGAACGCCGGCGTGATGGGTTCCACATAGGTGTTATCGGCGAACTCGGGGTCGGTCATGATGGTGGCCGGGTTGGAGTTGACCAGGCTCACCTGCAGGCCCTCGGCGCGCAGCACCCGGCAGGCCTGGGTGCCGGAGTAGTCGAACTCGCAGGCCTGCCCGATCACGATCGGCCCCGAGCCGATCACCAGCACGTGGCGCAAGTCGGTGCGACGCGGCACTAGCATCCCCCCGCGGTCTTGGCGCGAGCGTGCGCAGTTGTACACCGTTGAGGGCGTGTCGTTGTACAGACACGCTCCCCCGCACGCGGGAGGTGCCCCCAGCTCGCGGGGTAGGACATCAGCGTCCCCCTGCCATCAGGTCGATGAATTGGTCGAACAGGTACTCGGCGTCGTGCGGACCGGCGGCGGCCTCGGGGTGGTACTGCACCGAAAACGCCTTGCCATCGGCGAGTTTGACGCCTTCCACCACCCCATCGTTGGCGCAGGTGTGGCTGACGACCGCCGGGCCGAACGGGGTGTCGAAGGACTGGCCCGCCTCGCCTTCCAGCGCAAAGCCGTGATTCTGTGCGGTCACCGCGACCCGCCGGGTGGCGTGGTCGATGACCGGGACGTTGATGCCGCGGTGGCCGAACACCATCTTGTACGTGGACAGGCCCAGCGCCCGGCCGAGGATCTGATTGCCGAAACAGATGCCGAACAACGGGATTCCGGCGTCCAGCACCTCGCGGGTGAGCGCGACGACGTGGTCGGCGGTGGCGGGGTCACCCGGGCCGTTGGACAGGAATACGCCGTTGGCCTTGATGTCGGCGATCTGCTCGAAGGTCGCCGACGCCGGTAGCACGTGGCTGCGGATGCCGCGCCGGGAGAAGTTGCGGGGCGTGTTGGTCTTGATCCCCAGGTCCAGGGCGGCCACCGTGAACCGGTGCGGTCCTTCGGGTTCCACGACGTAGGCGCCTTCGGTGCTGACCTCGCCGGCCAGATCGGCGCCCAGCATCGACTGCTGGCCGCGCACCCGATCCACCAACTCGGCCGGCTCGGCCAGCGCGTCACCGGAGAAGACCCCCGCCTTCATCGAGCCGCGGCTGCGCAGGTGCCGCACCACCGCACGGGTGTCGATCCCGGCGATGCCGACGATGCCCTGGCGGGCCAGCTCGTCCTCCAGCGTGCCGGTGGCGCGCCAGTTGGAGGCGCGCGGCGACGGGTCGCGCACCGCGTAACCGGCGACCCAGATCCTGTCGCCGCGGCTTTCGGCGTCCTCATCGTTCCAGCCGGTGTTGCCGATCTGCGGCGCGGTGGCGACGACGATCTGGCGGTGGTAACTGGGATCGGTCAGCGTCTCCTGATAGCCGGACATGCCGGTGGAGAAAACGGCCTCCCCGAGCGTCTGACCGACCTTGCCGAACGGCGTTCCGGTGAAGACGCGGCCGTCCTCGAGAACCAGCAGGGCTTTACTCACGCCACATCCTCCTGCCGGCCTTCCAGCCAGGCGTCGTATTCGCCGCGATGGTTCGCGCGAAACCCGGTGTCGATCTCGACGCCGGACGGCAGCCGCCACCGAATCGCCAGAATCCCGATGCGGGCCACCACCTTGCCCGCCATCCCGCGTTCCAAGCGGACGGCCGCGATCGACTCCTGCGGAATCCAAATAGGAAGGGCGCGAATGCGTTCCAGCAGAATCCCCTCGGGATAGCGCGTCAGCACCGCTTTGCTGCGGTACCCCAGATCGCCGGCCGTGATCCGCTCGTTCCAGGCCGGAGCCGTCGTGCAGCCGCAATAGAGGCCGCGGGTGGTCAGCATGGCCCCGCCCACCTGGTCGGGCACGTCGGGCAGGTCGCCGATCAGCTCCGTTTGCCGCTGGGAGCGGCGCTGCCAGCCGCGCATCATCAACTGGATCACCACCGCGATCACCACCACCAGCACGGCCGCGAAGATCAGCGAACCCACCAACGTGCCCGAGTTCATGCCGGGCTCTTCCCGTCCCGGGCGGTGACCTTTCCGCGCAGCAGGGTCGCGGTCACGGTGGCGGGCAACGTCATCGACTCGTACGGCGTGTTGGCCGACCGGCTGGCCAGGTCCGACCCGGCGACCGTCCACGCGGCGTCCGGGTCCACGACGGTGAGGTTGGCCGGCTCCCCCACCTCCAGCGGGCGGCCGTGGTCGGGCAACCCGACGATGCGCGCCGGGTTTTCGCTCATCACCCGCGCGACATCGCGCCACGACAACAGTCCGGGCGCCACCATCGTCTGCACCACCACCGACAGCGCGGTTTGCAGCCCCAGCATGCCGGGGCGCGCCGCCGCGAACTCGACGCACTTCTCGTGCTCGGCGTGCGGGGCATGGTCGGTGGCCACGCAGTCGATTACCCCGTCGGCCAGCGCTTGACGCAGCGCGACCGCGTCGGCGGCCTCGCGCAGCGGCGGGTTGACCCGGTTCACCCCCTCGTAGCCGGCCAGCCGGCCGTCGTCGAGCAGCAGGTGGTGCGGGGTGACCTCGGCGGTAATCGAAATTCCTTGTTCCTTGGCCCATTTCACGATCTCGACGGTGCCCGCCGTGGAGGCATGGCAGATGTGCACCCGGGCACCGGCGTCGCGGGCCAGCAGCGCGTCGCGGGCCACGATCGATTCCTCCGCGGCCCGAGGCCATCCCGCGAGTCCGAGCCGCGCGGCCGTGGGCCCCTCGTGGGCGACGGCGCCGACGGTCAGCCTCGGCTCCTCGGCGTGCTGGGCGATCAGCACTCCCAGGCCGGTGGCGTACTCCAGGGCGCGGCGCATGATCAGCGGGTCGTGCACGCAGATGCCGTCGTCGGAGAACATCCGGACCTGCGCGGCGCCGGCGGTCATCATGCCCATCTCGGTGAGCTCGGCGCCGGCCAGCCCGACGGTGACGGCGCCGACGGGATGCACGTCGACCAGGCCGACCTGCTGGCCGCGATGCCAGACGTGGTCGGTAACCACCGGGCTGTCGGCGACAGGATGGGTGTTGGCCATCGCGAACACCGCCGTGTAGCCGCCCAAAGCCGCGGCCGCCGAACCGGTTTCGATGTCCTCGGCGTATTCGCGGCCCGGCTCGCGCAGGTGGGTGTGCAGGTCGACGAACCCCGGGAGCAGCACCTGACCCGTCGCATCAATCACGTCTAGATCCTTTTGGAGCGCTCCGGGCTGCTCAAGGTCCGGGCCGATTTCGGCGATCTGGCCGTCATCGACCAGCACGTCGACCCGGTCACCTTCACCGTAGAGACGCACGCCGCGGATCAACACGCTCATGCCGCGATCTCCTGCGCCCCGACCAAGACATGGAACAGCACCGCCATCCGGACGTGTACTCCGTTCGAAACCTGTTGCAGCACAGCCGATTGCGATGAATCCGCCACCGAAGACGAGATCTCCATGCCGCGCACCATCGGCCCCGGGTGCAGCACCACCGCGTGGCCCGGCAACATCGCCTGGCGCCGCTCGGAAAGCCCGTAACGAACGGAGTATTCGCGCACCGACGGGAAGAAGCCGCCGTTCATCCGCTCGGCCTGCACCCGCAGCATCAGCACCGCGTCGGCGGCGGGCAGCTCGGCGTCGAAGTCATAGGAGACGGTGGCCGGCCAGCCGTCGACCCCGACCGGCAACAGCGTCGGCGGCGCGACCAGCACTACCTCGGCGCCCAGGGTGTCCAGCAGCATGACGTTGGAGCGGGCGACCCGGCTGTGCAGGATGTCGCCGACGATCACGACGCGCCGGCCCTCGATGCCGCCGAGCCGCTGGCGGACGGTCAGCGCGTCCAGCAGCGCCTGCGTCGGGTGCTCGTGGGTGCCGTCGCCGGCGTTGATCACCGACGGGCCGTCACCGTTGCTGCATGTCCAGTCGGCGAGCAGGTGCGCGGCGCCCGACGCGGGGTGGCGGATGATCAGCGCGTCGGCGCCGGCCGCCCGCAGCGTCAGCGCCGTGTCACGCAGCGATTCGCCCTTGCCCACCGACGATCCGGTCGCGCTGACGTTGATGACGTCGGCGCTCATCCACTTGCCGGCCACCTCGAAGGACACCCGGGTGCGCGTCGAGTTCTCGTAGAACATCGTGACGACGGTGCGGCCGCGCAGCGTCGGCAGCTTCTTGATCTCGCGGCCTACGAGGGCCTGCGCGAACCGGTCCGCGTCGTCGAGGATGGCGGTGGCGTCGTCGCGGCTCAGGTCGCCGGCTGCCAGCAGGTGTCGCGTCATCGCGAGATCACCACCCCGTCGCGTCCGTCGTGCTCGCTCAACAGCACGTGCACGCTTTCGCTGCGTGAGGTGGGGACGTTCTTGCCGACGTAGTCGGCGCGCAGCGGCAGCTCGCGGTGGCCGCGGTCGACCAGCACCGCCAGTTGCACCGCCCGCGGCCGGCCCACGTCGCGCAGCGCGTCCAGGGCGGAACGCACCGAGCGGCCGGAATAGAGCACGTCGTCGACGAGGATCACCAGCGCGTCGTCGATGCCGCCGGCCGGAATGGAGGTGGCCTCCAGCGGCCGCGGCGGCTTTTGCATCAGGTCGTCCCGGTAGAGCGTGATGTCGAGGGCACCGTGTGCGACGTCAGCCCCGCTGTACTCGGCGATGTTGGCGGCGAGGCGCTTGGCGAGGAGGACGCCGCGGGTCGGGATGCCCAGCAACACCACCCGCGGCGCGTCGGGACCATCCAGCGCGGTCTTTTCGATGATCTGATGCGCGATACGGGAAATGGTGCGGCCCACGTCGGCCGCCGACATCAACTCCCGGGATTCGCTGCCTAAGGCGGCATCCCCCGCTGCACCCATGCGAGAACTTGACCTCCTTCTCCGCCTCTCCGGACGGATCGTTAAAGGATGTCGACTGCCCGGCAGCCTAGCACTTCGATGCGAGTGGGCCGCGGCGCGGTCGACGTGTCGGCGGCCAGGCCTACTATCGAAAGCATGTTCGAAGATGAGGGGGCGCTGATAGCGCGGATCGCCGAGTTGGAGGTGGCCAAGTCGGCGGCCGCCGCAGCTCAGGCGCGATCGGCCGTGGAATTAGATGCGCTGCGTCGCTCGCGTGAGGCCGACGCGGGAGTGCCGGGCGCCCAGCGCGGGCGCGGGGTCGCCAGCGAGATCGCTCTCGCGCGACGGGATTCGCCGGCCCGGGGAGGGCGGCATCTCGGATTCGCCAAGGCGCTGGTGCACGAGATGCCGCACACGCTCGCCGCGCTGGAGACAGGGCGGTTGTCGGAGTGGCGGGCCACCCTGATCGTGCGGGAATCGGCCTGTCTGGAGGTTGACCGCCGTCGCGCACTGGACGCCGAGCTGTGCGCCGACGCGTCGAAGCTGGACGGGATGGGTGACGCGCGGGTGGCCGCGGCGGCCCGGGCGATCGCGTATCGGCTCAATGCGCAGGGTGGTCGACCGGGCGGCCAAGGCTGAGGAAGAACGCACGGTGACGATTCGTCCCGCGCCCGACACGATGACCTATGTGACCGCGCTGCTGCCTGTGTCCCAGGGAGTTTCGGTTTACGCGGCGCTCAAGCGGGCCGCCGACACCACGTTCGATGACCGCACCCGCGGCCAGGCGATGGCCGACACGTTGGTCGAGCGCGTCACCGGACGACCCGCCGAGGTGGCCCAACCGATCGCGGTCAACCTGGTAATTTCCGACGAGACGCTGCTGGGGCACGACCACACGGCGGCACTGGTCGACGGGTATGGCCCCATCCCGGCGGCGGTGGCACGCCATTTGGTGCGCGGCGCGGTCGTCGATGACCGGTCGCGCGCTACGCTGCGGCGGCTGTACCGGCATCCCGGTTCCGGGGCTCTGGTGGCCATGGAGTCGCGGGCGCGTTGCTTCCCGAAGGGGCTCGCCACGTTCATCGGCCTGCGTGATCAGCGCGGTCGCACTCCCTACTGTGACGCCCCGATCCGCCACCACGACCACGCCACCCCGCATCGCCGCGGCGGTGCGACCAGCGCGGCCAACGGGCTGGGAATGTGTGAGCGCTGCAATTACGCCAAGGAGGCGCCTGGCTGGCGCGTCAGCACGACCGTAGACGAAACCGGTTGTCATGGGGCGGAATTCATCACGCCCACCGGGATGCACTATCACTCGACCGCCCCGCCGCAGCCCGGACCTCTCGAGATTTTCGTCAGTGAGGTGGAAGACCGGATCACCATCGCACTCGCCGAGCTCCACGCCGCCTAAGCTGGCGAGTATGACAGGTCTAGATTTCGATGCGCTTTACCGCGGTGAGAGCCCCGGCGAAGGCATGCCCCCGATGGCAACGCCACCATGGGATACGAAGGCGCCCAAGGAGAATGTCATCGCGTGGCACACCGGCGGCTGGGTACACGGTGACGTCCTCGACATCGGCTGCGGGCTGGGTGACAACGCGATCTATTTGGCCAGGAATGGCTACCAGGTGACGGGGCTGGACATCTCCCCGACCGCGTTGATCACCGCCGAGCGGCGCGCCAGCGACGCAGGGGTCGACGTGAGGTTCGCGGTGAGCGACTCCACCAAGCTCGAGGGCTACACCGACGCGTTCGACACCATCGTCGACAGCGGCATGTTCCACTGCCTCGACGACGACGGCAAGCGCAGCTACGCCGCCGCGGCACACCGGGCGACCAGGCCGGGCGCCACGTTGCTCATCAGTTGCTTCTCGGACGCCAACCCGGCCGATGCCGAATGGCCGCGGCCGGCGGTCTCCGAGCAGACGCTGCGCGACGTCCTCGGCGCCGCGGGCTGGGACATCGAAGCGCTGGAGCCCGCCACCATACGCCGGGAAATGGACGGGAATGAGATCGAAATGGCGTTCTGGTACGTCCGCGCCCGGCGGCGCTAGCTACCCTGATCCGGTGAATCTCCACCTCAATCAGGCCTCCATCCGCGAGGTGTGCGACGCCGGCGTGCTGGCCGGAGCGGTGACGATGGTGTGGCAGCGCGGAGAACTGCTGCAGGTCAACGAGATCGGCTACCGCGACATCGACGCGCGCCTGCCGATGCAACGGGACACGCTGTTTCGCATCGCGTCGATGACCAAGCCGGTCACGGTCGCGGCGGTGATGAGCCTGGTCGACGAGGGCAAGCTGGCGCTGACAGACCCGATCGTGCGCTGGGCGCCGGAGCTGGCCGACGTGCGGGTGCTCGACGACCCGCACGGTCCGCTGGACCGGACGCACCCGGTCCAGCGCGCCATCCTGATCGAGGACCTGCTCACCCACACCAGCGGCCTGGCCTACGCGTTCTCGGTGTCCGGGCCGATCTCGAAGGCCTACATGCGGCTGCCGTTCAACCAGGGCCCCGACGCCTGGCTGAGCGAGCTGGCCGAGCTGCCGCTGGTGCATCAGCCCGGCGACCGGGTCACCTACAGCCACGCCATCGACCTCTTGGGCGTCATCGCTTCCCGCGTCGACGGCAAGCCGTTCCACCAGGTTCTCGACGAACGGGTCCTGGGCCCGGCGGGCATGCCCGACACCGGGTTCTTCGTGTCCCCCGAGGCGCGCCGGCGCGCCGCCACCATGTACCGGCTCACCGACGAACACCAGCTGCAGCACGGCGTCATGGGGCCGCCGCACATCACGCCGCCCTCGTTCTGCAACGCCGGCGGCGGGTTGTGGTCGACCGCCGACGACTACCTGCGGTTCGTGCGGATGCTGCTGGGCGACGGGACGGTCGACGGCGTGCGGGTGCTCTCGCCGGAGTCGACCCGCCTCATGCGGACCGACCGGCTCACCGACGAACAGAAGCGGCACAACTTCCTCGGCGCGCCGTACTGGGTGGGCCGCGGGTTCGGATTGAACCTCTCGGTGGTGACCGATCCGGCGAAGTCCGCCCCGCTGTTCGGGCCCGGCGGGCCGGGGACGTTCAGCTGGCCGGGCGCCTACGGGACGTGGTGGCAGGCCGACCCGTCGGCGGACCTGATCGTGCTGTACCTGATCCAGAACCTGCCCGACCTGACCGTGGACGCGGCCACGGCCGTCGCCGGCAACACGTCGCTGGCGAAACTGCGCACCGCGCAACCGAAATTCGTCCGCCGCACCTATCAGGCGCTCGGGCTCTAACGCGATGGTCGACTACCCGCCTGTCCGCATCACCGGGCAACGGCTGGTGCTGCGCCGACCGGTGCTCGACGACGCGGGTGCGCTGTTCCAGCGGGTCGCCCGCGATCCCGAGGTCACCAAGTATCTGCTGTGGGCACCGCATCCCGACGTGGCGGCCACGCGGCGGGTCATCACCGAAAAGCTCAACGTCAGCGACGACGAGCGAACCTGGGCGATCGAGCTGAAGCACAGCGGCGACCCCATCGGCCTGACCAGCTGTCGGCGCCCCGTGCCGCACTCGGTCGAGATCGGTTACTGCCTCGGGCGGCGGTGGTGGGGCAAGGGTTACATGGCCGAGGTGCTCGACCTGCTGCTGACCGCGCTGCAGGCCGATCGCGGGGTGTATCGCGTCTGGGCGACGTGCAGTCCCGACAACGAGCGCTCCGCGCGACTGCTTGGAAGCGCGGGTTTCGCGCTGGAGGGACGGCTGGCCCGGCACGCCGTCTTTCCCACCATGGGGCCCGAACCGCAGGACACCCTGATGTTCGCCAAGATCCTGCGCTGACACCGGCTTTCGCTGTGCGCCCAGGGCTTTGAGTGTGTGTCCCGGGCGGGAAATCGCCAGAATTTGCGCCCTGAGTGCACTTTGGAAGCCGTCAGCGCACACTCAAAGCCGTGCAGTCACACTCGACTAGCGGTCTTGTTCCAGGGCCCGGCGCGCGTAGGCTCGTACGTCGGCGTCGCTGTCCTTGAGCGCGACCCCGAGCGCATCATGCGCGGCGGGCTCACCGGCCCACCGGGTCAGGCTGAGCACCGCCGCCTTGCGCACGTCGAGGTGCGTGTCGGACAGCGCCTCGGACAGCCGGGGCACCGCGGCCTCGGCCGTCGCGCCCCGCAGCGCGCGCGCCGCGCCCTCGCGCACCTGCCAGGCCGGCGCCTTCAGGGCGCGCTCAACGGCATCCAGATCGGCCTCACCGCAGCCCAATTCGCCCAGCGCGGCGAGCGCGGCCGCGCGCACCAGCGGATCGGGATCGCCGACGAGCGTGCTGACGGCGTCACCGCCCCCGCCCAGCGTCGCGAGACCGGCGGCCGCCGCGATGCGGACCTCCCGGCTCTCGTCCCCGGTGGCCGCGACGACGCCGGCCACGTCGTCGACCGACACCAGCGCCCGCACCGCCTCGATGCGCACCCGATGGTCTAGATCGTCGAGGGCGCGGCGGTATTGCCCGGCGCCGCCGGCCCGGCGCGCGGCCAGCAGGTAGACGGCGGCCGCGCGCACCACCGTATCCCCGGACAGCAGATACGGCTCGGCGCCGGCCGGGTCGGGCAGCACCTCGACCAGCTCGCGGATTCCCCCGGCGGCGGTGCGGCGCACCGCGGCGTCGGCGTCATCCAGCGCCGCGAACAGGGCGGGCGCATACCCGTCGGGGATGTGCTCGGTGAGCGTGGCCACGGCGGTTCGGCGCACCCCGGGATCGGCGTCGGCCAGGTACGGCCCCAGGCCGGCGATAGTCGGCTCCTCGAGGGCGAGGACCTCGGCGATGCGGGGCGAGGGCCGGTCGAACGCGATTGCGGGCGAGGCGATTCGGGACCCCGCCGTGGCGGGGGCCTGGCCGCCGATCAGCGGCGGCTGCTCCACCTCCCGCACGGTCTGATCCGCGGGCGGCAGGCCGTCGAGTTCCGGGACGGGCACGAAATACGGTGCGACGGGCCGCTTCAGGAAAACCATGTCGCCATGACGACTTTTGACCAGGTTCAGGTGATACCCCCACTGGCTGTCGTCGCGGCCGGGCAAGTCGGCGCGGTCGTGGTAGAGGCCCCACCGCGATTCGGTCCGGGTGAGCGAGGACCGGGCGGCCATCTCGGCGCAGTCCCGGATGAACGACACCTCCACCGCCCGCATCAGCTCGTGCGGATTGCGGGCGCCGATCTCGGCGATCTCGTCGCGCATCCGGTCGAAGGTGCGCACCGCGATGGACAGCTTGGCCGCCGTCTTGGGCGGCGCCACATAGTCGTTCACGAAGCGCCGCAGCTTGTATTCGACCTGCGATTGCGGCGGCCCGTCCGGATGCCGCAGCGGCCGGTAGATCAGCTCGTGCGCCTCGTGCAGCTGGTCGTCCGGGAACCCTTGTGGCGCTGAGACTTCGCCCAAAGTCGATGCGGCATGCGCGCCGGCGAGGTCACCGAAGACGAACGCCCCGATCATGTAGTTGTGCGGGACGCAGGCCAGGTCCCCCGCGGCGTACAGCCCCGGCACCGTGGTGCGGGCGTGCTCGTCGACCCACACCCCGGACGCGGAATGGCCGCCGCACAAGCCGATCTCGGAGATGTGCATCTCCACGTCGTGGGTGCGGTAGTCGTGGCCGCGGTTGGCGTGGAAGGTGCCCCGGGTGGGACGTTCGGTGGTGTGCAGAATGTTCTCCAGCGACCTCAGCGTCTCGTCCGACAGGTGCGACACCTTGAGGTAGATGGGTCCGCGGGCGGAGTCGATCTCGCTTTTGACCTCGGCCATCATCTGCCCCGACCAGTAGTCGGAGTCGACGAACCGCTCGCCTTGCGCGTTGACCTGGTAGCCGCCGAAAGGGTTGGCGACGTAGGCGCAGGCCGGCCCGTTGTAATCCTTGATCAGCGGATTGACCTGGAAGCACTCGATTCCCGACAGCTCCGCGCCCGCGTGGTAGGCCATCGCGTACCCGTCGCCGGCGTTGGTCGGGTTCTCGTAGGTACCGTACAGGTAGCCCGACGCCGGCAGACCCAGCCGCCCGCACGCCCCGGTGGCCAGGATGACGGCCTTGGCGCCGACGGCGACGAACTCGCCGGTGCGCGTGTGCAGCGCCGCCGCACCGACGGCCCGGCCGCCGTCGACCAGGACCCGGACCGGCATCAGGCGGTTCTCGATGCGGATCCTCTCCCGCATCGAGCGCTGCCGCAGCACCCGATACAGCGCCTTCTTGACGTCCTTGCCCTCCGGCATGGGCAGTACGTAGGAGCCCGAGCGGTGCACCCGGCGCACGGCGTACTCGCCGTGCTCGTCCTTCTCGAACTTCACCCCGTAGCGCTCCAGCCGCTGCACCATCGCGAAACCACGGCTGGCGGTCTGATAAATGGTGCGCTGGTTGACGATTCCGTCGTTGGCGCGGGTGATCTCGGCGACGTAGTCCTCGGGCTCGGCCTTCCCGGGAATGACGGCGTTGTTGACCCCGTCCATGCCCATCGCCAGCGCGCCGGAATGCCGGACGTGGGCCTTCTCGAGCAACAGCACCTGCGCGCCGCTCTCGGCGGCGGACAGGGCCGCCATGGTGCCCGCGGTCCCACCGCCGATGACCAGCACGTCACAGTCCAGGCGGAGCGGGGCCAGACCGGGAACCGGCATCACGCCGCCACCGAATGATCCAGCGCAGCAATAATTTCCGCCCTCAACTCGTCGGCTGGCCGGCCGCTCCGCGGATCGGGCACGTCGATCGAGGCGCGCACCGGCTCGCCGGCCCGGCCCAGCACGACGATCCGGTCCCCCAGCGCCAGCGCCTCGTCCACGTCGTGCGTGACGAAGACGATCGTGGTCGGGTGGGTGCGCCAGGTGTCGACGAGCAGCCGCTGCATGGCGGCACGGGTTTGGGTGTCCAGCGCCCCGAACGGCTCGTCCATCATCACCGCGCGCGGCGCCCCGGCCAGCCCGCGGGCCAGCTGGACGCGCTGCCGCATCCCACCGGACAGGCTCTTGGGCAGGTAGGCGCCGAATCCGGTGAGCCCCAGCTCGTCGATCCAGCGCTCGGCCGCCGCGCGCCGGGTGGCGCGGGGTTCGCCGCGCAGCCGCAGCGCCAGTTCGATGTTGGATCGCACGGTGCGCCACGGCAGCAGCGCGTTGTCCTGGAAGACCATGCCGCGGTCGCCCGAGGTGGTGGTGACTTCGGCGCCGTCGGCGAGCACCCGGCCGTGGTCGGGTGAGAGCAGGCCGGCCAGGGCGCGCAGCAGCGTGGACTTGCCGCAGCCCGACGGTCCGGTGAGCACCAGGATCTCGCCCGGCCGCACCACCAGGCTGAGCCCGTCGATAACCGGGGCACCGGTGTAGGACAACCGAACCCGGTCCAGCTCGAGGCGCATTCCTGCGGTCACTTGGAACCCTCCTGGGCGCGCGGCAGCCACCGCGTCGCGCGGCGGCCCACCAACTCGACGGCCGCCGCCGTCGCGAAGCCGAGCACGCCGATCGTGATGATGCCGACGAACACCTGCGGGTAGGCCAGCACGGTGTAGTCCTGCCAGGTGCGGTATCCGACCCCGAGCCGGCCCGAGATCATCTCCGCGGAGATCACGCAGATCCACGCCACCCCCATGCCGACCGACAGCCCGCCGAACACGCCCGGCAGGATGCCGGGCAGCACCACCTGGCTCAGCACCTGCCAGCGGCCGCCGCCCAGGGTGCGCACCGAGTCCTCCCACAGCGTGGGCAGCGCCCGCACCGCGTGCCGGGTGCTGACCATGATCGGGAAGTAGGCCGCGAGGAACGTGATGAATACGATCCCGGCCTCGTCGGTCGGGAACAGCAGGATCGCCACCGGCACCAGCGCGATGGCGGGGATGGGCCTGGCCAGCTCCGTCAGCGGCCCGAACGCGTCGGCGAACAGGCGGGAGCGGCCCAGCAGCACCCCGGTCGCGACACCGACCACGGCCGCCAGCCCGAAACCGGTGAGGATCCGGATCACCGACTGCGCCAGGTCGAGCCAGTACTCGTAGGCGCCCAACCGACGATGCAGCGCGGTGACGATCTGGGTGACGGTGGGCAGCGTGTCGAATCGCAGCAACAGCCGGACCTTGCCGGCGGTGAGTGCCTGCCACAGGCCGACGGCGGCGGCCACCGACGCCAGTCGGACCAGCCACGACCGCCACGGCCTCGATGTCCAAGCGGACGGTCGCGGAGCGGCCACGGCGGGCAGGGGGACGGCCCCGACAACCCGTTCGCTCAACTCGGCGGTCATACCGAACCTCCCAGTGCTTGTTGATAATTCACGGCGACGCTGCCGGCGTGCGCTGCGGTATAGCGACGGGCCCCGGCCACGGTGCCGAAGGGCAAATAGTTCCCGCCGTCCCGCACCCAGACCGCCTTGTCCGCGAACCACCGGGTTCCCAGCTCGGCGTCGGGGACGTAGGCCGCCCGGACCTTGGCGCCGCGGGCGGCGGCGTCCCTGACCGCCTGCAGCAGGCGGGTGGGATCGGCAATGGTTTGGGTCGCATCGGAGCCGTCCAGCCACAGCTCGCTCGCGAGCGCGGGGTCGCCACCCGGCACCGACGGGTTCGCGGCGCGCGCCCGCGCCGTGTCATAGTCGAGCCCGCGGGCCGCGAACACCGCACGCAGCGGATCGTCCACCACGAACTTCCCGATATTGAGGTCGGCGAAGTCTCCGATCGACTTCAGGTACGGCACATCGCTTTTCAGCGCGTCGATCAGCGACGGTTTCAGCGTGGCATCGAACGAGGTACCGCCGGGGCCGTTGTAGAGGTACACCACCTCCTGCGGCAGCCCGCTTCCCTGGGCGACGATGCGCGCGGCCTGAAGCGGCTTGGAGTTGAGGAAATCGGTCGCGTCCAGTTGCGCCTGCAGAAAGGCCGCCAGCACCTCCGGGTGGGCGGACGCATACGAGCGCCGCACCACCACACCGTGCAGGGTGGGCAGGTTCAGCTCGGCGCCGTCGTAGAGCAACTTGGCCTTGCCCTGGTAGACCAGCAGCCCGGGCCAGGCGACGAATTGCGAAAGCGCTTGCACTTGGCCTGATTCCAGGGCGGACGCGCCGATCTGCGGCTGCTGGTTGAGCACCTCAACACCCCTGACGCCGTTAACACCGGCCTTGGCCAGCGCTCGCACCAGCGTTCCGTGGCCCGCCGAACCCACGCTGGCCGAGACCCTGGCGCCGGCCAGGTCGGTCAGCGCGGTCGCCGACGAATCCGGTGCCACCACAACCATGTTCAGCGCACCCCTGGGGTTGTAACCGGTGACCGACACCATCTCCGTGCGGGCCAGCGGGTTGGCCTGCGTCTTGGAGCCGTTGATCAGCATCGGGTAATCGCCCATCGAGCCGATGTCGATCTTCTCGGCGAGCATCTGCGCGGTGATCGGGGCGCCGGTGTCGTAGTCCTGCCAGCGCACCGCGTATCTGGTCCCGGTGCGGGTGGTGATGTCGGCGAGCCGGCGCTCCAGGTAGCCCTGCGCGCGCAGCAGCGTGCCCGCGGTGACGGTGTTGATGGTCTTGGACTGGTATCCCACCACGACGTTGACCACGCCGGAGGACTGCGAGAGGGATTCCAGCGAGCAGCCGGAGGCCGCCACCAGGACGCCAATGACCGTGGCCAGCACCGACAGCAGCCGGAGGGGGTGCTTTTTCATTGCAGGCCTTGGGGTTTCAGCGGAGCAGATACGGCATGTTGACGGTGACGGCGCCAGTTGGGCAGCGGGCCGCGCAGGGGCCGCAGTACCAGCATTCGTCGACATGCATGAAGGCCTTGCCGGTGTCCGGGTTGATGGCCAGCGCATCGAGCGGGCAGACCTCGACGCACAGCGTGCAGCCGTCGATGCACAGCGACTCGTCGATCGTGACCGGCACATCGGCACGGTTGTTGACCAGCGTCATGGTTCGCTCCTTATCGGCTCGGCTCTGATCAGACTGCCGCGCATGGTGATTCGATCGCCACGCATCCGGATGTACTCCAGGTCAACGGGTCTGCCGTCGTCGAGACTGGTGAGCCGCTCCAGCATGAGCAGCGCCGACCCGTCGGGCACCTGCAGCGTGGCCGCCGAGTGCGCGTCGGCGGGGATGGCCTCCAGCGCCAGCGCCGCCGAACCCAGCCGCTGCCCGCTCACCTGCTCGATGAGCGCGAACAGGTCTTGCTTTTCTAAGGAGTTCTCCAGCGGATACTCCAGAATCCGGGCTCCGATGTCCGGGGCCAGATAGGTCAGGTCGAGGCTGAGCGGCAGGTCGCCGAGGTAACGCAACCGCTCGACGAACACCGCCTGCTCGCCCGGCTCCAGCCCCAGCCGGCGGGCCACCGACGGAGGGGCGGTCACCGGCACGGCGGCGCGCACCTCGTTGCGCACCTCGCCGAGGTGTTTAAACGTTTCCTTGAGTCCCAGCAGCGCGTCGAGCCCGTGCTCATACTTGCGCTGGGCGACGTGCGTGCCCACCCTGGGCCCGCGGTCGATCAGTCCCTCGTTTTTCAGGACCGTTAGCGCCTCGCGAACGGTGTTGCGCGACACCGCGAATTCGGCCGCGAGCTCGTGCTCGGCCGGCAGCGCGTCCGGGTAGGCGTCGGCGTGGATCTGCTGGCGCAGCACGTCCGCGACCCGGCGGGCGCGGTCGGCCCGCGGACCGCGAATCGGTACTGGTTGCGCCACGCCGTCACGCTAACGCGGCTCGGCGGGCCATCCGGGGCGGTGAACCAGGGCCCGCGGCGGCGGCTCGGGGCATTGCGCCGGGCGCGATTCGGCGACGACCAGCCGAAACCGGCACCCACCGCCCTAATGCGCCACCTGGCGAAAGCGGACGTCTTTGCGATCCCGGTGAGCAAAAAACGACACTACGTTCGCGAAGCACCGACCATTTCTCGATTGCTCTCCGGTGCTGCCGGTTCGCTTTCCAGGCCGGGCGGCAACAACCGGGTGGGCACCAGCGGCACCGCCGCCAGCGGGAACAACCCGCAGAGCACCCAGGCCGCCGGGTATTCGGCCGCCATGATCAGTGCCCCGAAGAGCGGCGGCCCGGCGGCGGCCATCAGCCGCTGCGTGGTGTTCTGCACGCCCAGCGCGCGTCCACTCCAGAACGGCCCGGCGAACTCCGTGATTGCGGTGGCCTCCAACCCGTTGTCGAGGACCGCGAGCACCGAGGCGGCAACCATGAGCAACACGTCGTATCCCGAACCGGTGCTGACGGTGATGGCGAGCAGGAACAGGGTCAGGGCGGCGGCGATGGCGATCGCACGGACCGGTCGCATTCGCGAGCCGACGCGATCCGACCAGCGGCCGACCGCGATTCGGCCCACGGCACCCAGTACCTGGGAGAGGGTGACTAGAGCGCCGGCGGCCTCCACCGACCAACCATGGCGAGCCATCAGCCACACGAACATGAACGTCACGGTCACCGTCTGAGGGATCATCAGCAGCCCGGCCACCGCGTGGATCCGCCACAGCACGAACGAGCCGCGATAGGGGCTGGCCAGTTCCTCCTCGGCCGCCGCCGTGCGGGATTTCCTTGGCGGATCGATGATTCCGATCGCGCTGGCCACCGCCGCCACCGTGCACATCACCGCGAGGAACATCAGCCCCCGGTGCGGGCCGCTTTCGGACAGTTCGGGCATGACGAGCGCGCCCAAAGCGATTCCCAATGGCTGCGCGGTTTGGCGGATGCCCATTGCCAGACCGCGTTGCCGCGGTGGGAACCAGGCGGAAACCAGCCGGCCGCCGGCGGTGTTGCAGCTGGCCGCGGCCATCCCGCCGATGAACAGGAAGGCACCGATCATCAGCACCGAATGGGCCGACGCGGCGGCATAGGCCGCGGCCGCGGTGAGTGCCGACCCCACAGTGAGCACAGTCCGCTCGCCGACCCGGTCCAGCACGCAGCCCCAGAAAACCAGCGTGACCACCATGCCCCAACTGGGCATCGACGCCAGCAGGCCGGCCTGCGTCAGCGACAGGCCGCGGCGCGCCTCGAACGAGGGAATCAGAAACGCCACCCCGTTGATGAAAAGGAACGAAGTTGCCGTTACCCCCAACGAGACGACCATGATTGACCACCGCGCCCCCGCCCCGGCCGGTGACATGCTGTCCGTTTCCTTCAGCATTTATTCATGTTGGCACAGCGTTCGGCGGCCACCGGCCGTCGCGGCGGCCCAAACTTCTTGAACCCTAAGATTATTCCTAAGTTACAGCTAGCATTGACGCATGGATGCGCTTTCGCAAACATATTGAGAAATGTTGAACAACTTATGATTTGGGATCGCGACGAAAGTTTCGCGTCAAGTTCTGTCCGCGCCGGCGCCCACGGCAAAATTCATAGGGTACGCACAGCCATTTTGGTCGATCTCAGCGATTTCTCAGCGTGAGTACCGTAGACAAGCACGACAACCAGACCGGAAGATCACTACGTGACGAACGACGCTGCAAAAGATGCTTTGACCAAGGTACCGGCCGTCACCCTGGGCTTTTGGGTGATCAAGATCCTGGCGACGACGCTGGGCGAGACCGGCGGCGACGCCGTCACGATGACCCTCTTCCACGCTGATACGCTCAAGAATTGGGGGTATCTGTTTGGCGTCACGATTTTCGGCGGCGCGCTGGTCGCACTGGTCGCTGCGCAGATCTTCGCCAAGCAGTTCCATGCGAGTCTGTACTGGGCGACCATCGTGGCCTCGACGACGTTCGGCACGACGTTGGCCGATTTCGCTGACCGATCGTTGGGGATCGGCTACACGGGCGGATCGCTTCTGCTTCTTGGTTGTGTCTTGACTACATTGGGGCTTTGGCGTTGGTCGCAAGGAACGGTATCCGTGAGCACGGTTTCGACGCCGAAAGTAGAGGCGTTCTACTGGGCGACCATCACGTTTTCGCAGACGCTGGGCACCGCGCTCGGCGATTGGCTCGCCGACACTCGCGGATTCGGCTACGAGCGCGGCGCGTTGGTATTCACTGCGGGTCTTGCCGCGGTTGCGGCCCTGTATTACTGGACCGGCGTGTCGCGCGTCACCCTGTTCTGGGTCGCCTTCATCCTGACGCGGCCCCTGGGCGCAACCGTGGGGGACTTCCTTGATAAGCCGGTCGCCGCCGGCGGCCTGGCCCTGAGCCGCCCACTGGCCTCGGCGGTCATCGCAGCGATCGTCGTTGCGTTGGTCATCGTTTTGCCGCAGCGCCCCGGACGCCACCCGAGCCAGCCGAAAGGTGGAGCGGCAGAAGTAGCGAAACGGCATGAGGGTCCTACTCGTCGAGGATGAGCCACGCCTGTCGGCGACGCTGTCGATGGGCCTGAGGGCCGAGGGCTTCGTCGTGCTGGCCGTCGGCACCGGCGTCGAGGGACTGCAAGAGGCGATCACGAACAGCTTCGACGTCGTGGTTCTCGACATCATGCTCCCCGGCCACAGCGGATATGAGGTGCTGCGTCAAATGCGCGCGCAGCACGTCTGGACGCCGGTGCTCATGCTGACCGCCAAGGACGGCGAGTACGACGAGACCGATGCGTTCGATTTGGGAGCGGATGACTATCTGACCAAACCGTTTTCGTTTCGGGTGCTCCTGGCGCGCCTGCGCGCGTTGGTGCGTCGCGGCGCGCCCGAGCGGCCGGTGGTGTTGACCGCGGGGTCGCTGGCACTCGATCCGGCCCGGCACACGGTCCACCGCGGTTCGACCCCGATCGCGCTGACCCCCCGCGAGTATGGGGTGCTGGAGTTCCTCATGCGCAACAAGGGCATGGTGGTGACGAAGGCCGAGATCCTGCGCAACGTGTGGGACGCGCACCACGAGGGACCGGACAACGTCGTCGAAGTCTACGTGGGATATCTGCGTCGCAAGATCGACGTTCCCTTCGGTACCAACACCATTGAGACGATCCGGGGTGTCGGGTACCGACTACTGTGCTGAGGCTGACCCCCGGGTCCGTTCCGCCGCCACTGCGGTTGCAGCTGCCCGCCTCAAGGCTTCTCAGTGCCGTCTCAGCGAGGGCCTTGTACCGTCTGCGGCGTGACTGAGACAACCAGACCTGCGGCCGGTCAAACCCGCCGGACGCTGAGCAAAGTGCCCGCGGTAACGGTGTGGTTCTGGATCATCAAAATCCTGTGTACCACCGTAGGTGAGAGCTTTGCGGACTGGATCAACATTACGATGGGCGTGGGCCTGCACAGGACCGCGCTGATCTTCACGGTGGTGCTTGCGGCGGTCATGGCGTGGCAGCTGCGACTGAACCGCTATGTGCCGTTTGTGTACTGGCTGACTGTCGTCGTCTTCAGCGTCACCGGCACCCTTTACACCGACGTCCTCACCGATGATCTGGGCGTTCCCCTCGCCGTGAGCACGAGCGCGTTCGCGGTCGCCTTAGCGGTCGTCTTCGGTGTGTGGTTCGCGCGGGAACGCACCCTGTCGATCCACAGCATCGTGACACTGCCCAGGGAGTTGTTCTATTGGCTTGCCGTGCTGGTCACTTTCGCGCTGGGCACCGCCGCCGGCGATTGGACGCTGCGGGTAACCGGCTGGGGGCCAGGGGTCTCGGTGCTGCTGCCGGCCGGCATGATCGTGGCCGTCATGATCGGGTGGCGGATGGGCGCCAACGCCGTGCTGTCCTTCTGGCTTGCTTACATTTTGACCCGACCGCTGGGCGCGAATCTCGGTGACTGGCTCGCGTCCTCGCACGCCAGTCGTGGCCTCGGCTTGGGAACCGCCGCCACCAGCGCGATCTTCCTGATCGCGATCCTGGCTACGGTCGCCTACCTCACCGTCACCCGCGCCGACGTCATGGAAAGGCATGAGCGGGACCGCACGCGGGTCGTCCGGACGAATCCAGCGCGCGAACGGATCATGCTCGGCTACTACGTCGTAGTGGCCGCGGCCGCGGCTGCGCTTCTTGTCTGGTCGGCTGCACGGCCGCATTCGGCCGTGGCAGGCGAGGAGGAAGCCGGCGCGCCGCCAGCAGCCGTGGCGGTCGCCCCAGGCCAGCTGACCGCACACTTCCCACCGGCCGAGATCGCGAAATTCCGCGCCATTGTCCAGGCCACGCTTGCCAAGGTGCAGGCCGGCGATCAAAACGGCGCCAAGGCCCGCATCACCGACCTCGAACACGCCTGGGACGACGACGAGTCCACGCTGCGGCCGATGGACGGCAACGCATGGAAGGTGATCGACGGTCAAATCGACTCCGCCCTGAAGGCCGTGCGGGCGCGTCATCCTGACCCGGCGGCCGAGACCGAGTCGCTGAACGCACTGCTCGCCGCCATTCGCTGAGATGGCGGCCCGAGGCGTCGGTTATCGGTTCGCCTGCTGAGGCAGGGCCACGATCATTTTCGTTCCGCCGCCGGGCCGGTCGTCGATGGTGACCGTGCCGCCGTGAGCGGCGACGACCTCGGCGACGATCGCCAGGCCCAGGCCGGCTCCCCCACCACTGCGGGAGCGGTCCGAATCCACCCGCACGAAGCGTTCGAATACCCGCACCCGTTCCGCCGGTGGGATGCCGGGGCCGTCGTCGCTGACGGTGAGTATCGCCGTGCCGTTTCCGCCGCCAACTGCGATCGCGATGCGCGAGTTAGCATGGCGGACAGCGTTATCCACCAGGTTGCGGATCATCCGGGAGATGGCCGCCGGGTCGCCGGTCAGGCGCGCCGAGCCGATGTCGGTGTCAACCGCGCATGTCGCCTCCCGCCGCACCCGGGCCGCCTCGGCCCCGGCCAGCTCGTCGAGGGCCATCCCTTCTTTGCGCAACACCAGGCTTTGCTCGTCGGCGCGGGCCAGCAATAGCAGGTCTTCGATCAGCGCGTGCATGCGGTGCGCCTCGGGAAGCAGGGTGTTGATCGCAAGCTCGGCGTCGAGCAGCTCGGGATGCGCCTCGGCGACTTCCAACCCGGAGATGATGGTGGCCAGCGGGCTGCGCAGCTCGTGGGAGGCGTCACCGAGAAATCGTTGTTGCGCGCGGTGACCGGCTTCGATGCGCGACAGCATGTCGTTCATGGTGAGCGCCAGGGCCGCGATCTCGTCGCGGCGGTCGGGCACCGGCACCCGTTCCGCCAAATCCGACGTGGAGATCTCGGCCACCCTGGTGCGGATCGCGTCCACCGACTGCAGCGACCGGCGCACGAGCCAGTAGCTCGCGCCCGCCGCCACCGCGATGATGATCGGGGCGCCGCCGGCCAACAGCAGCGCGACGGTCCGTGCGGTCGCCTCCACCGCCTCGCTGCCCCCTCCCACGAGCACCGTGTAGTCCCCGGATGGGGTCGCGACCCGCTGACCGCTGACACGCATGTCGTCGCCCGGCGCGGCATCGTCGGGCATGCCGCGGCGCAGGTTGAAGCCAAACTGGCTCCAGGGGATCAACGGCGTCTTAGGCGCGGAACCGGATCGTCTCACCACCACGCCATCGGAGGCGACGAGCTGGATCGCGACCACGCGCTGGTCGGTGGTCAACAGGGCGCTGTCGAGGCCGGTGAGCGATTTGGACTGCAGGGCCTGCGAGATGTCGCGAACCCTGGCGACGGCGGCATCGTCGACGCCCCCCAACAGCGACCGGTACAGAGTCACGTCCAGTCCCGCGCCGGCAAAGGTGAGGGCGGACAATACGACGACCGCCGATACGGCGGCCGAGCGAGCGGAGATGCCCAAGTTGAAGCGCGACAACGACCGCATCGACACCCGCACGCCCTCGATTCTGCGGCGCCGCGGATGGGTCGGGAACACCGCAGCTCGCCGGGCTCCTCAGCGGCTTCTCAGCGACCTGCTCGTAGGTTGGCGACCGATGAACGTCGAGCAATTGCGCCGGGCGCTCGCCGACCTTCCGGGTGAAACGCCCATCGCCGTCGAGGATTCCAGCATGGGCTGGATGGAGAACCCCGCGCTCTATCTCGCACCCGCGCACGTCGACCGGCGCGTCTCCGGCAATTTCCTCTACGCGTGCCATCTGGACGGCGCCGACAATTGTCACGCGCTGTTGATCAGTAGCCTCTATCAATCCGACGAGGCTCTCGTCGACATCTCTCCCCAGCCCGCCGAACCGCTGGTGATCGACGCGGAAGCCGACCCGCCGCTATGACCCCCGAAATCCTGCTCGGCCTCGCCATCGCTGCCGGCTCCGGCATCGTGGGGCAGGGCCAATCCGCCTGGGCCGTAAGCCCGTTCACGCGTCCTCGGTAACCGTCCGGACCGCGATGTCGCCGTTGCGCGCCAAGGCGGCCGAGGCGGCGGAGGCATCCGAGGGTAGCTCGAAGACGGGGTACGCCGAACCCACCGCGGCCGTCGCCGCGCTGCGTTGGGCCTCCATTCGCGCCAGCGCGGCGTCGGTGAACACCGACAGGCCCAGCTCGGGGTTGTAGCCGTGGATCTCCTTGACGTCGATCTGGGCGAGGAAATAGACGATCTCCTTGGACACCGCCTGGCCCGGGACCAGCACCGGGAAGCCGGGCGGGTAGGGCACGACGAACGTGGTGGACACCAGGGTCTTGCCCTCGGCCAGCCGCCGCCCGGCCATGCCGATCAGCACGTGCTCGCGGTCCGTTTCTTCGTATCCGGCGTAGAACGCGGACCGCATGTCGCCGAACCTACAGGCGTCGACGGGGCGGAAGGCGACGTCGAATTCGCTGAAATCGGGCAGGTGCGGCAGGTCCTCGGTGATCTCCTCGACGCGGCGCTGCTGCAGGGCGCGGTCCTCCTTGCTGCCGGCGCTCTCGCTGCGCTCGAAGTCGGTCGCGATCCGCCGCAGCACGTCGAGCAGGTAATGCACGCTCGACCAGGTGACCCCGATGGTGAAGATCAGCAGCACGCTGTTGATCGAGGTCTTGTTGATCTGGATGCCGAACCGGTCCATCAGGATCTTCTCGCGGAAGTCGTACCCGTTCATTCCGGTCTTGCCGACGAAGAGGGTGACTCGCGTCGCGTCGAGCACGAACTGGTCGGAGCGCCACGCCTCGTTCCACTCGGCCAGGGCACCCTGCCGGACCTGACGGTAGGAACTGACCGACGACGCCCGGAACTCGTCGGGCACCAGGTCTGACTCGTCGAGGATGCGGAACCACTTGCCGATCAGCCGGTCCTTGCGGACCCGGTGCCTGAAGACCAGCGCCATGTTGTAGACGTTGCGGACCAACTCGAAGCCCTCGATGTCGACCTGCCGGCGCGCCAGGTCCAGCGACGCCAGCAGCTGCTGGTTCGGCGACGTCGACGTGTGGGTCAGAAACGCCTCAACGAACGCGTCGCGGGTGAGCGCCTTGAAATCCTGGTCGCGGACGTGGACCATCGACGCCTGCCGGAACGCCGACAGCGACTTGTGCGTGGAGTGCGTCGCGTACACCCGGACCCGCGCACGGGCGGGGTCGGGAAGCAGCCGGCGATCAACCCACTCGGAACGATCGGCCTCGCGCATCGACGCGGCCCAAACCCGGTATTCCGCAGCGTATTCCGGGGACGCCAGCATCTGCTCGAGGCGTTCGGCGGACACCATCGCGGTCCGCTGCCGCGCCCACGGGACCGCCGTCGCGAACGCGTACCAGGCCTCGTCCCACAGGAAGCAGATGTCCGGCTTGATCGCCAGGACCTCCTCCATCACCCGGCGAGGGTTGTAGACGACCCCGTCGAATGTGCAGTTGGTGAGCAGCAGCATGCGCACCCGGTGCAGCTGGCCGGCCGCCTCGAGGTCCAGCAGCGCCCTCTTGATCGTCTGCAGCGACACGGCGCCGTAGATCGCGTACTCGGGCAGCGGGTAGGCGTCCAGGTACAGCGGATAGGCCCCGGCGAGCACCAGGCCGTAGTGGTGCGACTTGTGGCAGTTGCGGTCGATCAGGACGATGTCGCCGGGGCGGGTCAGCGCCTGCACGACGATCTTGTTGGCGGTCGACGTGCCGTTGGTGACGAAGTAGGTGTGATCGGCGTTCCACGTCACGGCCGCCTTGTCCATCGCCGCCTTGATGTTGCCGTGCGGGTCCAGCAGCGAGTCCAATCCCCCGGACGTGGTCGACGTCTCGGCCATGAAGATGTTGCGGCCGTAGAACTCGCCCATGTCCTGCAGCGACTTGGAGTTGAAGATGCTGGCGCCCCGGGCGATCGGAAGCGCGTGGAACTGGCCGACCGGGGCCTCCGCGTAGGCGCACAGGGCATCGAAGAACGGGGTGGCGAAACGGTTTCGCAGTCCGGCCAGCACGGTGCTGTTCAGGTCGGTGACGTCGTTGAGCCGGTAGAACGTTCGGTCGTAGACGTCGGGTTCGTCCTCGGTCTCCGCGGCGATCGACTCGTCGGTGACCAGGTAGCGGTCGATGTGTGGCCGCAACTCCCTGATCCATTCGGCGCATTCGATCCAATCCTGGTGATCGCTTGCCACCACGTCCTCGGTGACCGCCCCCAGCAGCGTGTTCATCAACGGCACCCGGTCGCGGGACCGCAGCGGCAGGTCGTGGCGGATGATCGCCGCCTGGATCTCGCCGTTCAGCGCGACCGCGGTGACGGCGTCCTCGATGCTTCCCACCACGAGCAGCTCGTACTGCACGTCGTCGGACGGTTTGCGCAACGCCCGCAGGCACTCGGCCAGGCTGTCGGGAGCCGTCGTGGGGGCATCGTCGGCGAGCAGCACCGTGTAGAACTGCTGCCGTTTGGCCTGCGCGACCAGCTCCTGCTCGGCCAGCGGCGCCGAGGTATCGAACAGCCCGGCGCGGTCGCCGTATTCACTCAGCAGGCGCACGGCCAGGGAAACCTCCTCGGCGAGCCGCACCGTCGACAGTGAGTCGAGGTGGGCACGGAAGGTCGCCAAATTCGCCGCACCCGGGTAGAGCCAGTACCGCTCGTAGGCCCCGAGCCGATCCATCAGCCGCTGCACCCGGCACACGTCGTGCGTCTTGTCCAGGCCGGCGCGGTCGACCTCGGCGAGGTGACGGCACGCGTCGTCGAGCAGGTTCCACGTGTCCAGGCGCGTGTACGACGGGTTGGCGACGGCCGCCAGCGCGGACACTCGAAGTCGTCGCGGCCGGGCACTGTCTCGATTCATGTCGTCACCTTCTTCGCATCAGTGCAGCTCGTAATTATCGCGCGCGAAGCGGAAATAGTGACCGCTGCCGCGGTCCGTGCATGTCATGCCCGAGATTTCGCTGTCGCACGTGAGTTCGTTGAGCGACCGGGTCTGCCCGTACTCCAGCACCGGGGACGCCGGGTCTTTGAGCGTGTCTGTGTGGCAAGACATTTGGGGCGCGCCGCCCTGTCGCATGCTGATCCGATCGCCACAGCCGCCCATGCACGGCGTCGGGCGGGGCGGCGCGGCCCAGGTGTGGTCGCGGATCTCGCACACTGCGAAGGTGGTGGCGTCCGACTGGCCCAGGCCGCAGTAGACGTTTGCCGACGGCGACTGAAACGCGTAGTACGGCTCGGCGCGCGCAACCGCCGCGAATGGCGAGGACACCATCGCGGCGAGCGTCAGCGAGACCGCCACGGTCGCCGTCCGTTCCGTCATGACCGGCAGCTTTCCATCGGTAGCCGCCATTGTGCCCGCCCGCGGCCGCCGCGGGATCATTTCACCGGGTGTCGGTCAGCGATCCGCCGCCTCATCGCCCTCCACGTCGCCGTCCACCACGCGCCGATTTGCCTGGGTGCCCTCCATCCACCGCAGCACCGGGAGGTCCCAATGGCGCGCGGGCAACTCGGTGACGTCGCTCAGCGACCGCACCACGGCCTGCGTCAGGCCCATGATGGCGGCCATCACCGGCAGCAGCGGCTGCAGCGGCCTGGCCGCCGAGCGGACGGTGCTGATGCGGCGGGCCACGATCAGGCGCTCGATCGAGTGATAGAGCCAGGCGCCGACGCCCAGCGCGTAGATCGAGAGCACCGACGCGACGATGGTCCACCCGTAGGCGGCGCAGACGACGGCGCCCAGCACCACCGTCGCGGCCAGGAAGGCGGCGACGACGACGCGCAGCTCCAACCGGGTCATGACGGCGGTTCGTGCTCGTCCGGGGTGTTGGCGGCGGCGGAACGGACCGCTTTGGCGGCCGCGCGGATCTGCGGCGTCACCACCATGACCTGGCCCAGGACGCCGTTGACGAAGCCGGGCGACTCGTCGGTGGACAGCTCCTTGGCCAGCTGCACGGCCTCGTCGACGGCGACGGGCTCCGGCACGTCGTCGGCGTAGAGCAGCTCCCACACCGCGACCCGCAGAATGGCCCGGTCCACCGCGGGCAGCCGGTCCAGCGTCCAGCCCTGCAGGTGCGAGCTGATCAGGTCGTCGATGTGGGCGATGTGCTCGCTGACCCCCCGCGCCGCCGCGGCCGTGTAGGGGTACAGCGCCGACACGTCCGGATTCGCGCCGGCCAGCGCGGTCCGAACGTCGACGACCTCCGCCGGGGTCAGCCCGCGGGCCTCGGCCTCGAACAACAGGTCGACTGCGCGCTTGCGCGCCTGATGGCGTCCCCTAGCAGCCATGCGGCCCGCTCACGCGTTGACACGGCCCAGGTAGCTACCGTCGCGCGAATCCACCTTGAGCTTGTCCCCGGTGTTGATGAACAGCGGCACCTGGATCTGCGCGCCGGTCTCCAACGTGGCCGGTTTGGTGCCCGCGCTGGACCGGTCGCCCTGCAGGCCGGGGTCGGTGTGGGTGACCTCCAGTTCGACCGACACCGGCAGCTCGATGTACAGCGGCGCCCCGTTGTGGAAAGCCACCTGCACGGGCAGGCCCTCCAGCAGGAACCGGGCGGCGTCGCCGACCAGGGACTCCGGCAGGGGATGCTGCTCGTAGTCCTGGCTGTCCATGAACACGAAGTCCGAGCCGTCGCGGTACAGGAAGGTGGTGTCGCGCCGGTCCACGGTGGCGGTGTCCACCTTCACGCCGGCGTTGTACGTCTTGTCGACCACCTTGCCGGACAGCACGTTCTTCAGCTTGGTGCGCACGAAGGCCGGCCCTTTGCCGGGTTTGACGTGCTGGAACTCGACGATCTGCCACAACTGGCCGTCGATCGCCAGCACCAGTCCGTTCTTGAAGTCGGCAGTCGATGCCACGTCGGTGTATCTCCTAAGGGATGGCCAGTTCCCGGGGGAACTTCGCTGTCAGTGCGCCCCATGCAGATTACCCGCGCCGCGGTGCCGGCCTGCACCGTGCGCCCGCTCCCGGCGGCTCGGGCGGCGCCGGGATCGCGCGGACCCTGCCCCTTACAGGGCGACCAAGATATTCAGCGCAATGTCTATCGTTGGCAGAACGAACACGAAGAAGAATGCCACCGAAAAGGCGATGGCTTGGCGGATCAGCGGAAGCAGAAATCCCGCTAATTGATTGAGTATCTGCTCCAATGTGGTGACAGCGCCGTTTAAGAAATTCTGTACATCGCCCCATATGGTGGATATTGCGCTGGTGATCGAGCCCGCACTCGCAGCCGCGGGCTGCAGCAACGCGGCGTTGGCGGCCTCAGCGGCCGTATAGGAGCCCGCGCCCGCGGCCAAACGCTGCACGAACTGCTCCTGAGACGCGGCCGCCTGCCCGGCCTGCGTCTGGTAGTGCTGAGCGTGCCGAGAGAAGAAGTTGGCGATGCTTACCGACACCTCATCGGCGGCCGCGGGCAGCACCGCGAGGGTCGGGGCGGCCGCCGCGACGTGGGCCGCGCCGAGGTTCGAGCCGATGCCTGCCAAATCCGTTGCCGCGGATGCGATTACCTCCGGCCTCGCGGTCACATATGACATGTCGGTTCTCGCATCCGGTCAGCCTAGCCTGCGGGTATTCGCGCGGAAACCTAACAAAGAACCAACTTTGGGCATCATGTCCAACAGCGCCGCGTGTGACCAAGTCCGCCAACGCGGACTGTTGTTCGGCGCCCACGGCACCACCGGCACCAGCTAGGTCAGGACCGCCAGTTCCTTCGGGAACCGGGTCAGCAGCTCCGGGGTTTCCCCGGCGGTGTGCGACGTCCCATCGGCAACCACCAACGTGTCCTCGATGCGCACGCCGCCGCGGCCGGGCAGGTAGACGCCGGGCTCCACGGTGACCACCGAGCCCGCGAGCAGCGTGCCGGTCGACGTGGCCCCGATTCCCGGCGCTTCGTGGATCTGCAGGCCCACGCCGTGCCCCAAACCGTGGCCGAACTGCTCGCCGTACCCGGCGTCGGCGATCAGCTGCCGCGCGGCGGTATCCACGTCGCGCAGGCCCGCGCCCGGCTTCAGCGCCTCCCGGCCCGCCCGCTGCGCGTCGGCGACCAGCTGGTAGATCTCCAGCTGCCAGGCCGCGGCTTTACCGGCCTTGCCCAGCACGAACGTGCGGGTCATGTCGGAGTGGTAGCCGGCCACAAGGGCGCCGAAGTCGATCTTGACGAAGTCGCCGTCGGCGAGCACCGCGTCGGTCGGGCGGTGGTGCGGGATGGCCGAATTCGGCCCGGCGGCCACGATGGTGTCGAACGAGATCGCGTCCGCGCCGTGGTCGAGCATCAGCGACTCCAGCTCGCGGCTCACCTCGCGTTCGGTCCTGCCGGGCCGCAGGCCGCCGCGCGCCACCAGATCGGTCAGCGCGGCGTCGGCCGCCTCGCAGGCCAGCCGCAGCAGCGCGACCTCGCCGGCGTCCTTGACCTCCCGCAGCGCCTCGACGGTCCCGGCGGCCCGCACCAGCTCGGTGCCCGCCTTGCGCTCCTCCAGCTCGCCCGTCAGCGCGTCGAAGCCGTCGACGGTGACCACGTTGCTCTCGAAGCCCAGTTTCCCGACACGGGCCTCGGCGGCCCGGCGCACGAGGTAGCGCCCGACGGCCCGCTCGATGGCGACCTCGAGGTCGGGCGCCTGCTCGGCGGCCTGGGTGCGGTACCGGCCGTCGGTGGCCAGCACAGGGCCGCGATCGTCGGCGAAAACGAGCAACGCGCCGTTCGAACCGGTGAAGCCCGACAGGTAGCGCACGTTGATCAGGTCCGTGACCAGCATCGCTTCCAGCCCGCTGGCACCGATCTGCGCTTTCAGATTGTCTCGACGCTGGGAATGTGTCACGACCCTTGACGGTACTCGCTAGGATTTTCCCCTATGAGGAACTGGATCCTGCGCGGATTGGTGTTCGCCGGCGCGATGGTCGTCGTCCGTTTGATTCAAGGTGCACTGATCAACGCGTGGCAAACACAGGCCGGGCTGATCAGCGTCGTGCTGCTGCTCTTGTTCGTGATCGGCGTCACCGCGTGGGGTGTGTTGGACGGCCGCGCCGACGCCAGGGCCAACCCGGATCCGGACCGTCGCCAGGACCTGGCGATGACCTGGCTGCTGGCCGGCCTCTTCGCCGGCATCGTCAGCGGCGCGGTGGCCTGGCTCATCGCGCTGGTGTACACGGGGCTGTACACCGGGGGCCTGATCAACGAGCTGACGACGTTCGCGGCCTTCACCGCCCTCCTCGTCTTCCTGCCCGGAATCATCGGTGTGGCCGTGGGCCGCTGGCGGGTGGACCGGCAGTTTGAGAAGACGCCGGAGAAACACCACGGCCTCGGCGTTAAGCCGGAGCGGGAGGGCGACACCGACGTCTTCTCCGCCGTTCGCGGCGATGAGACGCCGACCGGCGAGATACCCGCACAGACGGCCCCCGGGGCCCGCGCCGAGGAACGCACCGCGGGGGTCGCGACCGCCGAGCGCGACGCACCCACGGAAACCATCCCGACCGCGCGTCGCGAAGCGCCCACCGAATCGATCCCCACATCCACCGACGACGCCAAGACCGAGGTCATCCGCACCGACACCGACCCCAAGCACGCCAGGCCGAGTTCGGAGCCGGAGCAGGGCTAACCCCTAGTCGTCAAGCGCGTCGGCCAGGTAACGCAGGGCGAGCAGGTAACCCTGGATGCCGAGCCCGACGATCACCCCGGTCGCGATCGGGCTGATGTAGGAGTGCCGCCGAAACTCTTCGCGGGCATGCACGTTGGAGATGTGCACCTCGATCAGGGGCGCGCCCAACTCGGCGCACGCATCCCGCAGCGCCACCGAGGTATGGGTGAGGCCGCCGGCGTTGAGGATCACCGGTTCGCCCGCGTCGGCCGCCAGGTGAATCCAGTCCAGCAGCCGCGCTTCGTTATCGCTTTGCCGCACAACGGCTTTGAGCCCCAACGCGGCGGCTTCGCGCTCGATCAGCGCGGCCAGCTGGTCGTGCGTCGTGTCCCCGTACACGTCGGGCTCGCGCCGGCCCAGCCGGCCCAGGTTCGGGCCGTTGATGACATTCACCGTCGTGGTCATGGAGCTTCCGGCCCCGCTAGCCCGTCGTAGGCCGCCGCCAGCAACGCCGGGTCCGGTCCCGTTAGCCGGCCCGGCTTCCCGAGCCCGTCGAGGACCACGAACCGAAGCACGCCGGCGCGGGTCTTCTTGTCCCCGGCCATGTATTCGAGCAACTGCGGCAACGCGTCGGCGTCGTAGCTGACCGGCAGGCCGAGCGAGGTCAGGATGCTGCGGTGGCGCGCCGCGGTGTCGTCGTCCAGCCGGCCGGCGAGCCGGGCCAGCTCCGCGGCGAACACCAGGCCCACCGACACCGCGGCACCATGCCGCCACCGGTAGCGCTCCCGGCGCTCGATCGCGTGCCCCAAAGTGTGGCCGTAGTTCAGGATTTCGCGCAGCTCCGACTCCTTCTCGTCGGCGGCGACGACCTCCGCCTTGACGGCGACCGCGCGCCGGATCAGCTCCGGCAGCACGTCTCCCGTCGGGTCCAGCGCGGCCTGCGGGTCGGCCTCGATGAGGTCCAGGATCACCGGGTCGGCGATGAACCCCGCCTTCACCACCTCGGCCATCCCCGCGGCGAGTTCGTTGCGCGGCAACGTTTTCAGCGTCAACAGGTCGACGAGGACGGCCAGCGGCTGATGGAACGCGCCGACCAGGTTCTTGCCCGCCTCGGTGTTGATGCCGGTCTTGCCGCCGACGGCCGCGTCGACCATGCCCAGCAACGTGGTGGGCACATGGATGATGTCGACGCCGCGCAGCCAGGTCGCCGCCGCGAAACCGGCGACGTCGGTGGCCGCGCCGCCGCCGAGGCTGACCAGGGCGTCCTTGCGGCCGATTCCGATGCGGCCCAACACCTCCCAGATAAATCCCACGACGGGCAGGTCCTTGCCCGCCTCGGCGTCCGGGATCTCGATGCGGTGCGCATCAATCCCCTTGTCGGCCAACCGGCTTCGGATCTCCTCGGCGGTCTCCGCGAGCACCGGCTGATGAAGGACGGCGACCCGGTGCCGGCCGGACAGCAGGTCCGCGAGCTCGCCCAGCAGCCCGGTGCCGATCACCACCGGATACGGTTCGTCGACGGCCACGTACACGGTGACCGGCCCCCCGCTGTCGGTCATTTCGCGGCCCCGCTGGGCGTCTGCAAGCGAGAAAGGATGTTGCGGACCACCGCCCCGGGATTGCGCCGGTTGGTGTCGACCCGGATGGTCGCGACGCGCCGATACAGCGGAATCCGTGTGGTCATCAGGGCTTTGAATTTCGAGTATTTCTCGGCATCGTCTCCGGACAGCAGCGGCCGCACGGTGGTGCCGCCGGTGCGCCGCACCCCTTCCCGGGCGCCGATCTCGAGGTAAATGACCGTGTGCCCGGCAAGCGCGTCGCATACCCCCGGGCTGGTGATCGCGCCGCCGCCGAGCGAGACGATGCCGTCGTGGTCGGCCAGCGCCGCGCGGACCACCTGTTCCTCGATGCGGCGGAACTCCTGTTCCCCGTCGGTGGCGAAGATCTCGGCGATGCTGCGGCCGGTCTGCTCCTCGATCGCCACGTCGGTGTCGAGCAGGCCGACCCCGAGCGCCTTGGCCAGCCGCCGCCCGATGGTGGACTTGCCCGAGCCCGGCAGGCCCACAAGTACCGCTTTGGGTGCCATCACGCCTACCCGGACATTCGCGCGGCGGGCGATTCGCGGTCGGCGACTGCGCGCTGGTAGGACTCGACGTTGCGGCGGGTCTCGGTCAGCGAATCGCCGCCGAACTTCTCCAGCGCCGCGCGGGCCAGCACCAGCGCCACCATGGTCTCGACCACGACCCCGGCGGCGGGCACCGCGCACACGTCCGAGCGCTGGTGGATCGCGACGGCCTCGTCGCCGGTCGCCATGTCGACGGTGGCCAGGGCCCGGGGCACGGTGGAAATGGGCTTCATCGCCGCCCGCACCCGCAGCGGCTGGCCGTTGGTCATGCCGCCTTCCAGCCCGCCGGCGCGGTTGGTCGAGCGGACGACGCCGTCGGGCCCGGGGTACATCTCGTCGTGCGCGCGGCTGCCGCGGCGCCGCGCGGTCTCGAAACCGTCGCCGATCTCGACGCCCTTGATCGCCTGGATGCCCATGACGGCGGCGGCCAGCTGGCTGTCCAGCCGGTTGTCTCCGCTGGTGAACGATCCCAGACCCACCGGCAGGCCCAGCGCCACGACCTCCACCACGCCGCCGAGGGTGTCGCCGTCCTTCTTGGCCGCCTCGATCTCGGCGATCATCGCTTCCTCGGCCGCCTTGTCGAACGCGCGGACCGGGCTGTCGTCGATCGCGGGCAGGTCCCCCGGGCGCGGCGGCGGACCGTCGTAGGGCGCCGACAGGCCGATCGCGATGACGTGCGAGAGCACCTCGACGCCCAGCGCCTGACGCAGGAACGACCGCGCGACGGTCCCGGCCGCGACGCGGGCGGCGGTCTCGCGGGCGCTGGCCCGCTCCAGCACCGGCCTGGCGTCGTCGAACCCGTACTTGAGCATGCCCGCGTAGTCGGCGTGACCGGGACGGGGCCGGGTGAGCGGGGCGTTGCGCGCCGACTCTTCCAATTCCGCGGGGTCGACGGGGTCGGGGGCCATCACGGTTTCCCACTTCGGCCATTCGGTGTTGCCGATCTCGATGGCGATCGGCCCGCCGAGGGTGACGCCGTGGCGTATCCCGGACAGGATGGTCACCGCGTCGCGCTCGAACTTCATCCGCGCACCGCGACCGTAGCCGAGGCGGCGCCGGGCCAGCTCGTCGGCGATTTCGGTCGAGGTGACCTCCACGCCGGCGACCATGCCTTCGACCACGGCCACCAGCGCGCGGCCATGGGATTCTCCGGCGGTGATCCAGCGCAACACCCGTTCATCTTCCCACGGTTGCCGCCGCGGATTTAAATCCTCGCCGTGCGTCGAAATCGACGCCAGCGCGTGGGTCTCTCGCACTTTTCCGCGCTGCCGTGGATTTCGACGCGGGAAGGTCAGAGAACGGCCAGGCCGACGGCGGCCGCGGTGGCCAGGCACATCGCGGGGCCGTGCGCAACCGTGCGCGCGCCGCGCAGTAACCCCCACAGCGCCGTGAGCAGCGGCGCGGTCAGCGCCGCCAGGAACCACACGCCGGGGCCGAAACAGCCGGCCAGGCCGCCCAGCCCGATCGCCAGCTTGACGTCGCCGGCCCCCATCGCCGCCGGCGCCGCCAGGTGGACCATCAGGTACGTCCCGGTCAGCGCCGCCGCGCCGGCCAGCGCGGGCAGCCCCCGGCCGGCCAGGGTGGCGGCCAGCAGAATGACGGCCGCGCCGGGCAGCGTCAGCAGGTTGGGCAGCCGGCGTCGCCGGATGTCGCAGCAGCTCAACGCGCCCATCCAGAGCAACACGACCCCAGCCGTCATGCGCGGCAGGCTAGCCCAACGCCGCCTCCATCGCCGCTCGCGGCGCGGGCAGCCCGGTGAACTGTTCCACCTGGGAAAACGCCTGATGCAGCAGCATCCGCAAGCCGTTGATCACCCGGCCGCCCGCCGCGCCTACCGCGGCGGCCAGCGGCGTGGGCCACGGGTCGTAGACGGCATCCAGCAGCACCGGGATCGCGGCGAACGCGCCGGCATACCGCGCGGCCACCTCGGCGGGGATGGTGCTGACCAGCACCTCCGCGGCCGCCACCTCGTCGGCCAGCCCGCCGCCGCCCAGCCGGCAGAACCGCGTCGGCACGCCGATCCGGGCGCCGAGATCCACCAGCCGGGCCGCCTTCTGCGGATCCCGCGCCACGACCGTGATGCCGCTGACGCCGAGTTCGGCCAGGCCCACAACTACCGCCGGCGCGGTGCCGCCCGATCCACACACCAGCGCCCGTCCAGAGGCCGACCCGATCGCTCCGGTGACCCCGTCGATGTCGGTGTTGTCGGCCCGCCACCCCGCCGGCGTACGCACCAGGGTGTTGGCCGAGCCAACCCGGGCCGCGCGTTCGGTGTGCTCGTCGGCGAATCGCAGGGCGGCGAACTTGCCCGGCATGGTCACCGACACGCCGACCCATTCCGGCCCGAAGCCGCCGACCACGCCCGACAGCTCCTCGGCGCCGCATTCGATGCGCTCGTAGGTCCAGTCGTGCAGGCCCAGCGCCCGGTAGGCGGCCAGATGCAGTTGCGGGGAGCGCGAATGCGCGATCGGCGAGCCGAGAACGGCCGCTCTTCGAGGAGGCGCCGAGCTAGCGCGCGCTGTCGAGGACACCGTTGCGCTTAGCCAGCTCGATGTTGGCCAAATGCTGCTGATAATCCTTCGTGAACAGCGTCGTGCCCTGGGCATCGATGGTGACGAAGTACAGCCAGTCGCCCGGCTCCGGATGCTCGGCCGAGCGCAGCGCGTCGACGCCGGGCGAACAGATCGCCGTGGCGGGCAGCCCCTGGGACACGTAGGTGTTCCACGGGGTCCGCTGGCCGCGGTCGGCGTCGGTGGTGGCGACCTCGCGGCGGTCCAGCGGGTAGTTCACGGTCGAGTCGAATTCCAGCGTGTGGCGGGCGTGCAGGCGGTTGTAGATCACCTGCGCCACCTTCGGGAAGTCCTGGGAATTGGATTCCTGCTGTACCAGCGAGGCGACCACCAGGATGTCGTAGGGCGACAGGCCCATCGCCTGTGCGGAGTCCAGCAGGCCGGACTTCATGTACTCCACGGCGCCCGCGCTGATCAGGCTCGTCAGGATGCTTTCGGCCGACGACGAGGGATCGATGTTGAAGGTCCCCGGCGCGATGAGGCCCTCGATCCGGCGATGGTCCTTGGCCAGCTCGGTGACCGGCTCGACGGCCCACGGCGGCACCGCCAACACCGTGGGCGGGCTGTCGGAGGCCGCCGCGCGCAGGTCGTCCACCGAGACGCAGCGCTTGTTGCCGTCGAGATCCACGCAGGTGGCGCGGGAAATCAACGAGAAGATTCCGGGATTCACCGCGTTGGTCTTCATGTCGGTGGTGTCGTCGAGCTGACGGCCCTCCGGGATGACCAGTCGCCCCACCCGGCTGTTCGGGTCGGCCAGCCGTGCGACGGCGTTGGCCGCCGGGATTTCCGTGCGCATCCGGTAGTAGCCGGGCTGGATTGAGTTGATCGCGGCGTTGCCGTGCGCGGCGTTGACGAACGCGCGCACCGTGGCGACCACTCCCTGGCTGTGCAGCGTCTCCCCGACCATGGTGGTCGAGTCACCGTCCTGCACGTGAATGACGATGTCGCGCTTGCCGTTTCCGTTGTAATCGTCACCGGACCCGACCACCGTGTTCCAGAGCCTGGTGCCGACGAAGACGACGGTCACCATGACCACGACGGACAGCACGAGCGTGACCCTGCCGGCGAAGCGTCGGCGTCGCTGGCTCTCTTGTTCACGCCGGCGCGCTGCGCGGTCGACGCGGCTCATCCGCCGCCGGGGCGGCCCGACGGCCTCGGGCTCGGCGCGCTGGCCGCGGGCGCTGTCAACCATCGGTGACCCCCTTGGTCACCGCGCGACGCTGGTCGAGCCAGCTCTGCAGGATCGCCACCGCCGCGGCCTGGTCGATCACCGCCCGCTGCTCCCTGGCCCGCACACCCGCGGCTCGCAGCGACCGCTGGGCGCTCACGGTGGTGAGCCGCTCATCGGCGAGCCGCACCGGGATGGGGGCGATCCGCCGGGCCAGCGTGTCGGCCAGTTCGATCGCGTCCTGGGCCGACGGCCCGGTGCGGTCGGCCAGGGTGCGCGGCAACCCGACGACCACCTCGACGGCCTCCAGCTCGGCGGCGAGCTCGGCCAGCCGGCGCAGGTGCTTGCCGGAACGGTCGCGGCGCACCGTCTCCACCGGGGTGGCCAGGATGCCGTCGGGATCGCTGGCGGCCACGCCGATACGCACACTGCCGACGTCGACGCCGAGGCTTCTCCCGCGTCGGGGCCCGCGCCCCGGACTGTCCTGATCAGGATCGCCGGGCCGGTCGGGGAGGCGGTGCTGTGCGGGGACCACTCAACCGACCCGCTTTATCTCTGCGCGCACCGCGTCGAGTGCGGCGTCGATGCCGGTCGGGTCCTTTCCCGAGCCCTGCGCCAGGTCGGCCTTGCCACCGCCGCGGCCGTCGACGGCCCCGGCGAGCTGCTTGATCAGGTCGTTGGCGCGGATGCCGAGATCTTGGGCGGCCGCGTTGGCCGCGACCACGTAGGGCACGGATTTGTCACCCGCTGAATTGTCCGCGATCAGTGCGACCACCGCGGGATCGCCGCCCAGCCTGCCCCGGACGTCTCCGACCAGGGAACGCAGGTCGGCCGCCGTCATCCCACTCGACATCCGCTGCGCCACCACACGCACGTTACCGATTCGCTCGGCGCCGGCCGCGGCGTTGATGGCGGCGGCCCGGGCGCCCGCGAGCCGGGCGCGCTCGAGTTCCTTCTCGGCGGCCTTGAGCCGCTCCACCAGGTTGGCGACCCGGGCCGGCACCTCCTCGGACGGCACCTTCAGCGACGACGCCAGCCCCGCCATCAGCGCGCGCTCCTTGGCCAGGTGGCGGAACGACTCCAGCCCGACGTAGGCCTCCACCCGGCGGATCCCGGAGCCGATCGACGACTCGCCCAGGATCGTCACCGGACCGATCTGCGCCGAGTTGTGCACGTGCGTGCCGCCGCACAGCTCCAGGGAGAACGGCCCGCCGATCTCCACCACGCGCACCTCGTCGGGATAGGCCTCGCCGAAGAGCGCCATCGCCCCCATCGCCTTGGCCTTCTCGAGCCGCTCGGTGAAGGTGTGCACCTCGAAGTCGGCCTGCACGGCCTGGTTGGTGACCTCTTCAATCTGGGTGCGCTGGTCCTCGGTCAGCGCACCCTGCCAGTTGAAGTCGAAGCGCAGGTAGCCCGGCCGGTTCAGCGATCCCGCCTGAACGGCGTTGGGCCCCAGCACTTGCCGCAGCGCGGCGTGCACCATGTGGGTGCCCGAGTGGCCCTGCGTGGCGCCGCGGCGCCAGCCCGCGTCGACGGCCGCGACGACGGTGTCGCCTTCCACGAATTCCCCGGACTCCACGTTTACCCGATGCACCCAAAGGGTTTTGGCGATCTTCTGCACGTCGGTGACGGCGGCCCGGGCGCTCTCGTTGGCGCCGGTTCCGCTGATGCTGCCCTCGTCGGCGATCTGCCCGCCCGACTCGGCGTAGAGCGGGGTGCGGTCCAGCACCAGTTCGACACGGTCCGCCCCCTCCGTGCCGTGCGCGACGACCGGCACCCGCCTGCCGTCGACGAAGATGCCCAAAATCCTTGCCTCGGAGGTCAACTCGTCGAACCCGGTGAACTCGGTGGGCCCCGCGTCGACCAGTTCACGGTAGGCGCTCAGGTCGGCGTGCGCGTGCTTGCGCGCGGCGGCGTCGGCCTTGGCGCGGCGGCGCTGCTCGGCCATCAATTCCCGGAAGCCGATCTCGTCGACCTGCAGGCCGGCCTCGGACGCCATCTCCAGCGTGAGGTCGATCGGGAAGCCGTAGGTGTCGTGCAGGGTGAAGGCGTCCGTACCGGACACCACCGCGGCGGCCGCCGCCTTGGTGGCGCCGGCGACCTCCTCGAACAGCCTCGAACCCGAGGCGAGCGTGCGATTGAACGCGGTCTCCTCGGCGACGGCGATGCGCCTGATGCGGTCGAAATCGGTGACCAGTTCGGGGTACGAGGGGCCCATCGAGTCCCGCACGGTCGCCATCAGGTCGCCGACGATCGGATCCTCGATGCCCAGCAGCTTGGCCGAGCGGATCACCCGGCGCAGCAGCCGGCGCAGGACATAGCCGCGCCCGTCGTTGCCGGGGCTGACGCCGTCACCGATCAGGATCGCCGCGGTGCGGCTGTGGTCGGCAATGACGCGGTAACGCACGTCATCCTCGTGGTTGCCCGCGTCGTAGGGACGCGCGGCGACGGTCGCCACCTTGTCGATAACCGGCCTCAGCAGGTCGGTTTCGTAGACGTTGTGCACGCCCTGCAGCACGAAGGCCACGCGCTCGACGCCCATGCCGGTGTCGATGTTCTTGCGCGGCAACGGCCCGAGGATCTCGAAGTCGGTTTTGCCCGTGCCTTCGCCGCGCTCGCTTTGCATGAAGACGAGGTTCCACAGCTCGACGTAGCGGTCCTCGTTGGCTATCGGGCCGCCGCCCACGCCGAACTCTTCTCCGCGGTCGTAATAGATCTCCGAGGACGGGCCGCACGGCCCGGGAATGCCCATCGACCAGTAGTTGTCCTCCATGCCGCGGCGCTGGATCCGCTCCGCCGGCAGGCCGGCGATCTCGCGCCACAGTCCAAATGCCTCGTCGTCATCGAAATAGACTGTAGCCCAGAGTCTTTCGGGGTCCAGGCCGTATCCGCCGTCGGCTTCGTCGTCGATGGGGTTGGTTAGCAGCGACCAGGCCAGCTCGATCGCGCGGCGCTTGAAGTAGTCGCCGAAGGAAAAGTTGCCGGCCATCTGGAAGAAGGTGTTGTGCCGGGTGGTGATGCCCACCTCGTCGATATCGGGCGTGCGGATGCACTTTTGGATGCTGGTGGCCGTCGCATACGGCGGTGTGCGCGCGCCCAGGAAGAACGGCACGAACTGGACCATCCCGGCGTTGACGAACAGCAGGTTGGGGTCGTCGAGGATCACCGAGGCGCTCGGCACCTCGGTGTGGCCAGCCTTCACGAAATGATCGAGGAATCGCTTCCTGATCTCGTGTGTCTGCACTTTTAGTTCGCTTCTTCCTGTTGCTGTGACTGCTATTGCCAGCCTATTTGGTGCCGTCCGCACGGGACCTAAGGGGCTCGGGGGCGCTAACCCTCCAAAAAGCTCAACCGCACCGAGCGCCGCGGGTTGTCCCGGTTGAGGTCAACCAGCACGATGCTTTGCCAAGTGCCCAGCTGCGGATCCCCGCTGGCGACCGGCACCGTCACCGACGGCGCGACGATCGCTGGCAGCACGTGGTCGGCGCCGTGGCCGGGCGATCCATGCGCGTGCCGATAGCGGTCGTCGCGTGGCAACAGCCGTTCCAGCGTGTCGATCAGGTCTTCGTCGGAGCCGGCGCCGGTCTCGATGATCGCGACCCCGGCCGTCGCGTGCGGGACGAACACGTTGCACAGGCCGTCGCCGTAGCTGAAGCAGAACCGGCGCACCGCATCGGTCAGATCGACGATGCAGCAACGGGCGGTATCGACCTCCAGCACATCGGTATGCACCCGGTCAAGCCTACGGCGAGGCCAGCATGACCGGCCAATCGTTTGTGAGGGCGGCCACACCCCCGGGGGGCATTGCCACTGGTAACCGCTAGGAGGAAGGTAACTCCTGGACCGGTGGCGCCACCGGGGCGCCGCCCCGAACAAAGAGGGGGTGGATCGTGTACGCACGCTCTACCACTGTCCAGGCGCAACCGTCGTCCATCGACGCGGGAATTGCGCACGTTCGCGACGAGGTTATGCCCGTGCTCCAGGGCATGGCGGGGTTTGTCGGCGTATCCCTTTTGGTCGACCGGCAGTCCGGCCGGTGCATCGCCACCAGTGCCTGGGAGACCGAGGAGGCCATGCGCGCCAGCGCGGAAGAGCTAAGGCCGATCCGTGATCGGGCCGCGCAAATGTTCGGCGGGACGGCGGACACCGACGAGTGGGAGATCGCGGCGCTGCACCGTGATCACAACGCGCCCAACGGTGCGCGCGTCCGTGCGACCTGGGTCAAGGTGCCGCAGGATCGAATGGACCAAGGCATCGAGCACTACAAGTCGTCCGTCCTGCCCCAGCTCGAGGACCTCGACGGGTTCTGCAGCGCCAGCCTGCTGGTCGACCGCGCATCCGGGCGCGGCGTGGCTTCCGTGACGTTCGACAGCCTCGACGCGATGGAGCGCAACAGGGATCAGGCAACCGCCCTCAAGATCGCGTCGATGCGAGAGGCGGGCGTCGAGGAACTCGACGAGCGCGAGTTCGAGCTGGCGCTAGCGCACTTGCGGGTACCCGAGCTGGCCTGATCCCGGCACCCATTGCCTGGGATCAGCGGTAGGAGGAAGGTATCTATCGGACCGGTGGCGCCACCGGGGCGCTACCCCGACATAGGAGGGGTCGACCGTGTACGCACGCTCCACCACCATTCAGGCGCAACCTCTGTCGGTCGACATTGGCATTGCGCACGTTCGTGATGTCGTCATGCCCGCCCTGCGGGAGATGAACGGGTATGTCGGGTTGTCGCTGTTGGTGGACCGCCAGTCCGGCAGATGCATCGCGACCAGCGCCTGGCAGACGATGGAAGCGATGCGCGCCGGCGCCGAGCGGGTGGCCCCGGTCCGCGACCGCGCCGCGTTGATGTTCGACGGCAGCGCCAAGGTCGAAGAGTGGGACATCGCCATGCTGCACCGCGACCACCGCTCGCTGGACGGCGCGTGCGTGCGGGCCACCTGGCTCAAGGTGGTGCCGGATCAGCTGAATCGATCCCTGAACTTCTACCGGTCCTCGGTGCTTCCGGAACTCGAGAACCTCGACGGGTTCTGCAGCGCCAGTCTGATGGTCGACCACCCCGCGTGCCGGCGGGCGGTGGCTTGCTCGACGTTCGACAGCATGGACGCGATGGCCCGAAACCGCGATCGGGCCACCGAGCTGCGCAGCAGGCGCGTCCGGGATCTGGGCGCCGAGGTGGTCGACGTGGCGGAGTTCGAGCTGGCGATCGCCCACCTGCGGGTGCCCGAGCTGGTCTAAGCGCGCGGTCTAGCCGCTAGGGCAGCGCGTCCCCGGGGAATCCGCGGCACTCGTGCACCTGATAGGTGAACACGCCCGCCGCCACCCCGGGGTCGTCGGCCATGATCGCGGTGGTCTCGTCGACCGTCGCGGCGAACACCCCGATACCGCAGACGTCGGACTCGTCGGCGACCCGCAGCACCACCGCCAGCACGCCGTCGTCGCGCAGGCCGAAGTTGCGCCGGCCGTGCTCCCAGATGACCCCTGGCGACGACTCGCCACCGAACCTGGGGCCGCGCTTGAGGATGACGACACTGTAGGGCCTGGTGGTGGGCAGCAGCCGGCCCATCTCCTCGTCGGTGAAGGTTTTCATGTTCGTCCCCTCCTACGGATGATCGCGCGCAGCCGGTCCAGTCGGCCGGCCATCTCACGTTCGCCGCCGCGGCCGGTCGGCCGATAGTAGTCCACGCCCACCAGCTCGTCGGGCGGATATTGTTGGGCGGCAACACCATCCGGGGCGTCGTGGGAGTATTTGTAGCCCTGGGCGTTGCCCAGCGCCGCGGCACCGGAGTAGTGCCCGTCGCGCAGATGGGGCGGGACCAGGCCGGCCTTGCCGGTCCTGATGTCGTCCATCGCCGCCGTCAGCGCGGTGGTGACGGCGTTGGACTTCGGCGCGGTGGCCAGATGGATGGTGGCGTGCGCCAGCGTCAGCTGGGCCTCGGGCATGCCGATCAGCGCCACGGTCTGGGCGGCGGCGACCGCGGTCTGCAGCGCGGTCGGGTCGGCCATGCCGACGTCCTCGCTGGCCAGGATCATCAGCCGGCGCGCGACGAACCGCGGGTCCTCCCCCGCCACCAGCATGCGGGCCAGGTAGTGCAGCGCGGCGTCGACGTCGGAGCCGCGCACCGACTTGATGAAGGCGCTGACGACGTCGTAGTGCTGGTCGCCGTCGCGGTCGTAGCGCACGGCGGCCTTGTCCAGGGACTGCTCGATGGTCTCGACGCTGACCGCGTCGTTGGCCTCGGCGGCGACCTCCAGCGCGGTCAGGGCGCGGCGGGCATCACCGGCGGCCAGCTGCACGAGGAGGTCGACGGCCTCGGGCTGCACCGCGACCCGGCCGCCCAGGCCGCGGGGGTCATCGATCGCGCGCTGCACCACGGTGCGGATGTCGTCGGAGGTCAGCGGCCGCAGCTGCAGGATCAGCGACCGGGACAGCAGCGGCGCCACCACCGAGAACGAGGGGTTCTCCGTCGTCGCCGCCACCAAAAGCACCACCCGGTTCTCCACGGCGGCCAGCAACGCGTCCTGCTGGGTCTTGGAAAAGCGGTGCACCTCGTCGATGAACAGCACGGTCTGCTCGCCGTGCGCGGCGGCGCGTCGCGCGGTGTCGATCACGGCGCGGTCTTCCTTGACCCCGGCCGACAGCGCCGAGAGCGCCTCGAACCGGCGGCCCGTCGACTGCGAGATCAGCGACGCCAGCGTGGTCTTGCCGGTGCCGGGCGGGCCGTAGAGGATGACCGACGCCGCGCCCGATCCCTCTACCAGGCGGCGCATCGGCGAGTTCGGCTGCAGCAGGTGATCCTGGCCGAGGACTTCGTCGAGCGAGGCAGGGCGCATCCGCACC
>NZ_JAOPWB010000065.1 GCF_025965855.1 Mycobacterium sp. | reverse complement strand
CTTCGATCCTTGCCAGTACTTTGGGCGTGAATGCCCGGCCGACGATCGAGCGCAACCGCTGGTGACGCGGATCATCCAGCGCCAACATCGAGCTGGTGTACTCGGCCACTTGCGGATTGAGATTGCTGATCGTGAAATTGGGATAGGAACTGAAAGTCTCGGGATGACGGCTGGCGTACTGTACGTCATCAAATCTTGTCAGTGCCCAATGGCCTGCCCCAGGCTGCTCGCCCTTACGCACAAGAAGCGGGAAGAATCTGACCGGCGCCTCGCGACGAAGGGTTGCGAAAGCTCCGTCGCGGACCTCGTCATCAAGGGCCCAGAAGTCCCACGAGCCAAGATCAATGTCCGTCAACGAAACCTCGGCGGGCACGCGACCATTGCTGTGATGTGCAACTAGCATTTCTCAACCTGCTCCTTCATTGCCTTCTCCGTTAGACTTAGAAACGGTTTTCGCCGAAGGGGGATTCAGTGTCGTTGGACACACCGCCGATTCGAGTGTGTTTTTGGCTGATTGGAGCCTGATCTCCACCGACGACGACGACACCGCCTGGACGGTCAGCATCAAGACCTTGTTCACAACGGTCTGACTTTGCAGAGCTAGTCACCGCTGCAATTCGCTGATGCCCTGCCGGCCGCCCTCGACCGCCTCTGATTGGGTCGACCGGAAGTTGAACCCCCCGGAGACCCAACGCCAGGACTCGACGCGCCGCCCGCAGCGATCAGCGGCCTGTTCCGCGGGGAAAACATTGGCAAGATGGTCCTCACCGTTCCCCGATCACCCCGCAACCAGCGCCGGGACCAGCGCCGCGCACTAACCTCGATTCTGCATGCGTCGAGGCCGGGGGTGTGGTTCATCGGTTTCGGCGGGTTTGTGCCGGTTGTTTGTGGCGGGCGGGCGCGGCGAGGTGCCCGGTGTCGCGTCGGGTGTGCGGGCTTTCCAGGGCCGGTGGGGTTCTTTCGTTTCGTGTGGTCTGGGCGTCGGGTTTTAGGTGAATGCGCCGCGGATGCGTGTCCAGGCGGCGGGGATCGCCTTGGCCCACCGCCAGGTGGAGTCGATGCGCAGCCGGGTTTGTCGGGCGCTGCGGGTGATGCGGGCGGCGACGTGCAGCACGCGGTAGCGGAACGTGTCGATCTCACAGGTTGTAAGTTCGCGATGATCGGTGAAGCCGATCAGTTTCGACCAGGCCACCAGATCTGTTGCGGCCAGGATGATTTCCAGCCAGGCAGCGTTGGCGTCAAACGAGTGGAACGGCAAGTTGGTCAGGCCGGTGGCCTTGGCCTCGCGGATGCGGTCCTCGACGCGGGCGTGTTGGCGGTGACGCAGTTCCAGGCCCGCGAGCTGGCCGGGCACCACCCCGGGGCCGGTGTCGGTGATGAAGGCGGTGATGCGGTCCCCGTCGGCGTCGGTGAACCGCAACTGGGCGCCGGGATGGGGACGCTCTTTGCACAGGATCAGCCTGGTCCCAACCGGCCAGCTACTCATGTCCACCAGGTCAGTGGCTTCAGCGACCCAGGCACCGTCACGGATGTCGCCGTCGGAATCGATCGCCGGGTACCAGCTGTCGCTGATGTTGAGGGTGTCGGTCGCGTCGCGGACCCGGGCATCGACGGGGTAGCCGAAGGAGAATCCCACCCGGGCTTCTCGGCAGGGGTCGGCGAAGGTGTGGGTGGCACCGGCGGAATCGGAGCGCACCAGAATCTGCGGCGCCCCAGGATCGGCGGGGTCCCGGCGGTAAGCCACCGGCAACGATTCCAGCGCCCACCGGAGCACCTTCACGTGGTCGGCGGCAGTGTTGGAGCCGGCATTGCCCGGTCGCAGCAGCCCGGCCAAGGCTTCGCCGCCGGCGATCTCGCGACGGTCCAAGAACACCAGCAGCGGGTGATGGCCCCAGGTCTTCTTCCAGGTCGCGGCCGCATTCTCCTTGTTGTCGGAGTGGTCGATGGTGATCGTGGCATCGACATCGACGTGCAACCACCCCGACGGCGGCGCCGCCCCGGCCGCCCACGCTGTCGATCGTGCAGCCGCGCGGGCGGCACGGACACCGGGCAGGTGAGCAGCGTCAATGCGTTCGTCGACCAGCCGCCACATCGTGGTCGTCGAGGCCGCCGGCCCAAAGACATGTTCACGATCTGCGCACCGCTGACCGACCCCATCGACACAGTCCGCCCCGTCGGCGACCGCGGCCACCAGATCGCCGAACACATCTCCGGGAGCATGAATCCACGGCCCTCGATAGGTGTCGGCCAACGAGGCCGTCACCTGCGCGCAGAGCCCGGTCAACTCCGCCAACTCCCGCAGAATCCCCACCCCGGCATGCGACACCACACCCTGGCCGTCGGCGGACACTTTCACCCGTGGCCGTGCTGCGATACCCTTCACCCGCGAAGTGCCTTCCCGCTCGGAATCGTGGACCCTAGAGAAGTCTCATTATTGCTTGCAGGACAGGCACTTTCGCTATTCAACACCCCACATCACACCACGACCCGCGAAAAATCCAGGCTAGCTGGGACTGTCAGAACAACGGTGGATCTGATCTTGGTCTGACACGCCGAGCGTGAGCTTGGCGGGAAGGACTGACGATGTCAGAAACACTCGATCCCGTGGCTATGGAACTGGATCAACGGCAGCT
>NZ_JAOPWB010000258.1 GCF_025965855.1 Mycobacterium sp. | reverse complement strand
AGGAGTCGGAGTACAGCGACTTGTGCCCGTCGAGCTCGCTCACCTTCGCCTCGATCGTGCGGTTCGTCACACCGTCGGCTGCGCCGGCCGGTACCGAGGACCAGAACCCGATATTGACGTAGGTGTGATCCGGCCGCATCGGGTACAGCGGCCAGCGGTCCTGATCGCGCAGCCGCAGCGGGCACAACCAGATCGGCGTGATGGGCACGTTGTCCAGGAACCATTCCAAGAATCCGCAGGTCCGTTCGACCGGCACCTCGATGTCCTGCACCACCCGCTCGCGCGCCGGACGGCCATTCCGCTTGTCGATCCGGTCGGCGATGCCGAGGCGCTGGTCCAGGGCGATGAGCTTCGAGTAGACGCTGCTGCGCCGGTAGCGGCGCGGCCACCACCGTCGCACCCGTGGGTTCTGCACGCCGAACGCGCGTGAGCACCAAAACCAGTCGGTGTCCCAGCGCCACAGGTAGTCGTGGATCGTCAACCGGTCGTCCTTGGTGGCTTCCACCCCAACCGAGTCGTGCTGAATCGATTGGTAGTAAATGTTTTTCCCGGTGTAGTCGCTGACCGGACCCGGGGTGGTGGTCCGCCGGCCCACGCACAGGTAGCTTTCGTCGGGGCTGAATACCACGCCGTCCAGATAGTCCACCGGGGTGCCGCCCTGCCCGCCGGTATCGATGATGCGTTCCATCGCCGCGACCAGTTCGGGCAGCGAGCGGAATCGGACGTGCCGCAGCGCCACAAACGGCGCGACGGGCTCCAGTTCGATCCGAAGTCTCGTCGAATATCCAAGTGTCCCATAGGAATTGGGAAAGGCGCGGAACAGGTCGGCGTGCTGGGCGCGGGACGCGGTGAGCAACTCGCCCGCGCCGGTGAGGATATCCATCTCCAGCACCGACTCGTGCGGCAGGCCGTTGCGAAATGACGCCGATTCGATGCCCAGGCCGCTGACCGCGCCGCCGAGGGTGATGGTCTTCAGCTGCGGAACCACCAATGGCGAAAGGCCGCACGGCAGGGTGGCGGCCACCAGGTCCTCGTAGGTGCACATGCCGGCCACGTCGGCGGTGCGGGTTTCGGGATCGACGGAGAGAACGCCGGTCAGGCCGGAGGTGTCCAGGCCGCGCGCATCGCGTTTGGTGCGGGAGCGGAATAGGTTTGAGGTGGGCTTCGCGAGCCGGACGGCGGACGTTACGGGGATGGATCGATAACTCGCCATCAACCGGTCAACGCCCGCTGCGTGAGCCGAAAGTGCAGATCCAGGGATAGGCACCAGATATACCCTAGTCTTCGGAAACAGCCGGTGCACCCGCGCGCGGCGGCATCACATCGACATCGAAAGAGGGGTCGGACCTCGATGGGCCAGGTGAGCGCAGCCAGCACGATCTTGATCAACGTCGAGCCCGAGGCCACCCTTGCCGCGGTCGCGGACTACCAGAAGATGCGCCCGAAGATCCTGTCCGCGCAGTACAGCGAGTATGAGGTGCTGCAGGGCGGCCAGGGTGCGGGCACCGTCGCCAAGTGGAAGCTGCAGGCCACCAAATCACGGGTGCGCGACGTGCAGGTGAACGTCGACGTGGCCGGCCACACCGTCATCGAGAAGGATGCGAACTCGTCCATGGTCATCAACTGGACGGTGGCTCCTGCCGGACCGGGGTCCAGCGTCACGGTGAAGACCACCTGGACCGGCGCGGGCGGCGTCAAGGGCTTCTTCGAGAAAACCTTTGCCCCCTTGGGGCTGAAGAGGATTCAATCGGAGGTGCTGACGAATCTGAAGAAGGAACTGGAAAGCTAGCGCGCCTGGCCCTGGGTGGCCAGGAAGCCCGCGACGCCGCGGACCAGCGCGTCGGCGTATTTCTGCCTGCCATCTGCCGACTCCGTCAGCGCCGAATCCACGGGATTCTTCATGTTGCCGCACTCGACGAGGACCGACGGATACTGCGCCAGGTTCAGGCCGGTGAGGTCCGATCGTCCGTACAAACCGTCCTGGCCGATGTAGTTGGCGGGCGGAATGCCCGAGGCCTGCAACTGGTCGCGCATGATTCTGGCGTACTGCACAGAGGGCCCGGCCTGCGCCTGGTTCAGCGGTGGGGCCGAGTAGTTGACATGAAAGCCCCGCCCGGACGGCGGGCCGCCGTCGGCGTGGATGCTCAGGATCGCGTTGGGGCGCAACGCATTGGCCATGTTGGCCCGCTCATCGACGCACGGTCCCAGGCCGGTGTCGTTGGCGCGCGACATGGCGGTCCGGACGCCCAGGGCATTGAGCTCGGCACGGACCCGCAGCGCGGTGTCCCAGGTGAAGGTGTGCTCCCCGTATCCGGTGTTGGTCGACGTCCCGCTGGCCTGGCAGTCCTTCGTGCCGCCGCGCCCGGTGGGCACCTGGCGGCTGATGGAGGCGTCATTCGAGCCGTTGTGGCCGGGGTCGATGAAGACGACCATGCCGGCGATGTTGGACGGGACCGCGGTCGCCCTCGGCATGATCGCCGTCGAGGCGGCAACCAGCGCACCGACCACCAATCTGATTCCGACACGCCTGCTCACTCGTAGGTCCACGGCGCAAAGGTAGCGTCACGCGGTCTACGCTGGGTGTTTCGAATCGCCGGACACCGACAGGCGAAACCAACTCGAGACCAAGATGCGAGGGGATTGTCATGCAACCCGGAGGCGATATGTCGGCGCTGCTCGCCCAGGCGCAGCAGATGCAGCAAAAGCTGCTGGAAGCCCAGCAACAGCTCGCCAACGCCGAGGTGCACGGTGAGGCCGGTGGGGGCCTGGTAAAGGTCGTCGTCAAGGGCAGCGGCGAGGTGGTCGGCGTGCAGATCGATCCCAAGGTCGTCGACCCCGCGGACATCGAGACCCTGCAGGACTTGATCGTCGGCGCCATGGGCGACGCCTCTCAGCAGGTCACCAAGATGGCGCAGGAGCGGCTGGGCGCGCTCGCCGGTGGCATGGGCGCCCCGCAGCCCAAACCGCCGGCGCCACCCACTCGCCTGCCGGGGCTCTAGACGTTATACCGACATGTTTGAGGGACCCGTCCAGGATCTGATCGACGAGCTCGGCAAACTGCCGGGCATCGGGCCCAAGAGCGCGCAGCGCATCGCGTTCCACCTGTTGTCGGTCGAACCGCCGGAGATCGACCGGCTGACCGCGGTGCTGGCGAAGGTCCGCGACGGCGTGCGGTTCTGCGCGGTGTGCGGCAACGTCTCCGACGACGAGCGTTGCCGCATCTGCGCCGATTCCCGCCGGGACGGCTCGCAGGTGTGCGTCGTCGAGGAGCCCAGGGACATTCAGGCCGTCGAGCGCACCCGCGAATTCCGCGGCCGCTACCACGTCCTGGGCGGTGCGCTCGATCCGCTGTCCGGGGTGGGTCCCGACCAGCTGCGCATCCGCGAGCTGCTTACCCGCATCGGTGAGCGCGTCGACGACGTCGACATCACCGAGGTGATCATCGCCACCGACCCCAACACCGAGGGGGAGGCGACCGCCACCTACCTGGTTCGGATGCTGCGCGACATCCCCGGCCTGACGGTGACGCGGATCGCGTCGGGGCTGCCGATGGGCGGCGACTTGGAGTTCGCCGACGAGCTGACCCTGGGCCGCGCGCTCACCGGCCGCCGGGCGATGGTCTGACGGGGCGCCACCCCTGACGCTAGTCAGATGCTGATCACTTGGTCACGACGGCGAAGTTGTTGCTGGTGTTCCACGCCGCTTCGAAGGTGGCGATGGGAACCTGTTCGTCGCGGCCGGCCGTGATGCCGCTGTCGTTGAGGTGCACCACATTGGCTTGGGTGTCGATGCCGATGACGACCACGAAGTGGTTTTCCTGGCTGCGGTCGCCGGGGTCGTTCCAGATGGTCTTGTCGTTGAGCCCGACGATCACCTTGTGCCCCTGGTCCAGGTCCTGCTCGAGGGAGCGGATGTTGGTGTGGACCACGGCCGCCGGAATGCCGTAGTGCGCCAGCAGTACGGGCAGGTCTGAGTTTTTGGTTTTGCCGCTGGGCTTGTAGATGGGACCGGGGCGGCTCACGCTCGGGGTGTTTCCAGCTACGCCGGTGATCTCGTCCTCGGTGGGCTGGTGGCCGGTGATCTGGCCGACCACGTCGGCAACCGCCATCTCCCCGCAGTCGAGGTCCTGCTGCTGGTAGCGCCAGAAGGGCGCGGCGGCGGCCGGGTCGCCATGCATCCCCTCGTGGCGCGGGGAGGGAGCGGCCGGCGCGGCGTCGGCCGCACCGGCGAAAGCAACCATCGAGCCGGCGGCCGCGCTCAACACGGCCGCGAGCCCGATCATGCGTGCCGCGTGGGCGACCCTGGTTCTCGCGTTGCTCATGGGGTTCCTTTTCTCGGTCGGTGCGTTGAGAAAAGGCTGGGCGATGGCCCTAGACGGATCCTTGAAGGATTCTTGGAGCGCAGCTAGCGGTGTTCCGCGAGGCCCGGCGCCGGGGATGCCGCGAGATATCAACCCCTGCGACTCGCTCCGGCGTGTCGTCGCAGCCGCTTAAGTGTCGCGGAGCAGATGGCTTAGGCGTGCAGCCGCTCGCGGCGCAGCAGGTCCACCTCGGGCAGCTGCAGCGGCGGCAGCTCACCCACCACTTTGCTGAGCAGCAGGTCGGCCAGCTCCGGGTTGCGGGCCAGGCACGGCCCGTGCATGTAGGTCGCGACCACGCTGCCCTGCACCGCGCCGTCAATCCCGTCGCCGGCGCGGTTGCCCCCGCCCTTGAGCACCGCGCCCAGCGGCGACGCCGCGGGCCCCAGGGTGGTGCCGCCCCGGTGGTTTTCGAAGCCGGTGAGGGGCTGGGTCAGGCCGGCCAGCAGCGGCCTGCTGACCAGCTCACCGATGCTGCGCGCGTCCTGTGGCGACGTGGTCGCATCGAGCATGCCGACGCCGTCGACCCGTTCTCCCGACGACGTCTCGTACCAGTGGCCGAGTATCTGGATGGCCGCACAGATCGCCAGCACGGGTGTGTCCCGGGCGGCCGCGCGCTGCAGGCCCGAGTACTGAAGCAGGTGCTTGGTGGCCAGCCGTTGCGCGTAGTCCTCCGCCCCGCCCAGCGTGTAGACGTCCAGCGAGTCCGGCACCGGCTCGGCCAGCGTGATCTCGACGATCTCGGCGGCGATGCCCCGCAGCATCAGCCGTTGGCGCAGCACCACGGCGTTGCCGCCGTCGCCGTAGGTGCCCATGACGTCGGGCAACACCAGCCCGATCCGAACCACCGAGTCAGCCATGACGCGCCAGCCTCCGCTGCAGCTGAAGGAACGCGGTGTAGTTGGCGACGACCTCTACCCGCCCGGGTGGGCACGACGCGATGGCCGCCACGGTGTCGTGCACCAGCGTGTGTTCGACCCCCGCGTATCCCAGGCGCACCGCCAGGTCGGTGCCGCGTTCGCCGGCGGCCACCACGGCCGTCTCCTCGAAGTGCTCGAAGCGCACATCCCACAGCCACGACAGGTCCTCACCGTCGGGCACCTGCCCGTTGACCGCGATGACCACCCCGCCCGCGTGCTTGTCCACCATCGACAGCGCCTCCTGCCAACCGGCCGGGTTCTTGGCCAGCAGGATCCGCGCGTCGTGCTCGCCGATCCGGACCCTCCGGTAGCGCCCGGCGACCTCGTCGACCTCGGAGACAGCAGCAACCGCGGCGACCGCGTCGGCGCCCAGGGCGACCGCGGCGGCCACGGCGTGGGCGGCGTTGCCCCGGTTCACCGCGCCCGGCAGCGCCAACCGCATCGGCAGGGCCAGGCCGTCGGGGCCATACAGCGTCTCGTCGTCGAACCACCACTGTGCGCTGGGCCGCTTGAAGTCGGCACCTGTGGAGTACCAGTGCCCCTGGTCCCGGACGATGACCTCGCCGCTGCGTGGACAGCTGACCGAGTCGTTCGCCCACGCGCCGCCCGCGGCCACCCACACCACGTTGGGGCTGTCGTAGGCGGCGGAGGTCATCAGCACGTCGTCGCAGTTGGCGACGACGACCGCGTTCGGGTGCCGCGCCAGGCCGGCCCGCAGCGTGCGTTCGATCACGTTGATCTCGCCGACCCGGTCCAGCTGGTCACGCGAGAGATTGAGCAGCACGATGACGCCGGGTTCCACCGCATCCGAGACGTGCGGTACGTGCATCTCGTCGACTTCCAGCACCGCCAGCCCGGCCCGCCGGTCGGCGGCCAGCGCGGCCACCAGGCCGGCATCCATGTTGGCGCCCTCGGCGTTGGTGGCCACCGGGCCCAGGGTCCCGAGCGCGGCCGCCGCCATCCGCGTGGTGGTCGACTTGCCGTTGGTGCCGGTGACGACGACGGTGCGCCGACCGGCCCCGAGCTGGCGCAGCACCGAGCGGTCCAGCGTCATCGCGACCAGGCCGCCGATCATGGCCCCGGCCCCGCGCCCGGTGACCCGCGACGCCCACCGCGCGCTCGCTCCCGCGGCGAGGGCCAGGCGTGCACGGGCGGTAACCACCCGCGCAGTTTAGGGCGATCGCAAGCGCGGCGCTTGCGCCGGGCGCAGCGGGTCGCCCTCGTCGGATTTAGGGCGATCGCAAGCGCGGCGCTTGCGCCGGGCGCAGCGGGTCGCCCTCATCAAGTTTCACGCACGACACGACTCGCAGCGAACCGGCGATGTCGGCCTGCCGTGCCATCCTCAGTTCATGAACCGGGTGTCCTGGGGGTGGCCGGCCGGCGAGCCGGGCGGGGGCTGGGCCGTCATCGATGTCGAGACCTCGGGCTTTCGGCCGGGTCAGGCGCGAATCATCAGCGTCGCCGCGCTCGGCCTCGACGCGAACGGCCGGGTCGAGCAATCCGTGGTCAGCCTGCTCAATCCCGGCGTGGACCCCGGCCCCACCCATGTGCACGGCCTGACCGCCGCCATGCTCGAGGACCAGCCGCAATTCGGCGACATCGTCGGTGACCTCGGAGAGGTGCTGCGCGGGCGCACGCTGGTCGCGCACAACGTCGCCTTCGACTACGCGTTCCTGGCCGCCGAGGCCGAGCTCGCCGAGGCCGAGCTTCCCGTTGACAACGTCATGTGCACGGTCGAGCTGGCGCGGCGGCTGGACCTCGGGGTCGACAATCTGCGGCTGGAGACGCTCGCGGCGCATTGGGGCGTGATCCAGGAGCGGCCGCACGACGCCTTCGACGACGCATTGGTGCTGACCGGCGTGCTGGAGTCGGCGCTCGAGCGGGCGCGCGAACGCAACGTCTGGCTGCCGGTGCGGCCGGTGACCCGGCGCCAGTGGCCGAACGGGCGGGTGACCCACGACGAGCTGCGCCCGTTGAAGGTGCTGGCGTCGCGGATGCCGTGCGCCTATCTCAACCCGGGGCCGTATGTTCGCGGCAGGCCGCTGGTCCAGGGCATGCGGGTGGCGCTGGCCGCCGAGGTGGCACGCACTCACGAGGAACTGGTCGAGCGGATCTTGCACGCCGGGCTGGCCTACAGCGACGTCGTGGACGAGGAGACCTCGCTGGTGGTCTGCAACGACGCCGCCCTCGAACAGGGCAAGGGCTATCACGCCCGACAGCTGGGGGTCCCGGTGGTGTCCGACGCGCAGTTCATGCACTGCGTCGGAGCCGTCGCGGGCGGCACCAGCATGGAGGAATTCACCGACGTCACCACGGCCCACTCGCAGCTCGCGCTGTTCTGAGCAACCCCTTGCATCACTACAGCCGTAGTAGTATAGTTTGCGGCATGACAACCACTACAGACGTAGTACATAGGCGCTCTTGGTGGGCCGCGTACCGCCGGCGCGGCTACTTCTTCCGCCAGGCGGCCATGCTGACCATTTCGCTCGGCGTGCTCATCCACCTCTACCGGGTGATCTTCGGGGACGACCTCACGCTGAAATACGCCATGACCTTGGCGACGGACCGGATCCTGCTCATCCCGATGTCGTACGCGGCCGTCACCGGCATCCTGGTGTGGCGGCGCGTGCGGTTCGCCAACAAGCGGCATCGGGCGTTCTTCACGGCGTCGCTCGTTTACATCGCCGGCAGCGTCCCGCTACACGTGTACTGCTCCTACGTGGCCAAGGACCTTTCGATCTACATGTGGTTTCCGTCGTGGTTCAGCTACCTGTTGCTGATCGCGGTGTATCCGGCGTTCCTGACGATGTTCTGGCGGCTGCGCTACAAAGACTGATGCCACCGAACCCAGAGCGCCGCGCGCAGATCCTCGACGCCGCGATCTGCATCCTCGCCGATACGGGCGTCGGGGGTCTGACGCATCGCCGGGTCGACGAGCGGGCGGGTCTGCCCGCGGGCACCACATCGAACTACCTCCGCACGCGCCAGGCCTTGCTCGAAGCCACCGCGGCGCGCACCGTCGATCTGCATTGGCAGCGCGTCGAGGCCTTGCGGGGCGCGATCGGGTCGCTCACCCGCGACGGCGTCAAAGCGCTGCTGACGCGGATGCTCTCCGATCCCGACGAGCAGGCCCGCCGCTACACGCTGGCTCGGTTCGAGCTGTTCATGGAGGGCACGCGCCGGCCGGCGTTGCAGCCCTTCCTCAAAGACCTGCAGGCCGCCGCGGTGAAGTCCGCCACCCTCATCTTCGAGGCGGCGGGCTTCACCCCAGAGCCGCGGCAAATGGAGGAACTGAGCCGCCTGCTCAACGGCTACGCCTTCAGCAAGCTCACGATGCCAAGCGATGACGACCCGGCGGGGCTCGTCGACCGACTGCTGCGCGCGTTCTTCGACGCCTAGGCCCGATGGTGCCGACCCGCGGCGCCCGGCGCCAGCGCCGCGCTGGCGATCGGCACTAGCGGGACGCCCGGTTCACCGCTGACACCACGGCCCGAAGCGACGCGGTGGTGATCGACGGCGCAATGCCGACGCCCCACACCGTGCGCCCGTGAACCGAAGCCTCGACGTACGCCGCCGCCTGCGCGTCGTCGCCGGCGCTCATCGCGTGCTCGGAGTAATCCAGGACGGCCACCTCGAACCCGACGTGTCCCAGCGCGTCGACGAAAGCGGCGAGCGGGCCGTTGCCGGCACCGCTGATCTCCGTCTCCACGCCGTCGATCTTGACGGTCGCGGCGATGGTGGTCGTGCCGCTGTCCTCCTCGGAGGCGTCGACGCGCTGCTTGATCCGCTCCAGCGGTCGCACCGGCGCCAGGTACTCCTCGGAGAACGCCTCCCACATCTCCTTCGGCGAGACCTCGCCACCCTCGCCAGCCGTGCCCTCCGCGATCTTTTGGATCACCTGAGAAAACTCGATCTGCAGCCGTCGCGGCAGCGCCAGGCCGTGATCCGCCTTCATGATGTAGGCCACCCCGCCCTTGCCGGACTGCGAGTTGACCCGGATCACCGCCTCGTAGGTGCGCCCGACGTCCTTGGGGTCGATCGGCAGATACGGCACCTGCCAGAGCATGTCGTCTACGTCGGCGGCGGCCTCATCTGCGGCAATCTTCATCTCGTCCAGGCCCTTGTTGATGGCGTCCTGATGGCTGCCGGAGAACGCGGTGTAGACCAGGTCCCCGCCGTAGGGGTGACGCTCGGGCACCGGCAGCTGGTTGCAGTACTCCACGGTGCGGCGGATCTCGTCGATGTTCGAGAAGTCGATCTGCGGGTCCACGCCGCGGGAGAACAGGTTCAGCCCCAGCGTCACCAGGCACACGTTGCCGGTGCGCTCCCCGTTGCCGAACAGGCAGCCCTCGATCCGGTCGGCGCCCGCCTGGTAGCCCAATTCGGCTGCGGCGACGGCGGTTCCGCGGTCGTTGTGCGGATGCAGGCTCAGGATGACCGACTCCCGGTTGGCCAGATTGCGGCTCATCCACTCGATCGAGTCGGCGTAGACGTTGGGCGTCGCCATCTCCACGGTGGCCGGCAGGTTGAAGATGATCGGATTCTGCGGTGTCGGCTGGATGATTTCGCCGACGGCGTCGCACACCTGCTTGGCGTACTCCAGTTCCGTGCCCGTGTAGGACTCCGGTGAGTACTCGAACCGCCACTGCGTGCCCGGGTGCTTGGCGGCCTCCTCGACGCACTTGCGGGCGCCGTCGGTCGCGATGGCCTGGACCGCGGCCCGGTCGGCGCGGAAGACCACGCGGCGCTGCAGGATCGACGTCGAGTTGTAGAAGTGGACGATCGCTCGTGGCGCGCCCTCACATGCCTGGAAGGTGCGCTCGATCAGCTCCGGCCGGCACTGGGTCAGCACCTGGATCGTGACGTCGTCGGGAATGGCGCCGTCGCCGATGATCTCGCGGACGAAGTCGAAGTCGGTCTGGCTGGCCGACGGGAACCCGACCTCGATCTCCTTGTAGCCCATCCGCACCAGCAGGTCGAACATGCGGCGCTTGCGGGCCGGGCTCATCGGGTCGATCAGCGCCTGGTTGCCGTCGCGCAGGTCCACGGCGCACCACAGCGGGGCGCGGGCGATGACCCGGTCTGGCCAGGTGCGATCGGCCACGCGGAGGGGCTCGACTTCCTCGGCGAAGGGCCGATACCGGCCGATCGGCATCGACGAACCGCGCTGGGGATTCCACGCGGGCTGGCCGGGCCCCGGCGGGCCCGCGGGTTTGGCGATGGTGCGCGCCGACTTATAGACGTCGGGCGAATCTGGATTGGTCACGGTAGTTGCTCCGGGGATGAGAAGGAACCTCAGACCGGCGCATCGCGAACTCCCGCGACGGGAAGCCGGTCTTGGTCAGACCCCGTCGCGGCGTCCGAGGAGGAGCACCCGCTGCACGGTCTGCACTCTACCGTGATCGGCGCCGTCAGGGAAAATTCCGCGAAAGTTGTCTGGTGACCCCCGGGCATCGAGTGTGCGGTGACGGCTTTGCCTGTGCGTCCAGGGCGGGAAAATCGCGAAATTCTCGCCTTGAGCGCACACGCAAAGCCCTGAGCGCACAGGCATCCGGTCGGAAAATCCGGATGCGCTCCCACGTATCCTGTTGTGGACTTAAATGCCAGCGGGGAAGGGAAACAGTGGCGCTCGTCGTGCAGAAGTACGGCGGATCATCCGTGGCGAACGCCGACCGGATCCGCCGCGTCGCGGAGCGCATCGTCGCGACCAAAAAGCAGGGTAATGAGGTGGTGGTCGTAGTTTCTGCGATGGGCGACACCACCGACGACCTGCTGGACCTGGCCCAGCAGGTCTGCCCGGCCCCGCCGCCACGGGAGCTCGACATGCTGCTGACCGCCGGTGAACGCATCTCCAATGCGTTGGTGGCCATGGCGATCGAATCGATGGGCGCGCAGGCCCGGTCGTTCACCGGTTCGCAAGCCGGCGTGATCACCACCGGCACCCACGGCAACGCGAAGATCATCGAGGTGACGCCGGGACGGCTGCGGACCGCGCTCGACGAAGGCCGCATCGTGTTGGTCGCCGGGTTCCAGGGGGTCAGCCAGGACACCCGCGACGTCACCACGCTCGGCCGCGGCGGATCGGACACCACTGCCGTCGCCCTGGCCGCCGCGCTCGGCGCCGACGTCTGCGAGATCTACACCGACGTGGACGGCATCTTCAGCGCGGACCCGAGGATCGTGCACAACGCCCGCAGGCTGGACAGCGTGACGTTCGAGGAGATGCTCGAGCTGGCGGCCTGCGGCGCCAAGGTGCTGATGCTGCGCTGCGTGGAATACGCTCGCCGCTACGGCATTCCGGTGCACGTCCGCTCGTCGTATTCGGACAAGCCGGGCACCCTCGTTACCGGATCGATCAAGGACACAGCCATGGAAGACCCCATCCTGACCGGCGTCGCGCACGACCGCAGCGAGGCCAAGGTGACCATCGTCGGGCTGCCCGACATACCGGGTTATGCGGCAAGGGTTTTCCGGGCCGTCGCCGACGCCGACGTGAACATCGACATGGTGCTGCAGAACGTGTCCAAGGTCGAGGACGGCAAGACCGACATCACGTTCACCTGCTCGCGCGACAGCGGACCCACCGCGGTGGAGAAGCTGGACGCGCTGCGCGACGAGATCGGGTTCACCCAGCTGCTCTACGACGACCACATCGGCAAGGTGTCGCTGATCGGGGCGGGCATGCGCAGCCATCCCGGCGTGACCGCGACCTTCTGCGAGGCGCTTGCGGCCGTCGGCGTCAACATCGAGCTGATCTCCACCTCCGAGATCCGGATCTCGGTGCTGTGCCGCGACACCGAACTAGACAAGGCCGTCGTGGCGTTGCATGAGGCATTCGGGCTCGGCGGCGAGGAGTCGGCGACGGTCTACGCGGGGACGGGCAGATAGATATGGGTGCGAACGGCGTGTCAATAGGCGTAGTGGGGGCCACCGGTCAGGTGGGCCAGGTGATGCGCAGGCTCCTCGACGAGCGTGACTTTCCCGCGACGACGGTGCGGTTCTTTGCCTCGGCCCGCTCGCAGGGCCGCAAGCTGGAATTCCGCGGCCAGGAAATCGAGGTCGAAGACGCCGCGACGGCGGACCCGTCCGGGCTGGACATCGCGGTGTTCTCCGCCGGCAAGACGACGTCTCTGGTGCAGGCGCCGCGATTCGCCGCGGCCGGAGTCACGGTGATCGACAACTCCTCGGCCTGGCGCAAGGACCCCGACGTGCCGTTGGTGGTGTCGGAAGTGAACTTCACGCGCGACGCGCATCGTCGCCCCAAGGGCATAATCGCCAATCCCAACTGCACGACGATGGCCGCCATGCCGGTGCTCAAGGTGCTGCACGACGAGGCGCAGCTGCTTCGCCTGGTGGTCTCCAGCTATCAGGCGGTTTCCGGTAGCGGCCTCGCCGGCGTCGAAGAATTGCTGACCCAGGCCCGCGCGGTCGTCGGGGAAGCCGAACAGCTGGTGTACGACGGCGGCGCGGTGGACTTCCCGGCGCCCAAGACCTACGTGGCGCCGATCGCGTTCAACGTGGTGCCGCTGGCCGGATCGGTGCTGGACGACGGTTCCGGTGAGACCGACGAGGACCAGAAGCTGCGCTTCGAGAGCCGCAAGATCCTCGGCATCCCCGACCTGGCAGTCAGCGGTACCTGCGTGCGGGTTCCGGTGTTCACCGGCCACTCGCTATCGATCAACGCCGAATTCGCGCGACCGTTGTCGCCGGAGCGCGCCCGGGACCTGCTCGACGGCGCCCCGGGCGTCAAGGTCGTTGACGTGCCGACTCCGCTGGCCGCCGCCGGTGTCGACGAATCGTTGGTCGGCCGCATTCGGCACGACCCGGGCGTGCCCGACGGGCGTGGCCTGGCGCTGTTCGTCTCGGGGGACAACCTGCGCAAGGGGGCGGCGCTGAACACCATCCAGATCGCCGAGCTGCTGGCCTCTGAAATACGCCCGGCACTGTAATCCGCCGGTGAGACCCGCCTGGATCGCGCGGTGTTCGCTGTTGGCTACTTTGATTGTGCCGCAATGGTTTTGGATAGACGCTGCGCGTGCCGACCCGCCGGCGCCGGCGCCGGAGCCGATCCTGCAGCCGCTGGCACCGGGCCAGGTGCTGCGGATCGGGCCGACGGCCGGCACCGGAACGCCGACAGGGGACTACGGCATCGGCGCGACGGACCTGTGTGAGTTCGTCGAGTTCCCCACCGAGCTGCTGCAGGTCTGCGGCGACAGCTTCGCCGGCCAGGGCGTCGGGTTCGGCGGCTGGTACTCGCCGATCGCGCTGCACGTCGTCACCGAGTCGGTCGACGACCCCGCCGGGGTGCGCTACACCGGCGTCACCGGAATCAGCAAGCCGCTGCTTGCCGACCCCGCGCCGCCCGGCGATTCTCAGCTGCCCGCCGGGGTGGTGCAGGTCAACCGGCGCAATTACCTGATGGTCACGACGACGAAAAACCTCGAGCCGCAGACCTCGCGGTTGGTGATGGCCGAACCGGCGCGCGGCGGGTGGCAGACCGTCGCGGGGTCCCGCCGCGATGGCTCCTACCAGGGCGGGCGGCAGTCGCAGATCAGCGGCTACTACGACCCGATCCCCACCCCGGACTCGCCGGGCGGCTGGGTGTACATCGTGGCCAACAGCTTCACGCGGCGGGATCCGGTGTTGCTGTACCGGGCCACGCCGCAAACGTTCACCGACCGGTCCCGGTGGCAGGGCTGGGCGTCGGGGCCCGATGGGGGGTGGGGCAAGCCGCCGACGCCCCTGTGGCCCGACCCGGTGGGCGAGATGTCCATCAGGCAGATCGACGGCAAGGCGGTGCTGTCCTACTTCAACGCCGCCACCGGCAACATGGAGGTTCGGGTGGCCAGCGACCCAACTTCGCTGGGCACCGCGCCGGTGACGACGGTGGTGCAGCACGACGAGTGGCCGGATCCGGCCGAAAGCCTGCCGCCCGCCTACGACAACCGGCTCGCGCAGCCATACGGCGGGTACATCTCACCCGGGTCCACCCTCGATGAGCTGCGCATATTCGTCAGCCAGTGGGACACCCGGGCCAGGGCAAGCGCGCCGTACCGGGTGATCCAGTTCGCGGTCAACCCGTTCAAGCCCGATTAGGGCTCCCCGGCGGGGGGTTTCAGCAGGTTAAAGGGCGTTTCAGCTCATAGCTGCTACTTAAGTGACGCATAGCCATAACTACTCTTAACGCCCGCATCATGTGTCTCATGAGTGAAACATCTGACACCCCAACTGTGCGGACCTCTACCGCAACTGCACCCGCGCCGGCGGCAGAGCCGGCGCTATACCGGACCCCACGGGTCTTCCTTGCCGCGGCATGGGTTGCCATCGTCGCCGGAGTCGTGTTCATCATCTCGGTGGTCTTTTTCACCGGAATGGCGCTCGGGCACCAGGGCCACCACGGCGGCCACCACCACAAGCACCACGCGGCGTTTATGCATCCGCACGGCTTCGGCGGGCCGGGCGGTCCCGGTGGACCGGGCGGTGGGCCCGCGGCGACCCAGGGCGGTGGCCCCGCTTCGGCAACCCCCGGCGCCCCGGGACCCAGCCAGATTCCGTCGTCCGTCGCTCCGTCCCGGACACCGTAGTCCCGGCGGGTCGTTAAACCCACATCCGATGACCCGGCGCTCGCACGAGCGCCGGGTCGCTCGATTCACAGCAAGTTTTGTGTCCCGGACCTGTCATCGCGGTTGGCGACAGGGGCAGTATTCAAGGCATGACCGAAACACCTGAACCGTCAACGCAACCGACGTCCGTCGCCGCGGCCCCGCCTCCGTACGAGCCGGTCAAGGCTCCCCGGCTGTATGTGGCCGCCGCGTGGGTGGTGATCGTCGCCGGGATCGTTTTCATCCTCTCGACCGTCTTCTTCGCCGGCGCCATGGTCGTGGGGTTCGGCTATCACTGCCACTACAAACACCATCACGACATGATGTACGGACCCGGCGGCCCCGGCGGACCAGGCGGCCCCGGCGGCCCCGACGGCGGACCGTGGCAGTACGGCGGGCCTTGGGGTCCGGGGATGGCTCCCCCCTTCGGCCCTGGTGGGCCGGGCGGCCCGTTCGGTCCGCCGCCGGGCTTCGGTCCGGGCGGTCCGGGTGGCCCTGGCCAGATGCCGACGACCAGCGCTCCGGCGCCGCGCCCGTAGGCATACCCACCTTTTCTTGACCCGTTCCAGAGAGGGCGCATACTGAGGCGCCTTCGTGTCGCGGCGCCGAAAGTTGTTGGGTCGCCCCATAGTCTGGCGTCCAACGTCGAGTCGTTGGGCGATTTCGACGCCATTTCGCCCCACAACTCGACGTTCGCCACCCAGCGGCCGCCCTGGCATGATCGAAACCCATGACCATGCGGATCTCCGCCGCGGTGGTGGCCGTCGGGCTGGCGGTGGGGGGAGCGTTGGGCGTCCCGGTCGCGGCCGCTCACCCGTCGGAGCCCGGGGTGGTGAACTATGCGGTGCTCGGGAAGGGATCGGTCGGCAACATCGTCGGCGGCCCGATGGGGTTTGAGTCGGTGTTCACCCAGCCGTTCCAGGGCTATTCGGTCGATGTGCCGGTGTGCAACAACTGGGCCGACGTCGGGCTGCCCGAGGTGTTCGACGATCCGGATCTCGCGTCGTTCAACGGGGCAACCACCCAGACGTCGGCCAGCGACCAGACCCACTTCGTCAAGCAGGCGGTCGGGGTGTTCGCCAACAACGACGCCGCGGGCCGGGCCTTCCATCGCGTGGTGGACCGGACCGTGGGCTGCTCGGGACAGACCACCGCGATGCATCTGGACAACGGGATCACGCAGGTGTGGTCGTTCGACGGCGGCCCGGCGACGGGCGCCGACGCGAACTGGACGAAGCAGGAAGCGGGCACCGACCGTCGGTGCTTCGATCAAACCAGGCTGCGCGAAAACGTGTTGCTGCAGGCCAAAGTCTGCCAATCTGGCAACGCGGGTCCCGCGGTCAACGTGCTGGCCGGGGCTATGCAGAACGCTCTAGGTCAGTAGCGTGGGTACGGATACTCGGGTGGGCTCGAGCGGTTCACGGCTGGAAAGCCCGGCGAGACGGGAATATGTCGGTGCGATCTGCAAGATGAGGTAGTGGCGATTATTTCTCCGTCAGCTGCGCAACCAGCCGCCCGCGCCTTTCGGCCGGGCCTCGAAGGGATCGTGATATGACGTCCGCCGCCGTCAGCGCCGCCCAAGCCGAGATGGTCGACTCTGCCGCCGCCGCGAAATACATCGCCGAGGGCTGCCTGCTCAACGCCCCGCTGCGGCGTATCGGTCTGGAGCTGGAAGGGCACTGCCACGACCCGGCCAACCCGCACCGCAGGCCTGGCTGGGACGAAATCACCGATGTTCTCCAGCTTCTGCCCGCCCTGCCCGGCGGCAGCAAGATCACCGTGGAACCCGGCGGAGCCGTCGAACTGTCCGGGCCGCCCGCCGACGGGGTACTGGCCTGCATCGATGCGATGAATCGGGATCAGGCCGTGCTGCGGTCGGCCTTCGCCGACACCGGGCTGGGCCTGGTTTTCCTCGGGGCGGACCCGCTGCGGCCACCGAAGCGCATCAACCCGGGCGCGCGCTACCGCGCCATGGAACAGTTCTTCGGCGCCAGCCACTCCGGGGAGGCGGGCGCGGCGATGATGACGTCCACTGCGTCGATTCAGGTCAACGTGGACGCCGGGCCGCGGGACGGCTGGGCGTCGCGGGTCCGGCTGGCGCACGCCCTGGGCCCCACGATGATCGCGATTGCCGCCAACTCCCCGATGCTGGGCGGCGAGTTCACCGGCTGGGTCTCCACCCGGCAACGGGTGTGGGGCGACATGGACTCGGCGCGCTGCGGGCCCATCCTGGGCGCCAGCGGCGACGACCCGGGCACCGACTGGGCGCGCTATGCGCTCAAGGCCCCGGTGATGCTGGTGCACAACCCGGACGCCGTGGCGGTCACGCAGTGGGTGCCCTTCGCCGACTGGGTGGACGGCCGGGTGTTGCTCGGCGACCGGCGCCCGACGATCGCCGATCTGGAATACCACCTGACCACGCTGTTCCCGCCGGTGCGACCGAGGCAGTGGCTCGAGATCCGCTACCTCGACAGCGTGCCGGACGCGCTCTGGCCCGCCGTGGTGTTCACGTTGGTGGCGTTGCTCGACGACCCGGTCGCCGCCGACATCGCGGCGGAGGCCGTCGAACCGGTGGCCACCGCCTGGGACACCGCGGCCCGGGTGGGCCTGCGCGACCGGCGGCTCTACGAGGCGGCCAACAAGTGCGTGGCCATCGCCGCCGAGCGGGCGCCGGCGGAGCTGACCGACGCGATGCAGCTGCTGGTCAGCGGCGTCGAGCGGGGCCGATGTCCCGGCGACGACTTTTCCGACCAGGTAATCGAGCATGGCATCGCGGCTACGGTTTCGGAGGCCGCGCGCTGGCCGCAAGGGGGGCCGTGACTTCCCGGGACAGGCTTGCCGACGATTTGGCGCGGGCGCGGGCGCGGACGCTGCGGCTGGTCGAGTTCGACGACGCCGAGCTGTGGCGGCAGTACGACCCCTTGATGAGCCCGCTGGTGTGGGACCTCGCGCACATCGGTCAGCAGGAAGAGTTTTGGCTACTGCGAGGCGGTGATCCGGCCCGGCCGGGGATCCTGCCGCCGGCCGTCGAGGGCCTTTACGACGCTTTCGAACACTCCCGGGCCAGACGCGTCGAGTTGCCGCTGCTGTCCCCCGAGCGGGCGCGGTCCTATTGCCGGACCGTGCGGTCCGCGGCGCTGGACGTCCTGGACGCCCTGCCCGACGACCCCGCCGGTGAGGAAACGGCGTTCGCCTTCGGGATGGTGGTCAGCCACGAAAACCAGCACGACGAAACCATGCTGCAGGCGCTGAACCTGCGCACCGGCGCGCCGCTGCTGCGCGACGGCGCGGCCCTGCCCGCGGGCCGGCCGGGCCTGACGGGAACGTCGGTGCTGATCCCGGGCAGCCCGTTCGTGCTGGGCGTGGACGCCGCCAGCGAACCGTACTCGCTCGACAACGAACGTCCCGCTCACGTCGTCGACGTGCCGGCGTTCCGGATCGGCCGGGTCCCGGTCACCAACGGCGAGTGGCGACAGTTCGTCGACGACGGCGGCTACGACCAGACGCGCTGGTGGTCCGAGCGTGGCTGGCAGCACCGGCAGACCGCGGGTCTGACCGCGCCGCAGTTTTGGAGTTCCGACGGCCGAACCCGCGCCCGGTTCGGCTACATCGAGGACGTCCCCGCCGATGAGCCGGTGCAGCACGTCACCTACTTCGAGGCCGAGGCCTATGCGGCCTGGGCCGGCGCCCGGCTGCCCACCGAGATCGAATGGGAGAAGGCCTGCGCGTGGGACCCGGCGAGCGGCGCCCGGCGCCGCTACCCGTGGGGGGAGCAGGAGCCATCGGAAGCCTTGGCCAACGTGGGTGGCACCGCGCTGCGTCCCGCACCCGTCGGCGCCTACCCCTCGGGCGCCTCGGGCTACGGCGTCGAGCAGCTGCTGGGCGACGTCTGGGAGTGGACCGCCTCGCCGCTGCGCCCGTGGCCGGGGTTCGTACCGATGATCTACGAGCGCTACTCGCAGCCGTTCTTCGACGGCGACTACCGGGTGCTGCGCGGCGGCTCGTGGGCCGTGGAGCAGGGGATCGTGCGGCCCAGCTTCCGCAACTGGGACCACCCCATCCGGCGTCAGATCTTCTGCGGTGTCCGGCTGGCATGGGATGTGGGCGACTGATGTGTCGTCACCTGGGATGGCTCGGCGCCGACGTGACCGTCTCCTCGCTGGTGCTGGACCCGCCGTGCGGGCTGCGGGTGCAGTCGTATGCTCCGCGCCGCCAGAAGCACGGCCTGATGAACGCCGACGGTTGGGGCGTCGGGTTTTTCGATAGATCTTCGGGAGGCGAGGTGCCCCGGCGCTGGCGTAGCCAGGCGCCGCTGTGGGGCGACGTCTCGTTCGACTCGATCGCACCGGCGCTGCACAGCCACTGCGTGGTGGCCGCGGTGCGCTCGGCGACCGTGGGGATGCCGATCGAGGCCAGCGCGACCGCGCCGTTCACCGACGGCCGATGGCTGTTGTCGCACAACGGCATCGTCGACCGCGGGGTGCTTCCACCGACCTCGTCGGCCGAATCGGTGTGCGACAGCGCCATACTCGCGGCCACCATCTTCGAGCGCGGGCTCGACGCGCTGGGCGACACCATCGCCGAAATCGGAGCGGCCGACCCGCTCGCGCGGCTGAACATCTTGGCCGCCAACGGCTCTCGGCTGCTGGCGACCGCTTGGGGCGACACCCTGCTCATCCTTCGCCGCGACGACGGGGTGGTGCTGGCCAGCGAACCGTACGACGACGCGCCCGGCTGGGAAGACGTGCCGGACCGGCACCTGGTTGAGGTCACCGCGGCGGGCGTCCGGCTGATACCGCTTAATTCGAAAGGATCTCGATGACGCTGACGCTGTCCAACCACCTCGCCGCCGACTCGGCGTATCACGCATTGCGTCGCGACGTGCTCGATGGCTTGCAGCAGACGCCGAAGTCGTTGCCGCCCAAGTGGTTTTACGATTCGGTGGGCAGCGACCTGTTCGACCAGATCACCCGGTTGCCCGAGTATTATCCGACCCGCGCCGAGGCTGAGATCCTGCGCGGCCGATCCGCCGAGGTCGCATCCGCCAGCGAGGCCGACACCCTCGTCGAGTTGGGCGCCGGAACGTCGGAGAAGACCCGGCGGCTGCTGGACGCCCTGCGCGACCGCGGCTCACTGCGCGGATTCGTGCCCTTCGACGTCGACGCCAGCGTGCTGTCCGCGACCGCGACCGCCATCCAGCGCGAATACCCGGGTGTCGAAATCAACGCCGTCTGCGGGGATTTCGAGGAACACCTGACCGAGATTCCGGGCGGCGGACGCCGACTGTTCGTGTTCCTGGGGTCGACGATCGGCAATCTCACGCCCGAGCCGCGCGCGCAGTTCCTCGCGACGCTGGCCGGCGTGATGCGGCCGGGGGACAGCCTGCTGCTGGGCACCGACCTGGTCAAGGACGCCGACCGGCTGGTGCGCGCATACGACGACGCCGCCGGGGTGACGGCCCGGTTCAACCGCAATGTGCTCGCGGTGATCAACCGGCAACTCGACGCCGACTTCGACGTCGAGGCCTACCAGCACGTCGCGCGGTGGAACACCGAAGAGGAACGCATCGAAATGTGGCTGCGGGCCGGCCGGCGCCAGCGGGCGCGGGTCGGCGCGCTCGACCTGACCGTCGATTTCGCGGACGGTGAGGAAATGCTCACCGAGGTGTCGTGCAAGTTCCGCCCGGACGGGGTGAGCGCCGAGTTGGCAGACGCCGGACTGCGCCGCATTCGATGGTGGACCGACACCGCGGGCGACTTCGGGCTGTCGCTGGCCGTGAAGTGAGCCTTAGCGGTTCGCTCGCCGACCGATGGCGGGCGGCCCGTCCGCCGGCGGCCGGGCTGCACCTGGACAGCGCGGCCTGCTCGCGCCAGAGTTTCGCGGTGCTGGATGCTGCCGCCAAGCATGCGCTGCACGAGTCCGAGGTCGGCGGATACGTCGCGGCCGAGGCGGCCGCGCCGGTGCTTGACGCCGGACGCGCCGCGTTGGCAGCGCTGTGCGGCATGCCCGACGCCGACATGGTGTTCACCACCGGCTCGCTCAACGCGCTGGACCTGCTGCTGGGAGCGTGGCCGGCGGAGCGCCGGACGGTGGCGTGCCTACCGGGCGAATACGGTCCGAACCTGGCCGTGATGGCCGCCCACGGGTTCGACCGCCAGCTGCTGCCGACTCGCGATGACGGCAGGGTCGCGCTCGACGACGCCGCATTCGGCCTGGAGAACGACCGGCCCGACCTGGTGCACCTGACCGCGGTGGGCAGCCACAGTGGTGTGGTGCAACCGCTGCCGATGATCGCGCAACTCTGCCGCGAGTTGGGGCTGCCGTTGGTAGTGGATGCCGCCCAGGCGCTGGGCCAGGTGGATTGCGCGGCGGGCGCCGACGTGACCTACGCGTCGTCGCGCAAGTGGATCGCCGGGCCGCGCGGGGTCGGCTTCCTCGCCGTGCGCCCGGACCTGATGGAGCGGCTGCGTCCGCGGCTGGCCGCGCCGGAGTGGGCACCCTGGGCGACGGTCGCCCAGCAGCTCGAGTTCGGCGAAGCCAACATCGCGGCACGCGTGGGGTTTTCGTTGGCGGTGGGGGAGCATCTGGCGTACGGCGCCGAAGCCGTGCGCGCGCGCCTGGCCGAGCTGGGGGGTATCAGTCGGACGACGCTGGCCGACGTGCCCGGCTGGTCGGTGGTCGAGGAGGTTGAAGAGCCGAGCGCGATCACCACGCTGGCGCCGGTCGACGGCGCCGATCCGCAGGCGGTGCGGGCGTGGCTGCTGGCCGAACGCCGAATTCTGACCACCTTCGTCGGGATGCCGCGCGCGCCGCTGGAGCTGACGGCGCCGCTGCTGCGAATCTCGCCGCACGTCGATACCACGGCCGACAACCTGGAGACCTTCGCCGGAGCACTGATCGCTGCCACGGCGGCGACTGGCACCTAAGTCTCTGGCCGCTTTCCGTCGCTGTAACCAGAGAACGAAACCGGCTATCTGAACATGAACCTTTTCCTTGACGAAAAGTACGAAAAGTGGCCTACTAAGTAGGCACGTGTTCGGTAACTTGCGGCCGTCGGTTCAGGGTTCGGGAACCTGCAGCGTTCCCCGCTCGATGGTGAGCTGGTGAGAAAGGGATGCGACATGATCTCTGTGTTGCCGCCGCAGATCCACTCGATCCGGATATTCGCAGGAGCCGGGTCGGCTCCTATGTCGGAGGCGGCGGCCTGGGAGGCGCAAGCCGGTGAATTAGCCTCGGCTGCAACTTCATTCAGCTCGGTCACCTCAGGGCTGGCGGGCGCTTCCCGGCAAGGTGCGGCATCCCAGGCGATGACCGCCGCTGCCTCCCCGTATGGCAAATGGCTGAGCGCGGTGACGGAGCCGGTTGAGCAGGCGGCCACTCGAGCGCGCACAGAGTGCGAAGCGATGTGGCCAGCCGATGTCACCGGGGTGGTTGGCTCTCACGCTGGCCTATTACACAGATGTTGAATTTAGAGTGACCGCCGGTCACCGTCCTATTGGGCCGAGGAGAGGTCGATATGTCGTTTGTGATTGCAACGCCGGATCTGGTCCAAACGGCGGCCGAAGATTTGGCGGGTCTGCGTTCGTCGCTGGCCGAGGCGGCGATGACCGCAGCGGGTCCCACGACGGGGATAGCGGCGGCTCAGGACGAGGTGTCAGCCGCGATCTCTTCGATGTTCGGCAACTTCGGCCAGGAATTCCAAGCTCTCACTGCGCAAGCGCAGGCGTTCCATCAGCAGTTCGTCTCCTTATTGAACACGGGCGCGGGTGCCTACGTGGCCGCCGAGGCCGCCAACGCGGCACAGGTCGCCGAGCAGGTAGCCGGCGGCGGGCAGGCGGCCGCCGCAGCCGTACCCGCCGCCGCCACACAAACGTTCAACCTTCTCGGCGGCATTCTCAACGTCGAGCTTTTGTCGGAGGGTGGCATCCTCGTCACAATCGGCACACCCGGGATCAACCTGCCGCCAATACACATACCTCCAGTAAATCTCTCCGCTTTCGATCTCCCCCAGATAACTATTCCGCCCATAAGCATTCCAGCCGGCACGACGCCCGCGAATGTAATGTTGAGTGCGTTCAGTTTGCCGCAGATCACGCTGCCGTCGATCAATATTCCGGCCGGGTCGACGCCCGCGAATGTAATGTTGAGTCCGTTTAGCTTGCCGCAGATCACGCTGCCGTCGATCAACATTCCGGCCGGGTCGACGCCTGCCAGCATAAATGTGGGTTCATTCAGCCTGCCGCAAATAACGACTCCTACCATAGCGGTGCCGCCGATAAACCTGCCCGCGGTGACGATACCGGGCTTCGACTTGCCTTCGATAGGTATTCCCCGGATTGGTTTTCCCATAATACAATTCCCGGATCTTTCCGTTATGGGTAACAATCAAACACTAGTCACAATAGACGCTGGTGCGCTCTTCCCACTCGTAAGCGTTAACCTTCAGACATTTGATATAGTGGCTTCGTTGGGAACCAACGTCCCAGGCTTTATTGACGCATTCACCATCCCACCCCTTACCCTTGGGGGATTTACCGTACCGTCCATCGGCCTTTCCGGCTTCAATATCCCGCCCATCACCGTTCCGCCCATCAACCTCGGCCAGTTCACGCTGCCGCAGATCAGCTGGCCGGGGTTCGCCACGGCGCCGCTGACTATCCCGCCGATCGGAATCGGCAACTTCACGCTGCCGCAGCTCAGCTGGCCGGGGTTCGCCACGGCGCCGCTGACTATCCCGCCGATCGGAATCGGCGCCTTCACGCTGCCGCAGCTCAGCTGGCCGGGCTTCGCCACGGCGCCGCTGACCATCCCGCCCATCGGCCTCGGCGCCTTCAGCGTGCCCGACATCGAAGTCCCCAGCATCGTCGTCGGCTCCCTGGTGCTCGGCCAGTTCGAGATCCCGCCACTGACCGGCGCGTTCAACACACTGGTCTCCGAGGTGAACGGCTTCATTTCAGGCGTGGAGAACCTCGGTGGCGCCCTGGTGGGCGCGCTCGTCTAGGGCACCATCTGACCCGCTGCTCGATGCGGCGTGACGGTCGAGAGTGTCAGTCGGCCTTGTGCGCCGTCAGCAGGTAAGCCGGTAGCTTCATCCGGCCCTTCTCATCGCGGTCGTGCGGCGGAAACTCGAACGGCGCGTTGGAGACCGGGGGGATGTTCGCGTGGATGTAGGCGTGCCGGATCTCGTCGATCTCCCAGTACTTGCTCACCGCGGCGCGCAGCTCGTCCTCGTCGACTTCGTTGGGCTTTGGCTCCATCTCGGCGGGGAAGGCGCCCTTGGCGAACACCAGCACGAAATAGCTGGCCCCCGGGGCCGCCGCGCGGTGCACCGAGCGCAGGTATCCGTCGCGGCCCTCGACCGGCAGCGAGTGAAACAGCGTGGAGTCGACCACGGTGGAGAAGCGCTCGTCATACCCGGTGAACGAGGTGATGTCCGCCTGCACGAAGCTGGCTGTGGTCAGGCCGCGTTCGGCGGCGGCCTTGGTAGCGGCGGCGACGGCGGTCGGCGTGACGTCGATGCCGACCACGGTGTAGCCCTGCGCGGCCAGCGCCAGCGACAGCTCCGCGAACCCGCATCCGGCGTCCAGCACGTCGCTGCGAAACCTTCCGGCCGCGATCAGCGCCGCCAATTCCGGCTGCGGCTCACCGATATTCCACGGCGGGGGCCCCTCGAATTCGCCCTCCTCGCGGTACGCGCTATCCCAGTCCATGATTTCGGATGACATGGTTCCCCTTTTATGTTTTTAGAAATCCTTTGCGCTGTTACCGATCCCAGGTATGCACAGGTTGGTTGGTGTGCATGTGTTCGCAGTACCGTCGCAGCATCTCGGCGAGCGCCCCGGGTCGGCTCATGCCGCCGTACTCCAGCGTACGCACGGTGGACACCTGCCAGCCGGCCCCGTTGCGGCCGGCCCGGGTGCGGCCCTCGACGACACCGAGGAAACGGTCGCGCACCTCGGCGTCGACGCCCCAGCTGCGCAGGCCCTCGTCGGCCATCGGCAGCAAGGTGTCTAGGACCAGTTCCCGGGCCGTCACTTCGCCCAAGCCGGGCCAGTGCAGCCGTGCGTCCATGCCGTAGCGGGCCGCCTCGAGGAAGTTCGATTGTGCGACAACGAAACCCATCCTGTTCCACAGCGGGTCCGCTTCTTCGGACAGGCTGCGCAGCACGCCGTAGTAAAAGGCGGCGTTGCCCAGCATGTCGATCACGGTCGGCCCGGCCGGCAGCACGCGGTTCTCCAGCCGCAGATGCGCGCGCCCGTCGACAACGTCGTACACCGGCCGGTTCCACCGGTACACGGTCCCGTTGTGCAGGCGCAATTCGGCGAGCTGCGGGGTGCGTCCGGCGGCCAGCTCGGCGACCGGGTCTTCGTCGGACACCTCGGGCAGCAGGGACGGGAAATAGCGGATGTTCTCCTGGAATAGGTCGAGGACGGAACTGATCCACCGCTCGCCGAACCACACCCGCGGTCGCACGCCTTGGGCCTTGAGCTCCTCGGGCCGGGTGTCGGTGGATTGCGCGAACAGTTCGATGCGGGTTTCCTGCCACAGCTGATGGCCGAAGAAGTAGGGGGAGTTGGCGGCCAGCGCCAGCTGCGGACCCGCGAGGACCTGGGCCGCGTTCCAGTTGGCGGCGAACTCCGCCGGCGCCAGCTGCAAGTGCAATTGCATGCTGGTGCAAGCTGATTCGGGTGCAATGGTGGCGGCGTTCCAGCTCAGCGGCTCCGGGCCGGAGATGTTTATCGGAATGTCCTCGCCGCGGGCGGAAAAGATCGAATCGTTGAGGGCCGCATACCGCGTCGACTCGCTCATCCAGTCGGCGTCGAGGTGTTCGGGCATCAGGGTGGGCAGGATGCCGATCATCACGATGTGCGCCCCGCCCGAGTTGGCCTTGGCCTCGGCGTCGTTCAGGCTGGCCCGCACCTCGGCCTCGAGATCCAGCCCCATATGTCCGGGCAGCGGGCGGGGCGGCACGTTGAATTCGATGTTGTAGGCGCCCAATTCGGTCTGGTAAGCCGGATCGGCGATGGCCTCGAGCACGGACCGGTTCGACATGGCCGGCTGATAGCCGGAATCGACGAGGTTGCACTCGATCTCCATGCCGGTGAGCGGCCGGTCGGAATCGAAGCGCGACTGCGCGAGCATCGTCTCGAAGACGTCCAGGCACAGCCGCACCTTGCGCCGGTATTCCTGCCGCTGTGCGCGGTCGTACGTGGTGCGCTTGACCTCTTCGCCCACAACGCCGATGCAACAGGTTTACCGGCCGCAGCGCAAGGGCGACAGGCTGACCTGTGCTGACGCCGGCCGGGTGGTTAGACCATCATGGACGGTGACAACTGTCACAGCACGGGTGGAGGAGAGCAGTTGGCCGAATTCATCGCGGCAATCGACCAGGGCACCACCAGCACCCGCTGCATGATTTTCGATCACGACGGTGCCGAAGTGGCTCGCCACCAGCTCGAGCACGAGCAGATCCTGCCCCGCGCCGGCTGGGTCGAGCACGACCCGGTAGAAATTTGGGAGCGCACGTCGTCGGTGCTGACGTCCGTGTTGAACCGGGCCAACCTGTCGCCGGAAGACCTGGTGGCCCTGGGGATTACGAACCAACGCGAAACCACGCTGGTATGGAATAAGCGGACCGGCAGACCGTACTATAACGCGATCGTCTGGCAGGACACCCGCACCGACCGGATCGCGTCGGCGCTGGACCGAGACGGCCGCGGCGACGTGATTCGCCGCAAGGCAGGCCTGCCCCCCGCGACGTATTTCTCCGGCGGCAAGCTGCAATGGATCCTGGAAAACGTCGACGGGGTGCGCGAGGCCGCCGAAAACGGCGACGCCCTGTTCGGCACCGCCGACACCTGGGTGTTGTGGAATCTCACCGGGGGCCCGCGGGGCGGCGCGCACGTCACCGACGTGACCAACGCCAGCCGGACCATGCTGATGAACCTGGAAACGCTGGACTGGGACGACGAGCTGTTGTCGTTATTCTCCATCCCGCGCGCGATGCTGCCGGAGATCACGGCGTCGTCGCGCCTGCAGCCCTACGGTGTGACGCTGGAAACCGGGCCCCTCGGTGGCGAGGTGCCGATCACCGGCGTCCTCGGCGACCAGCATGCCGCGATGGTCGGCCAGGTGTGCCTGGCCGAGGGGGAGGCCAAAAATACCTACGGCACCGGCAATTTCCTGCTGCTCAACACCGGCGAGACGATCGTGCGTTCGAACAACGGCCTGCTGACCACGGTCTGCTACCAGTTCGGCGACGCCAAACCCGTGTACGCGCTCGAGGGTTCGATCGCGGTCACCGGCTCGGCGGTGCAATGGTTGCGTGACCAGCTGGGCATCATCAGCGGCGCCGCGCAGAGCGAGTCGCTGGCTCGTCAGGTCCCCGACAACGGCGGGGTGTATTTCGTCCCGGCGTTTTCCGGGTTGTTCGCCCCGTACTGGCGATCCGATGCCCGCGGCGCGATCGTGGGGCTGTCGCGGTTCAACACCAACGCGCACCTGGCGCGCGCGACGCTGGAGGCGATCTGCTACCAGAGCCGCGACGTGGTGGACGCGATGAAGGCGGATTCCGATGTGCGCCTTGAGGTGCTGAAGGTCGATGGCGGCATCACCGGCAACGACCTGTGCATGCAGATCCAGGCCGACGTGCTGGGCGTGGACGTGGTACGCCCGGTGGTCGCCGAGACCACCGCGCTCGGCGCCGCCTACGCGGCGGGCTTGGCGGTGGGGTTCTGGGCGGATCCGTCCGATCTGCGGGCCAACTGGCAGGAGGACAAGCGCTGGACGCCGACGTGGGACGACGACCAGCGCGCCGCGGGGTACGCGGGTTGGCGTAAGGCGGTGCAGCGGACCCTGGATTGGGTCGATGTGTCCTGATCCAGGGCCCGCTCAGGGGGTCAGTCTTCGCCGAGGATGCCGTAAACCTCGCGGCGGGCATTGTTGACGATCTCGACGATGCGCTGTTGCTGCTCGGCGGTGGCGGTGTGCGCGGATTGCGCGACCGCGCCGAACAACTGGCCCATGGCCGCACGCAGGTTGACCGCGCCCGGGTCGGCGCCTTCGGCGATCTCATCCCACGGGAGGGCTTCGATCTTCTCGGCCGCCGTGCGACCCTCTTCGGTCAGCTCGAAAAGCTTTTTCTTGCCTTCACTTTCGCTCGCGGTGATCAGGCCTTCGTCATCCAGAAGCTGCAGCGTCGGGTACACCGACCCGGGGCTGGGCCGCCAGATCCCATTGCTGCGCTCGGCGATCTGCTGGATCATCTCGTAGCCGTGCATCGGCTGCTCGGCGAGCAGCGCCAGGATGGCCGTCCGCACGTCGCCGCGGCGTCCGCGGCCGGAGCCGCCGCGACGCCGTCCGCCGCGCCGGCCGCCCGGACCGAACCCGAATCCCGGGCCGAACCCGGGACCG
>NZ_JAOPWB010000250.1 GCF_025965855.1 Mycobacterium sp. | reverse complement strand
CTCTTCGGCTTCGGCGGCGCCGGTGGGGCCGGCGGGACCGCCCTGACCGCCGGCGGCACCGGCGGGGTCGGCGGATACGGCGGCGACAACGGTTATGTGTTCAGCGATGGTGCCGGCGGCATCTATGCCGGGGGTTCCTTGTTCGGCATCGGCGGAGCCGGCGGCGACGGCGGGGTCGCCCAGGGCGGCGGCTACGGCGGCACCGGCGGCCTCGGGGGGCTCGGCGGTCTCGTCTTCGGGCTGGGCGGCCACGGTGGCAATGGCTACGGTGCGGCCGGCTTGGCGTTCGGGGGCAACGGCAGCCAGGGCGGCTACGGCGGCCTCCTCTTCGGCATCGGCGGCGCCGGCGGCAACGGCGGCATTGGGCTCACCCCGGGCGTCGGTGGCCCCGGTGGCTTCGGCGGGTACTACATCGGCGGCCCGAACGGTCCGAGCGGATTGCCGGGGTGACAGCAGCCGGATCTCCGCGGGCGGATTTGCCCGCCATAGCGCCCCAAAACCGAATAAATGCAACTCGTCGTTCCATCCGAAGCATCGGCAACGGTTCGGACTACCCGAACTTGCCTTCGACAATTCCTTGAGCAATGGCGTTGGCCAGTGAGTTGATAATCGGGGCCGGGTTGCACGGACGATCGTTGAGTTCTCTGAATTGCGCACCAACAGTCGAATGTACGAGGACGTCCATTTGCGAGCCGGTCCTCAAACAATGGTTCTTTTGGCCGGTGCAGTGTCCGTACCTTGCCTTTGCCCCGACCGAGCCCGCGAATGCTTCACCAAATCAGCGAGGGGTCGCTGCTGTCCCTGTGCCCGTCGCGCGGCATGTGCCGCCGCCTGGCTTGATATCCGAGCCAGATCCCCAACGACCAGATCGCGAATATTGCCACGAACCCGGCTACCACTACTAGTTCCATGCTTCGCTCCTGCGAGAAGGCATACCCGCCGACGCGTCGGTCGTACCACTTACCGCGGTCACAACCTCGACCTCCCGGCAAGACGCATTCGAGTCATTACGCGTGGTCATCAGCGGCACGACGTCCCGTTGAAACTGGCAAGCGGGCCGATTAGCCCGCACTAGACCGAAGGGCACTGACCCCACAGTCAGTAAGTCCGTAATATCGCGTCATGAGGCTTGTCGCGATAACACCAGGCGCGCACGGTGTCCTCGGCGCGGCGGCCGCCGCACCGCTCGCCGCGGCATTGGTGATTGCGCCGGCCGCGACGCCCTCTCCGATAGCGGCGCTGATTCCGTCGGCATCGGCGGCATGCCCCGACGCCGAAGTGGTTTTCGCTCGCGGCCGAGAAGAACCACCCGGCGTCGGCGCAGTCGGCGACGCACTCGTCAATTCGCTGCGCGGCAAGACGCGTATGTCGGTCGGCGTGTATGGGGTCAACTATCCTGCCAACATAAGCACCGGCAGCGGCGCCAACGATATGAGCGCCCACGTTCAATCCATGGCCAGAAGTTGCCCGAACACCCGCATAGTGCTCGGTGGCTATTCGCTGGGTGCCGAGGTGGCTGACCTTGTGACCGGCGGCCGTGCGGGATTCGGATTCATCAACCCACTGCCGCCGGGTGCCGATCAGCACATCGCAGCGATCGCGTTATTCGGTAACGGCAACCGGGGAGTGGCCCCCGCCTTCGCCGGCAAGACGATCGACCAGTGTGCGCCCGGCGACCCCATCTGTGGGAGAGGCATGAATTGGCCGTCGCATCTGCAGCCCTCGTACATCGACTCCGGACTGGTGGATCAGGCCGCCAGCTTCGCTGCCGGCAAGCTCTAGCGCGGACGCGGATGCGCTAACTGTTCGCCGACCACCAGTGTTGCTCCGCGGGGCGCTTGGCTCCCAGCGGGATGCGTTGCGCGTGTCAGTGGGACGGCTATCGGTGGCCGCCGCCACCACTCTGGCCGCCGCCACCACTCTCGGCGCCGCCACCAGAGCTCCCGCCGCCACCAGAGCTCCCGCCGCCACCGCTCTCAGTGCCGCCGCCAGAGCCGCCGCCACCGCCGGGGCCGCCACTGCCGAAGTCGCCGCCGCCACCGCCGTGGCTGCCGCCACCGGACTCACCGCCACCGCCGACCGGCCCACCACCGCCAGAGCTTTCGGCGCCGCCGATCGGCCCGCCGCCGCCATGGGATTCACCTCCGCCGACCGGCCCGCCGCCTTCGGGAGACGCGCCGGGCGTCCCGTGGCTCGGACCGGGACCAGTAGCGGGTCCGCCGCCTTCAGGAGGTGCGCCGCCGGGAGTCCCGTGGCTCGGGCCTGGGCCGTTAACAGGCCCGCCGCCTCCCGGGTTGCCCGGGGCGCCGCCGCCTGTGCCACCAGGATGGGGCCACGGCCCCTGCCCCGGAGGAGTTTGGTGGGGTGGCGGCGAGTGCGGCGGGGGGACGTGGACCGGCGGTGGCTCGGCAGGCGCCGACGGCTGCGGTGGCGCCTGGATCACGGGCGGCCTCGCCGGCGGGTCGGGCAGCCAAACCGGCGGAAGCGGGGCCGGCGCTATCGGCGGGACCACTACGGGAACTGGCACGGCCGGCGCCGCGGGAACCGGGGCCGCCGGAGCCGGAGCCACCGGAACCGGGGCTGCGAGGGCCGGAGCCGCCGGCGGCGGTGCGCCTGCGGGCGGACTCAACGGCTTGGGCGCCGCCGCCTTCGTGGCCGCCACTTGCCCGGGTGCAGGCGCGAATATCTGCTCGGCCGGGGCGATGAGATTTTGGAGCGGCGCCGGCAGCAAGCCGACTGTCGTGTGGATGCCGACGGCCAGGGCGATCTCTAGTGCCATCGCGGCGCTAATGCCAGCCACCGCCACCGCACTTCCGACCAGCAGGCCCGGCCTCGGACGGGGCCCGCTCTTAGCCCGAGCGCCAGCGTCGATGACCACAGTCGGGGCACTGGCTTCATCGTCCTCCACCGCGCTGTAGGCGAGTTCGTCGTCGCCCGGCTCGGCGCCGGCGATGCTCAGATACTCGGGCAGGGCGCTCGCGTCGAGCGCAGCGGTGCCGGGGTCTTGTGCGTAGGCCAGCGCGGCAGTCGACGAAGCAAACAGTGGCGCATTCGCGGATGCCAGGGCCGCCCCGCGGGCCAGTGCCGTCTCCGGCTCTTCCGCCGCGCTCACGCTAAGTGAGGTCGCCTCTTCCAGGTGCGGCTTGATCGGGGCGATGTCGACGCCGGAGCCGACCACAAACAGGCCACCCGGGCGCGTGGGCAGCTCGTCGAGCCCGGCGACCATCTCCATCAGCTCTGCGGTTGCAGCCTCCCCGGACGTGCCATGCAGTTGTTCTTTGTGTGCATCGGCGATGGAACCGTCGGAGGTCTCGACAACGGCCAAAGTTGCGGTGTCGGGTTCCACGAAAAGCACCGCGGTCCGCTCGTAACCCATTGCCCCGCCGACAGATTGAGCCAATGAGGTCGCGGCGAGAAACGCCGAGACCAGCATGACGTTCTCGAGCTTGTGGGCGGCCAGCGCATCGCCCAACGCTTTCGCTTCGAGCTGGTCGGTGCATGCCACCCCGACGGCGGACAGTTCGAGGCCGGCACCGGCCGCGTCGTCGCGAGTACCCAGGATGGCGGCGATCGCTCGATCAGACGCGCTGACGGTGGGCGAATCGTCGGCGGCGATGACGGCGAATTCTTTCTCGTCTACTATTGCGCCGTCAGCGTTTTCGCCTTGCAGCAGCACCATCTGAACCGAGTCCGGCGCCAGCGAAACTCCGAGCACGATATCCACGACCCACGCCTCCCGAAATCTTGGCGGCCGGCCGCCGTCTGGGCGGAGCAGAGACCACGCGGGCCGCTAACTGATCGTCGCTCGGGAAGCTGTATCAGGATCCTGCCGAAGTTATGTAGGCCTTAAGAAGCTCAAGCTGGGCGGGCGAGGGTCGGCTCGTGCGCAGGACCATCGATTGGGACGACGACGCGGTCACGATCATTGACCAGACCGCGCTGCCGGGCGACTATCGCGTTCTCACTCTGCGCACCGTCGACGAGCTGATCGACGCGATCCGGCGCCTGGCCGTGCGCGGCGCGCCGGCGCTGGGCGCGGCGGGCGCGCTTGGCGTTGTGCTCGCTTTGCGCGAGAAAGGCGACGTTCTGGGTTCGGCCGAACGGGTCGCGAACGCACGACCGACCGCCGTCAACCTCAGCTGGGGAGTCGCGCGCGCACTCGAAAAGCTCGACGAGGGCGCCGAAGCCGTGCTCGCCGAGGCGCTGGAAATCCTCGACGAGGACGAACGCCTCAACCGCGCCGCATCCGCCCACGCCGCCGAGATCGTCGTCGCACTATGCGATCGCCGTCCGCTGCGGCTGCTGACCCACTGCAACGCCGGTCACCTGGCCACCGTGGCCTGGGGCAGCGCGCTCGGTGTCGTCTGGCACCTTCACGAGCGTGGACTGGTCGAGTCGGTGCTGGTCGACGAGACGCGTCCGCTGCTGCAGGGCGCCCGGCTCACTGCGTGGGAGCTGGCGCAGGCGGGCGTGCCATATCGGGTGCAGCCCGACGGCGCCGCGGCGGCGGCGATGGCACGCGGACTCGTCGACTGCGTGCTCGTAGGCGCCGATCGGATCGCGGCCAACGGCGACGTCGCCAACAAGATCGGCACCTACGGCCTGGCCATCGCCTCTCTACCTTCAGAACCGGCGCAAGTCTTTGGCGTCGATTCTGCTCTGAATGTGTTCGAAATCCCTTGGCACACAAGGTATGTCGTGGCGCTTACGAGCGTTGGGAAGCGTTGATGTGGGCCTTATGGGCTGGCTGGGCAGCCAACGGTAGAAGGGTCGAAGGCTGGGTGGTGGAGCAATACGAACGGCGCGCCGGGACGACCATTACCGCGGGAATAATCTATGCGCACTCTCGCCCTGGCGTGAGCGTGCGCTGTTGTCCGCGTTTTCACGGCGTGTCGACTGGCAGACACGCACGCTCGTGCGGAGTCGCTTGATGACCCGCAGTTGCGTGCCGTCGCGTCCTGGTGCCCACAGCCCGATCAGCACCGTGGTGATGGCGACGATGACCGCGATCACCAGCACCGCGGTCTGCATCGCGTGGATGAAGGCCGTCTCGCTCAATGCGGCGAGTCGATCACCCAGCGGCCCAAGTCTTTCCGAAATCTTCAGCGCCTGCGCCAGGGAATCCGACGCCGGCCCACGTACCGGCTCTGGGAACGCGGTCAGTTGAGGCAGCAGCCGGTCGGTGTAGCGGGTGGCCAGGATCGAACCAGCGACGGCGATACCAAGCGCACCGCCGATCTCACGGGCAGCGTCGTTCACTGCCGACGCGACGCCCTGCTTATTGTCAGGAACGGCGGTCATGATCGCCGAAGTCGCTGGGGCGGTGAGCAGTCCGATCCCGACGCTGAGCACCAACCACCGCCACACTTGATCGAGGTACGACGAAGTCGCGTCGACGTGGCCGAGCAACAAGAAGCCGACAGCAATCAGGGCCAGCCCGCTGACCAGCACCACCCGCAGACCCAGCTTCGGCAGGTACCAGAACGAAAACCCGGAAAGGACAATGATTCCCGCCATGACCGGACTGATCGCGAGGGCTGTCCCGATCGGGGAGTAGCCCTGGACCAGTTGAAGATACTGCATGAGGAGGTAGAGGAACCCGAAGTTGGCGGCGAAGAACAACACGATGGTCGCCGCGCCGACCGCGAAGGCCGGGTCAGTGAACAACCGGACATCGAGCAACGGTTGCCGACGTCGGATCTCGACGAAACCGAACAGCGCCGCGAACGCCACGCCCGCCGCAATGCAGCCGTACACAATCGGATTCGTCCACCCGTGCGAAGGTGCTTCGAGTATCCCGAACACGAACAGGGCGACTGCGCCGCCGATCAGGAATGCACCCGGCCAGTCGACCGGCGGAGCATCCTTGACACGCGACGGCACCACGGTGCAGCCCAACACGAAGAGGACCACACCGGCGGCGGCCAGCGCCCAGAAGATGGATTGCCACGACCAGAAATGCAGCAGCGCACCCGATCCCAAGAGCCCCAGGATGCCACCCGAGCCTGCGGCTCCGGCCCAGATGCCGACGGCCTTTGTGCGGTCCTCGAGCGAATAGGCCGCGGTCAGCAACGACAACGTCGCGGGCATGATCAGCGCCGCACCAGAGCCGGCGACTGCTCGCGCAACGATGAGCGGCAGCGGGCTGGCGAATACCAGTGGTGCGATCGACGCGACCGAGAAGATCGCAAGTCCGGCCAGCATGGCGCCTCGTCGCCCGAATCGGTCGCCGATCGCGCCGCCGGGAAGCAGCAGGCACGCCAGCACCAGTGTGTAGCCGTCCACCACCCACGTCAGCTGCGTCTGGGAGGCGGAGGTCGTCACCGCGATGTCGCCGAGCGCGGTATTCAGGGCGACCATCGACGCCACGACCAACGTCACGCTCGCGCAAGAGACGACGAGCGTCCACGTCCGGAGCCACTTCGAGTCGCTGATTGCGGTCGAATCGGTAACCTGGTGAGGCCGAAGGGCGTCAACCGAATTCATGCGCCTCTCCTTTGGGTCGAGGACAGAGTTTCGAGACTATCAGTCTCGTAGGTAGATCAACAGCCACCGTCGCGCACCGGCTGCACAGTTCGATTGTGGGGACTTAGCAAACGGTTTCCGCGTCGGTGTCTCGCTAGGTCAGTGCCGAGATAGCGCCAAGAGCGGCTCTGGCGGGTTGCTTGGTCGGCGAGGTACAGCTCTGACCTGCTGTGATGCGGAGCCGATGACGGGAATCGAACCCGCGTATTCAGCTTGGAAGAGCCCGCCGTCCCTACGGGCGCCAAGTGCGCGACCGTGATGCCGGCCGTTGCCAACTAGCGGACCATGCCCGCCGTGGCGGGTCCAACACGAGGACGTCGCCACAACTCCCACGCCAGGCGCGCCACTCCGATGGCCGTCAGGATTACCAGTGCGGCCATGGCGGCAAGGTGCGTAGCGGCAGGCCACACGAGTAGTGCCGCGGCGCCGGTCACCATCCGGTCGATCGTCAGCTGGTGATGGTCGCGCCAGCGGTAGGCCACGTCGGCGAAGTAGAAGAGGGCGACGCCGCCCGTCAGCGCGAGCGCTGGCAAAGGCCGCAGTGCGGCGTGGACATCCTCAACGGCCGCATGCGCCCCCACGGCGAAGAACATGACGCCGGCGATCAGCGGTAAATGCAGATAGCTGTACGCGTCGCGGGCAAGCCGGGCCCGCTCGTCACCCGAGGTTTCCTGCATCCGCCTCTCGGCGCCCGACGTCAGACCGAAATAGGTCCACCACAACGTTGCCGAGATGAGCACGCCGAGCACGAGCGCGGCGATAACACCCGGATGGTGCAAGTTCCGGCTGCCGCCAGCACCGAGTTCCACGATCGCCTCGCCCAGCGCAATGATGATGATCGCGCCGTGACGCTCGATGAAATAGGACGGCGCGACCCGAAAGCCGCCCATCCCGACGACGAGCGGGGCGCCGTAGTCGATCACGGCGGCGAGTATCCACATCGCCTCGCGGTAAGGGGTGCGCAGGAACGCGGCGACGACGATGAGTGCGGGCGCGGCGACGAAAGCAACCGTCATGCGCCGGCTTCCCGCTTCCAGTTCCGGATTCTCGCCCGATGAGCCGACGACGAACTTGGCGGCGTGGGTGAGCCGGACGACGAACAGCGCGACACCGAACACCAGCGCTCCTGTCGTGAAGGCGCTGGGCAGTGCGGTGGCCGCGACGAGCATGGCCGCCATCGCCGCGATGACGATGCTCTGGTGGGACACCTGGACGGTCTCGAACGTGTTCGTCAACCAGGTGTAGCCCACCCAGGCCCACCAGACCGCCAGGAGCGCAAGGACGCCGCGGCCGAACGACAGCCAGCTGATGTTGTTCAGCATCAATTGGGTGACTTGCGACATCGCGAAGACGAACACGAGGTCGAAAAACAGCTCCAAGTGCCCCTGTGATTGATCGCCCTCAGACGAACCCTCGCTATCCGGACGATCGCCGCCATCGCAGGGCTGACGTCTCGGACCTCGCGCTCTGCCATACGGCGGCGGGTACCCCACCAGCAGTCTGCAAATCCCCGCCGGCCCGCCGACCTCTCGGGCCTTTCGCCCACCGACTGCGAAGTCGACGGGACACCGCGCCCGACGAGCTCGTCCGGCCGATTTAAGTAGTTGGCTACGCTAACCGGCTCCCGCCCACGCGTGAAGTATTGCCCCCATGACGGTGTTTATCAGTCCAGCGGCCGAATCCCGCGACGAGTGGGTGGCGAAGGCGCGCTGTCGCTCCTCCGATCCCGAAGAGCTGTTCGTCCGCGGAGCCGCGCAGCGGAAGGCGGCCGTTATTTGCCGGGAGTGTCCCGTCATCGCCGAGTGCGGCGCCGAAGCGCTCGACAACCGGGTGGAATTCGGTATTTGGGGCGGCATGACCGAACGCCAGCGCCGGTCGCTGCTAAAGCGGCACGGCGAGGTGGTCTCGTGGGCCGAGGTCTTGGCCGCCCAGCGCAAACACCGCAATGCTCGTGATTGGCCGTCCGCCGGGTAAGGCAGCGACGGCATCGCCGTATCGGCTGACCTGAGCCGGCACGACTACGCGCATCAACCTTGCGACCGGTGCACGCCGCGACGGAGCAATCGAATTGGCGTAGTGCGCTACGCGCTCCATCCCTCCGCGGCGCCGCGCACGACGCGGTGAAACTCCTGCATGAAGCGCTTGCCGGGGCCCAAAGACACGGCGTGCCAACGGGTCTGCCCCCGGCGAGTTGCTTCGCGTTGGCCGAAGGACACGCCAAGCTCGGCCAGGCGACTGAAGCCAATGAAGCGGCAGCCAAAGCCACGTCGTGTGTACCGTCCGACTACCTGTTCATGCACACCGGCTTGGCGCTGGCGACCGGTTGGGCGTTGGCGGCAAGCGGTTGCCTGACCCACGCTGTTGCGACCGCGAGAGCCGCCGCCGCGCAGGCGCGCGAACGATCCCAGCCGACCCACGAGCTGGTCTCCATCCAGGCGGCGGCGCAGTGGGGCGATACCAGGATGCGGTACGCGCGCGCGAACTGGCGGGGGCGCTATCGTTGCCGCTCGCCAATGCCCCTGGGCGACGGCGGAATCGCTGCGGGCCAACGATGGTGATGGGCTGCTGGTCGCGTCAGCCGAGTACCTCGCCATTGGTGATGAGGCCACCAGATCGTTGCACCACTCTCCGCACATCTACAGCGAATTCCCGGCGCAGGACACAGCGCCCGAACCGCGTGATCAGGGTCATTTGTCTGGTGAGACGTGGAGCCGATGACGGGAATCGAACCCGCGTATTCAGCTTGGGAAGCTGATGTTCTGCCATTGAACTACATCGGCGCGGTCGCTCCGAAAGGCTAGCATCCAGCACCGGGGGCGCTCGTCGGGCGCTCCGGCGGCCCGTGGGGCATCGATGCGACATACAAAGCTCATTCCGGCGCATCCGGCGAATGCCGCTATTGGCGCGGACACGGTTCTTAGGCACTCGATGTTTATTATTCCGTGATCTCGTCGTAATGTGCTCCGCGTGGGTCGGCATCGATTAGCCAAAAAGCGACGCAAGTCACAAGTAGCCCTGGCTGCGGTGCTCGCTCCGGCCGCGATCTTCTTCGCGGCAGCGGGGGATGTCCGTCCTTTAGCCACCCGCGAAGATGCCAAACCCGTTATCGGCGACATCGAGCCGTGCTGCCTGCAAATCGTCACGGCGGCAGCGAATACGTCCGGTAAAGCCCCTGACACCCGGTTGGCTGCGGCGTCGAGATACCACACGCGAGCCCGCTTCCTGCCCGTCGGGATCGCGCCGGAGCAGGGCCTCCAGGTCAGGACGATCTTGGCCGCCCGTGCCATCAGCACGGCGTTCCCCCAGATTCACGAAATCGGGGGCGTCCGGCCGGATCCGCTGCCGTGGCATCCTCTCGGTTTGGCGATCGACGTGATGGTTCCGGACCCCGGCAGCACCGAGGGCATCGCGCTGGGCAACGCGATCGTCGCGTACGTGCTGAAGAACGCGTCGCGCTTCGGGATGCAGGACGCGATTTGGCGTGGCGTCTATTACACGCCCAACGGATCGCAAGCGAGCAGGCTCGGCCACTATGACCACGTCCACGTGACGACCACCGGAGGCGGCTACCCGAAGGGTGGCGAAATGTATCTCGCTGACTGAAGCCAGGACGACTCGCGCACAGCAGCCGGATAGGCTCAGCGAGTGCTGCTCTCCGATCGCGACCTCAGGGCCGAAATCACCTCAGGCCGCGTGGGCATCGACCCGTACGACGACACCTTGGTGCAGCCGTCCAGCATCGATGTTCGCCTCGACTGCATGTTCCGGGTGTTCAACAACACCCGCTATACCCACATCGACCCGGCAAAGCAGCAGGACGAGCTGACCAGCCTGGTGGAGCCCGTCGACGGGGAACCGTTCGTGCTGCATCCGGGGGAGTTCGTCCTGGGCTCGACGCTGGAGCTGTTCACCCTGCCCGACGACCTCGCCGGGCGACTGGAGGGCAAGTCGTCCCTGGGCCGCCTGGGTCTGCTGACGCACTCGACCGCCGGCTTCATCGATCCCGGCTTCAGCGGGCACATCACCCTCGAGCTGTCCAACGTCGCGAACCTGCCGATCACCCTGTGGCCGGGCATGAAGATCGGTCAGCTGTGCATTCTGCGGTTGACCAGTCCGGCGGAACATCCCTACGGCAGCTCCCGCGCAGGGTCGAAATACCAAGGTCAGCGGGGACCGACCCCGTCGCGCTCGTACCAGAACTTCATAAGGTCTACATAGGTTCGACAGCGCGCCGCCACAGCGTTTTTGCGCGATGATGTAGTGGTCATGGTTACCGCCCGCTCGACCATGGCTTCGCCAGCAATACCTTTGGAGGGGGTTGTAATGGACATTGTGCTTGGGATGTCGATGGCACCGGCATCGATCCAGATGGTGGTCGTGGAAGGCGAGAACGCCGACGGCGCCACGGTAGAAGAGGACGAGTTTGACGTCACCGCTGCCGACGACGCGGCCACCGCGAGCGCGCCCGATCGAGTAGTCGCCGCCATCCTCGGCACCCGTGAGGGCGCGGCCGATGCCGGCCTGGAGCTCTCGGCGATCGGCGTGACGTGTACCGACCAACTCGAGGCGGCCGCCTTGCGTGACGCGCTGGCCGCCCACAAGATCGAGAACGTCATGCTGGTGTCGGCGTTTCTGGCGGCGGCGGCGCTGGCCCAAAATGTCGGCGGCGCAGTGGGTTACGAGCGCACCGCGGTGCTGTACGTGGAGCCCGACACCGCGACGATGGCTGTCGTCGAGACCTCCGACGGTTCCATCGGCCACGTCTACAAGCAACAGATTTATGCGGAGTCCTACGACGACGCGATCACCCAACTCAGTGGGATGGTCGCCGGGCTGGAAAAGACGGAGCTGGCCCCCGACGGGCTGTTCTTGGTCGGCTCGGGCGTCGACATCGCCCCGATCAAGCCCGCGCTGGAGTCGGTGACGTCGCTTGACGTGAGTGCGCCGGAGGAGCCGGAGACCGCGCTGGCCCGCGGTGCGGCCTTGGCCTCGGCGAACGCGCCGTTGTTCGCCTCGTCGACCGCGGCGCTGGCCTACGCCCAAGATCCCGGCACCGGCGCCGTCGACCGCTACCCCCTTCCCGAATACCTCAGCGTTGGGTCCGAACTCGGCGACGAGCTGGCCTACAGCGCGGTGCGAGACGACGACGCCGACACCCCGACGGTCGTCATAGAGAAGCTGTTCGTTCAAGCACAGGGCCAGCCGCGTCGCCGGCCGGTCCTGCTGCTCGGTAGCGGTTTGGCGGTCGTCGGCATCAGCGCGGTGCTGGCGCTGGAAATCGCGCTGGCCATCGGCATCCGCACGACCGGGACCGTGGCGTTGCGGCCCACCCCGGGCCAAAACCTCATCGTCCCAACGCAGCAGGCGCCCGCGCCGGTCGAGGCGGCCCCCGCG
>NZ_JAOPWB010000247.1 GCF_025965855.1 Mycobacterium sp. | reverse complement strand
CCGGTAGGCCGGGTTGACGGTCACCAGGATCGCGCCGATCTCCGCGGTCGCGTACTGGACGAGCACCCACTCCCACCGGTTGGGCGCCCAGATGCCGACCCGATCGCCCACGCGGATCCCGGCCCCTACCAACCCTGTGGCCAATCTGCGCACGGAGGCAAGCAATTCGGCGTAGCTCCAGCGTCGTCCCGCGGCGACGTCGACGACTGCGTCGCGTTGCGCATGCTTGGCGGCGGTGGCGGCGAGGTTGGCCCCGATCGTCGTTTCGAGCAGCGGAGGATTGCTCGGACCCCGATCGTATGAAAGGTTTGCCACGGCTCCTCCGGCTGGTTCGGTTACCAACCTAAACACGTCCCCTTCGGCTTGGCGCCGTCTACGACTTTGGACGCGCCACGGCGAGCAAGCGCTCGGCGGCGTGCGCGGCCCGCTCGACGACGGCCTTATCGCGCCGCGCGGCCCCGGCAGCCAACGCGCCCTCCACGAGCAGGGTGATCGCCTCGGCTGTGAGGTCATCGTCAATGCCTTCGGCGCGGACGAGATCGGCAACCAGGTTGCGTCGCGCGTCGGTGTGCGAGCGGACTACCGGGCGGACCGGGTGGTCATCGGAGTGCATTTCCAGTCCGGCGTTCAGAAATGCACAGCCGCGAAATGCCCGGTCGGCGAACGTACGCGTGAGCACTGCGAACAGCGCGGCGATCGGTCGTGCACCGCGCGAGATTCTTCTGTCCACCGCGGCGCGCAGCCCTGCGATGGTGGGGTCGTCGCGGGCCCGAAGCGCCGCAGCGACGAGTTCGTCCTTGGACCGAAAGTGCTGATAAAGGGTGCGCTTCGTGACACCGGCTTCCTTGGCGATCGCGTCGACTCCGGTCGCATCGATGCCATTCGCATAGGTCAGTTGCGCGGCAGCTTGGAGCAACCGCACCCGCGCCGCCGGAGTCGTCCCGGGTTCACCCATGACGGTAAGTATACCGATCGGTTGACAATTGAGTATACTGACCGGTATGTATATGTCTTGAGTTGCTCAAGAACTACCACGCCGAAGGAGAAGCCGTGCCAGTCGTACAAGTCAGCGTTCCAGCCGGAGTCCTATCGAATGATCAAAAGCAACAACTCATTTCGCGCATCACCGATGTCGTCGTCGATGTCGAAGGCATCCCACAGCTGCGTGGCGGTGTGCACGTGCTGATCAACGAAGTCGCCGATGGCGGCTGGGGCACCGGCGGCAAAGCCTGGACACTGCAAGCGCTGAGGGCCTCGTTCGGCGAGCGGGCCGACGCGACGTCGTGACGATGCGTTCGCTCGTCTACACCGCGCCAGGAACGGTCGCATGGCGCGAAGCGCCCGAGCCGCACCTGCAGAGCGACCGTGAGGCGATCGTGATGCCCGTGGCGGCCAGTCGCTGCGACTACGACAACGAAATCGTCCGTGGCGCTTCGCCGCTGGCGCCACCCTTCGCGGTCGGCCACGAGGCGGTCGCGCGAGTGATGTCGACCGGCGATGCGGTTACCTCAGTGCGCCCCGGAAATCTCGCGGTGGTTGTGTGGCACGTCGCCTGCGGACAGTGTGACCGCTGCCGACGCGGCCTCACTGGGCATTGTCGGCAGGTACCGCCCGGCTCCGCCTACGGTGCGGGCGGCCCGTGGGGCGGCCTGTTCGACGATCTCGTGCGGGTCCCATTTGCCGACGCGATGCTCACGCCGGTCCCCGAGGGTCTGGACGCGAGGGAGGTCAGTGCCGCCGGCGACGGTCTTGGACTCGGCCACGCCATCATTTCCAGGAACGTTCACATCCGCCCCGAGCGCATGGCCGTGTTCGGTCGAGGTGAGCACGGCCTGTATCAGGTCGCCTTCGCCGTCGCACATGGCATGCCCCACGTCACCTACGTCGACCAGAATCCAGAACGGCGGTCGATCGCGAGCGACCTGGGGGCGCAGGCGGTGGCTGCCAACCCCGCGCACACCCGGGGCCCCTTCAATCTGATCGTCGACGCCGCCGGTAACGAGGACTGGCTGCATGCCACGATCGGGATGATCGAGCCCGAAGGCGTGATCGAGTGCATCGGCGGCTACTTCGGCGACATGCGCCTGCCCGGCTTCATGTCGTACGTCAACGGTGCGACCGTCCGTTTCGGCCTGGGCAATAACGGCCCGCACGTGCAGCCGACGATTGATGCCGTCGCGGGGGGCGCCATTCGGCCGTCGACGATCTGGGCTACCGAGATCGACTGGGAGGAGCTGCCCGCCGCGTACATCGAAGAGCCACGCAAGATCGTTGCGGTGCGACAGACACATTGACCGCATCGGCGGCGCCGTTAGGTGCCCGCTCGCGCAAGCCCTCGAGTTGATAGCCGATAGCTCGTGCTAAGTTAGCGACGATTAACCGACCGGACGAGTTGTGGACGGAGGCCGTCGTGACTGCAGCCGCCGCGGACGCTCAGGGACCCGGCCATCCTGACGCCCCAAATCGCCGGAGCCAGTTGAAATCCGACCGGCGCTTGCGACTCCTGTCGGCCGCCGAACGACTCTTCGCCGAGCGCGGCTTCCTCGCGGTGCGCCTGGAAGACATCGGCGCCGCCGCGGGCGTCAGCGGTCCGGCGATCTATCGCCACTTCCCCAACAAGGAGTCGCTGCTGGTCGAGTTGCTCGTGGGGATCAGCACCCGGCTGCTCGCCGGCGCGCGGAATGCGCGGGCCGGCAATGCCGACGCGACAGCCGCATTGGACGAGCTCATCGACTTTCACCTCGACTTCGCCCTGGGCGAACCCGACCTGATCCGTATCCAGGACCGCGACCTTGCGCACCTACCCGAGGCCGCGGAGAAGCAGGTACGCAAGGCGCAGCGCCAATACGTCGAGGTCTGGGTCGGTGTGTTGCGCGAGCTCAATCCCAAGCTGGCCGAAGCCGACGCCCGGCTGACGGCGCACGCCGTGTTCGGCCTGCTGAACTCGACACCGCACAGCATGAAGCCGCCGGATGATTCTCGCGCCAGGCCCGCTCGTGCGACGCGGTCACGGGCCGTCATGCGGGCGATGACGGTCGCCGCGCTAAGCGCCGGCAATCAGTGCCCCTGAGTCGCGCGTAGTTCGGAGAGTCACCGCCGAACCGCCCGGCCCAGGTACCCTGCAAGCCATGAGGTGGACATGAACGATCCACGTCGGCCCGAGCGGTTTAGTCCCCCTCTACCGGGGTCAGGACCGGCCGGGCCGCAGGGTTCCCCGTATCCGCCGCCCGCCGACCCGGCATACGCCGACCAGGCGGGGCCCTACGCACCCACATACGGCGGCGGGTATGGCCCGCAGTGGGCGTCCAGCCTGAACGACACCAAGCAGTTGCCCGCCTACTGGCAGCGAGAGCTGCCGCCATCGGGTGAAACGCCGCCAGAGGGAGCGGCTCCCCCGCCGCCGGGAGGCCGAAAGCCGCCGCGCTGGCTGTTAATCGCCGCCGGTTTGGCCGTGCTGCTGGCGGTCGCGCTGGTGATCGCGCTGGTGCTCGTCAACAACGCGATCAAGACCCAGACCGTGGTCCCGCCGTTGCCCGCCATGCCCGGGTCAAGCGAGGAAACGCCGAGCCCGTCGACACGGACGACGCCGCCGTCGCGCACCTTCAGGCCGGTGCCCCCGCCGACGGCGTCGGGTACGCCCCCCGAGACGACCGGCCCGGTCGAGATGCAAGACGTTGTCTATAACGTCACCGGCGACGGCCGCGCGCTCAGCATCGTCTACATCGGCACCGGCGACATGCTGCAGACGGAGTTCAACGTCGCGCTGCCCTGGAGCAAAGAGGTCAGCCTGTCCAAGTCGGCCGCCCACCCGGCAAACGTCACGGTCGTCAACTTCGGCCACAACGTCACCTGCTCGGTGACCATCGCCGGGGTCGAGGTAAGCCAGCGGGTCGGGGTGGGCCTCACGGTTTGCGACGCGCGGGGCTAGACCTGCGAATCCGCTTCAGGTCTTTGAATCCGCCGTAGCGGCGCCGCGCACCGGAACACGGACCCCCAGCATCCCCAGCAGCCCGGCGATCAGCACCAAGCAGATCCCGCCGAGGCCGGCGCGGACGGCGCCGAACGCGTCGACGAAGACGGAGAACAGCCACGGCGCCACGAACGCGACGGCCCGTCCCGTCATCGTGTAGAGCCCGAACGCGATCCCTTCCCGGCCGTCCTTTGCCATGTGCAGCAACAGCGCCCGCGCCGACGACTGCGACGGACCGATGAACATACAGAGCAGCAGCCCGCACACCCAAAAGGCCACCGGACCCGACAGCACCATCAACGCCAACGTCAAGGTGACGATCGCGAGCAGCGATGCCACGATCACCGGTTTCGATCCGACCCGATGATCGACGAACCCACCCAGCACCGCGCCCACCGCGGCCACCACGCTGGCCACCACGCCGAATATCAGCACGTTGGCCTGGGAGATGCCGTACACGTTGACACCCAGCACGGCGCCGAAGGCGAAAATCGCGGCAAGCCCGTCGCGGAAGAGCGCGCTGGCCAACAGGAAGTAGACCAGGTTGCGGTCGCGCCGCCATTCCGCGCCGACCTCCCGCCACAGCTTGCGGTAGCCGCCCAGCATGCTCGTCGGCTGATAGACCTCCGCGGTCTCGGGTAACCGGTGCGCCACCAGCAGCAAGGGCATGGCCAGCACCGCCAGCCACGCCGCGGCCACCAGCATCGCCTCCCGGACGTACAGCCCGTCGTGCACGGGCACCCGCAGCAGCCCGCGCACATCGCCCGCGCCCGACCCGGAGATGAATCCCGTATAGATCACCAGTAGCAGCAGGACGCTGCCGAAGTAGCCAGATGCCCAGCCCAGGCCGGAAATCCGCCCGGCGGTCTGCGGCGTGGAGAGTTGGCGCAGCATCGCGTTGTACGGGACGCTGGCCAGGTCACCGCAGGCGGCCGTCGCCCCCAGCAGCACCAGGCCGGCCCACAGGTAGCCGGGGCTGTCGCGGATGAAAAACATCGCGCAGGTCAGCCCGACCGCCAGCCCGGTCAGCACGCCGAGGGCCATGCGCCTGCGGTGCGGAGACTCCACCCACACGCCGACGGCCGGCGCCAGGAGTGCCACGGTCAACCCGGCGACGGCCCCCGCTCGGCCCAGCCAACTCGCCGGCGATGTACCGCCGGAGATTCCCGCCCCCACGCTGCTGGTCAGGTAGACGGAGAAGACGAAGGTCGCCACGATCGCGTTGAGGCCGGTGGAACCGCAGTCCCACAGCGCCCACGCCACCACCCGAGATCGCACGGGTGTGGCGGGGCGCCGCCCCGGCTGACTCATTCCGGGAACTCTATTGGTTTCGCCGTCCACCCGCGGCGCCCGGCTGCGCCGCGCTTGCGATCGCTGCCTGTCTACGATTGGCCGCATGCCGGTACCAGCTCCCAGCCCCGACGCGCGCGCCGTTGTCACCGGAGCTTCGCAAAACATCGGCGCGGCGCTGGCCACCGAACTCGCCGCCCGCGGGCACAACCTGATCGTCACCGCGCGACGCGAGGACCTGCTCAACGACCTGGCCGCCCGGCTGACCGACAAGTACCGCGTGACCGTCGACGTGCGCCCCGCCGACCTGGCCGATCCCACGGAACGGGCGAAACTGTGCGACGAATTGGCCGCCCGCCCCATCTCGATCCTGTGCGCCAACGCGGGTACGGCGACTTTCGGTCCGGTGGCGGGCCTCGACCCGGCGGGCGAAAAGGCTCAGGTGCAGCTGAATTCCATTGCGGTGCACGACCTTACATTGGCGGTGCTGCCGGGCATGGTCGAACGCAAGGCCGGCGGCATCCTGATTTCCGGTTCGGCGGCGGGCAATTCACCGATTCCCTACAACGCCACCTACGCGGCCACCAAGGCGTTCGTGAACACCTTCAGCGAATCGTTGCGCGGCGAACTGCGCAGCTCCGGTGTGCACGTCACGCTGTTGGCGCCTGGACCGGTTCGCACCGATCTGCCCGACGACGCCGAAAGGTCGCTGGTCGAAAAGCTGGTGCCCGACTTCCTCTGGATCTCGACGGAGCACACGGCTCAGCTCTCCCTAGATGCGTTGGAGCGCAATAAGATGCGTGTCGTTCCAGGGTTGACGTCGAAGGCCATGTCGGTGGCGAGCGGGTATGGCCCGCGCGCGATCGTGGCGCCGATCGTGGGCAGCTTCTACAAGAAGCTCGGCGGCGGGTAATCCTGGGCTCTGAAGGTCGTCGTCATATCGCGAGGCGCTGACCTAGAGCGCGATTCGGCCTGGCTCACGTGATGTCCTCTTAGTTCACTTGTGCGCTCGATGTGGACGTCTTGAGTGCGACGGCCGCCGAGGGTTTGGCGGCCCGCAGCTGCGCGTCGTTGGCATAAAGCTTTGCCAGCCGTTCGGCTTGCGCATCCGAACGGGTCTTGGTCGTCACGGTCGCGCCTTTCGTCCTCCGGCCTGCACCAATGAGGTCAGCTGCGCGCCGACAACCAATAGCCCCACCGCTGCTTGTCGACTAGGTATTCCTTGTTGCGTAGCGCGAATTCGCTGACACTGGTGGGTGTTTTGTTGCCGATCGTCTCCACCACGTCGTTGGTGCCGGCGAAGATCCCGGTGCGGTAGTCCTGGGCGACGTTCTCGATGTGCTGGATGGTGTGCTCGTGGAAGCCCTGGCGTCGCATGGTGTCGGCGAAGGCCTCGATGCTGACCGGCTCGTAGCTGAACGGCAAACCGAGTGTGTTGCTGAGTTCCTCGGCGATCTCGTAGTGGTTCATTTCGACCGGTCCGTATAGCGGGTATTCCTTGCCGTCGTGGCCCTGGGGGTGTTCGAGGATGCCGGCCACGACGTAGGCCTGGTCCTCGCCCGCGATGGGGGCGTGGCGGCCGTCGGCGAAGGGAAGCCGCAGCGTGTTGTCCTCGTCGAGGAACTGGATGAGCCACTCGGCGAAGTAGGTGGGCTTGATGTGGGCCGCCGGTACCGGAAAGTTGTCGAAGATCCGCTCGGAAAGCCAATGTTGGCGCGACGCGTTGCTGCCCGCGTCGGACCGAGCCGGTTTTTGGCTCATATTGACGACGATCCCGACGCCGGCTTCGGCGGCGGCTTGGGCGAAAATGGTGCTGGCCTCCAACAGTCCCGGCATGATCGGGTAGCTGAAGTAGGCGCCGTCGACGCCCTCGGTCGCGGCGCGCACCGCCGCCATGTCCAGCAGGTCGGCGACGACGATCTGTGCGCCCGCCGCCTGGAGTCGCTCGGAGCGTTTGTCATCCCGATGCGCCAAGGCGCGCACGCGATGGCCGCGCTCGAGTAGCAGGTGGGTGAGGTAGTTGCCGACCACCCCTGTCGGCGCGGTCACTAAAAAAGTGCTCATGAAAGTCGTTCTCCTCGTGGTTGTCTCTTACCTGATGACTCATACCGGGTTACTCACTTGGCGGCCAACGTTTTTGGTGACAGCCTTTGGAACAGTGCCTTTATCCCCATCAGCACCGAACCAGTTGGCGCAGCGCCCGGCCACCCGTCGGGTCGGACAGCCCGGAGGGGCCACTGCGGCGTTCGACCCGCGTTCACGACGGCGTACTTTTCGGTCTGCGCCGTGAGGCTGTCACCCTGGTCGCCGGGCCGGACGGGAGCTGAAATATGCGGAAAAACTCGGCGGCTGTGGCCAAGTCGCCATCGACGTGAAGGTCGCCCGCAGCCGCGGCATCGGTGACGCTGAGCTGACCCGTGGCCAAGGCCTGCAGCGTTACCCGGCTGCAGGACAGCACCAAACCGGCGCGCACCGGGGCCGGCCCGGCACGCAGCCGAACGTGGCCGCCATCGCCGTCGACCCAGAACACCACGCCGTCGAGGTGCAGTTCGGTCAGCGTGTCAAGACTGGCGCCGGACTGTTCTGCGGTGGCTCTCATAGCCAACAGCGCCCATTCGGTGCGCCGTTGGAATTCCTTGGGCGCCAACGGCAGTGCCGCGGCCCAATCCGCCAGCCCCCGCAGCACCGGGGTCAGTTCCTCGCCCCGTTCGGTTAACGCGTACGCGTGCGCGCTGCGGGGTCCGCTCAGTGTGGTCTTGGTGATTACGTCGTTGGCTTGCAGCTGCTTCAATCGCTCCGAGAGCAGGTTGGTGCCGATACCCTCCAGCGCCTCGAGCAGATCGGAAAAGCGTTGCGGCCCCAGACCTAGCTGGCGCACGATCAGCAACGTCCATCGTTCCCCCAGCACGTCGAGCGCCCGCGCGATCAAGCACGCCTGGCCGTAACTGCGGGTCACCAGCGGGCCTCGCATGCCATGTCAGTCGATCGGCACTGGCACTCGCCGACGTGCCGCACACCCGACGGGCTCGAAGGCCGGGAGTTCACTGCGTCTGCCAGTGACTTTAATTTCATATAGTTAGTGCTACGCTTTTCATTAGCGGCTGTCAAGGGGTGGCTACGGGATTGCAAGGACGGGAAATCCGATCGGCGGAATCTCCATCACGCGCTGGCTGACAACGGTGTCAGGCCAACAACGAGTGCCTGACCTAACCACTGCCGCCCGAATCGCCGACAAGCTAACGCAACATTTCGACACCGCGGCGGTATACCCGATCGACCAGATCATCAGCGCCGTCCACGCCGTCACCGCGCCCGGCAACGTCGGCACCGTCGTCGTTGCCAAGAGCCCCCGATGCCCGGCCCGACCAGCGCCCAATAGGTGTCCTTCTGCGAGCCTGCGTGCTTCGCTTATGCGCATCGGGCGTCCGACGCCTACAGTTGAAGGTTATGACGAGCATCCGCAGGTCGGAAGTCGCGCGGCGCGCAAGCGCGGGCCTGTTGGTCTTGATGGTCGGCTGGGGTGCCGTTGGTGCGGGGGCAAGTGCACTGGCACCGGATACGACCGCGACGAACGCTATGTTCTCCAGCAAAGCACCGGCGTCGCTACTCGCTCCCAATGGTCCTAGCTGCATTATCGGCCTCAACTGCGGGTGCATTGGTAGCTGCGGTCCTGTCCCGCACCACCATCGCGCTCCCGCAAATGACCATCCACCCGATGCTTCCCCCGCGCCCCGCCCCGGGTCCAGCGGCGGATAACTCTCGCCGCCGTGGAATGCATTGAGCCTGTGCTATGCACGTACCTTAGCAATGTTCAAACTCTGAGCAATGAATGGGATTGTCCCGCAACGTAATTCGCGCTAGCGTTCCACCCCAGCCCGCTGCGCTCGAATGCTTGCTGTCCCAGCAGATCCGGGAGTCGGTCTTCGAGGTCGCGGATGCGTTGGGCGAGGCGGTGGTTTAGTGCGATGGTCATCGATGCCCGTGAGGGGGTCTCGAATAGTATCGGAGCCAGCGCGTCGGCCGGGTACCTTGCAAACCAAGCCGGAAACGCCCGATCATGGATAACCGTTTATCCGTGTAGGAGTATCGCCCTATTCTCGCGGCGGCCGCTCAGCTGGCTTGAGGTCCATACAGGTTCCCTGGCCGGCAATGCGAAAGATGACACGGGCCCCGGATTTTCGGCAAAAATGACATGACAATGACATTTCATTTGAAAAAATGGAGAACCTAATGGGAACCGATCAGCGTATTCCTGCAGGGATTTCGTTTACTGCGCGGGACGCTGATTACTGAGCCGCTGGCCGGTGAGCACAGGTAAGAACCTGGAGCGTTGGTCGATTTCTAACTGTAGAGCGTTCCCCGGCCGGTTGGTGAGGTTGCCTGTAGCGCTTATGGGGTGTCGTGCCGGTCGAGCACTGGTCCATTAGGTTGCCGCCGGGTGGCCTTCGGCTCTGAATGTTGGTTCTTCACAACGGAGTTAGGAGGCAAGAAGATGATATTCGTCGGGGACGATTGGGCTGAGGACCACCACGACATCCACGTGCTGGATGCTGACGGGGCGCGGCTAGCATCACGCCGGCTACCCGAAGGACTCGCGGGCATCGGCGGTTCCACGAGTTGGTGGCCGCCCACGTCGCAGAACCCAGCCAGGTGGTGATCGGCATCGAGACCGACCGCGGCCTGTGGGTGCAAGCCTTGAGCGCGGCCGGGTACCAGGTGTATGCGGTCAACCCGCTGGCGGTCGCCCGCT
>NZ_JAOPWB010000224.1 GCF_025965855.1 Mycobacterium sp. | reverse complement strand
GTCGTCGGGGCCCGCCGCACCGCCGAGGAGCTCGGCCGCGCATTCGCCGGCACGCCGGTCGTCACCTCGGCGGGCGAGGACATCGTGGCGGAGGTCGCCGCCCGCCCGGCGCTGGTGGTCGCCACTCCGGGCGCCGAACCCCGCGCGGCGGGCGGGTACGGGGCGGCGCTGCTGCTGGACACCTGGGCGCTGCTGGGCCGGCAAGACCTGCGCGCCGCCGAGGACGCCCTGTGGCGCTGGATGAGCGCCGCCGCGCTGGTGCGTGCCCGCGGCGACGGCGGCGTGCTGGTGGTGGTCGCCGAATCGTCCATTCCCACGGTGCAATCGCTGATCCGTTGGGATCCGGTGGGGCACGCGGAGGCCGACCTGACGGCGCGGGCCGAGCTCGGGCTGCCGCCCAGCGTGCACATGGCGGCCATTGACGGAACGGCCGGCGCCGTCGCGGCGCTGCTCGAACAGGCCCGGCTGCCCGACCGGGAGAATTTCCAGGCCGACCTGCTCGGCCCGGTGGACCTGCCGTCGGGCGTGCGCCGCCCGGCCGGTACCCCCGCCGGCGTGCCCGTGACCCGAATGCTGGTGCGAGTCAGCCGCGCGCAGGGCCTGGCGCTCGCGGCCGCTCTGCGGAGCGGCGTCGGCGTGCTCAGCGCGCGGCAAAACCACGAGCCGGTGCGGGTGCAGATCGATCCGCTGCACATCGGGTAGCCAATCGCGTAGGCAAATGCTTCCCTACGGCGATAGTATGCGTGGGAAATAATTCCTGATCTCGATATTAGAAGGCTGTTACACTTTCTACTCTTTAGCCCCCGGATGGCTCGGGGAGGCCTTGGAAAAGGCTCAGAAAGGGGCGCGATGGCGGCGGACAACGCGACGGCAGCCGACGAGTCTTTGGATGTGATCACCGACGCGCTGCTGACGGCGTCCCGTCTGCTGGTGGCCATCTCGGCGCGCTCCATCAGCCAGGTCGACGAGACGATCACGATTCCGCAGTTCCGGACCCTGGTCATCCTGTCCAATCGGGGCCCGGTCAACCTGGCCACGCTGGCAAGCCTGCTGGGCGTCCAGCCCTCGGCGACCGGCCGGATGGTCGACCGGCTCGTGGCCGCCGGGCTGATCGACCGCCTCCCGCACCCCACCTCCCGGCGCGAGCTGCTCGCCGCGCTGACCAAGCGCGGGCGCGAGGTCGTCCGCCGGGTCACCGCGAACCGGCGCGCCGAGATCGCCGCCATCGTGGAGAAGATGCCGCCGCTGGAGCGCCACGGGCTGGTGCGGGCCCTGACGGCGTTCACCGCCGCCGGCGGCGAGCCCGACGTCCACCTGGACGCGGACCTCGACTTGTAGGCGCCTCCCGTTACGGGCCTGACTCACCGCCTCTCGGCCGTGACCAGAAGGTACTCCCACCGCATGCCGCCATCGCCCAGGTGCTGGTGCGCGAGTTCGAGGAGTTGGGCGTCGAGCTCGGCGCCCAGGACCCGGTTGCGGCCGATGTTCGCGTACGCCTCGATCGTCGGGCCGTAGTGGTTCTTGAAGTAGGCGTGCACGGCCTCGGGGCCGTCGAACCGGTTCACTCTGAGGTTGCGCCGCAGCATCGTGACGCGGCCGACCCGATCGCCCAGCAGCCCGGCGACGTAGCCCTCGCGACCCCACAGCGCCGCCGGGGGCACCGCCGGCGACAGGCTCGGCCGATACGGCCTGATGGCGGCCAGCATCCGGCCGAAGAATCCCTCCGGGGTCCAGCTGATCACGCCGATCGTCCCGCCCGGCCGGCACACCCGGATCAGTTCGTCGGCGGCGCGCTGGTGGTCCGGCGCGAACTGCACGCCGATCGCCGAGATCACCGCGTCGAACTCGCCGTCGCCGAACGGCAGCGCGTGCGCATTGGCTTCCCGGTAGTCGAGCGTCAACCCCAGCGCCGCCGCGCGCGCCTGGGACCGCCGCAGCAAGTCGGGCGTGAGGTCGGTGGACACGACGTCGGCGCCCGTCGCGGCGGCGGGCAGCGAGATGTTGCCGGAGCCGGCGGCGACGTCGAGCGCCCGCACACCCGGTCCGATGCCCGCGGCGGCGACCAGGGTCGGACCCAGCGGCGCCATCACTTCCTCGGCCATCAGGGCGTAGTCACCCATCGCCCACATCGCGCGATGCGTGGCCGCAAGGTCGTCGTGGGTGGTGGTGTCGAGAGTCATCGGACCTCCTTGAATAGAAACCCTCAGCAATAGTAGCTATGAGAAACAATATACTGACGCAACTGTATGAATCCTGGGCATGTCCTGCGGAGATCCGGTGCTTCCTAGACTTGTGCGCGTGCGTCTCGTCTTCGCCGGCACCCCGGAACCCGCGCTGCCCGCGCTGCGCCGCCTCGTCGACTCACCGCGGCACGACGTGGTCGCGGTGCTGACCCGGCCCGACGCCGCCGCCGGCCGGCGCGGCAAGCCCGAGCCGTCACCGGTGGCCCGCGAGGCGCTTGACCGCGGAATCCCGGTGCTGCGGCCGGCGCGGCCCAATTCGCCGGAGTTCGTCGCCGAGCTGTCGGAGTTGGCGCCGGATTGCTTCCCGGTAGTGGCCTACGGCGCCCTGCTGCGCGACGACCTGCTCGCGGTTCCCCCGCTGGGCTGGATCAACCTGCACTTCTCGCTGCTGCCCGCCTGGCGCGGCGCGGCACCGGTGCAGGCCGCGATCGCCGCGGGGGACGCCATCACCGGGGCGACCACATTCCGGATCGAGCCGAGCCTGGACTCCGGACCGGTGTACGGGGTCGTCACCGAGAAGATCCGGCCGACCGACACCGCGGGGGATCTGCTTGAGCGCCTTGCCCTTTCGGGGGCGGAGCTGTTGTCGGCCACGCTGGACGGCATCGCCGACGGGACGCTGACGCCGCGGCCGCAACCCGCCGACGGGGTCAGCATGGCGCCGAAGATCACCGTTGAACAGGCCCGGGTGCGCTGGGACCTGCCGGCGCCGGTCGTGGAACGCCGGATCCGCGCCGTCACGCCCAACCCGGGCGCCTGGACGGTCATCGGTGGCCTGCGGATCAAGCTCGGACCCGTGCAGATCGACCAGGCTCCAATGCCCTTGCCGCCCGGCGTCATTCACGCTGGCCGCAAGAGTGTGTGGATCGGCACGGGCTCGGAACCGGTGCGGCTGGGCCAGATTCAGCCGCCCGGCAAGAAGTTCATGAACGCCGTCGACTGGGCGCGCGGCGCCCGCCTCGACGTAGCCGCGAGGGCGTCATGAGCCCCCAGCCGCGTAAGCCGCGCCGGCCGCTGGACCCCGCGCGTGCCGCGGCGTTCGAGGTGATTCGGGCCGTCAGCGAGCGCGACGCGTACGCGAACCTGGCCCTGCCCGCACTGCTGCGCCAACGCGGAATCAGCGGCCGCGACGCCGCTTTCGCCACCGAGCTGACCTACGGCACCTGCCGCACCCGGGGCCTGCTCGACGCGGTCATCGGCGCGGCCGCCAGACGATCGCCGGAAGCCATCGACCCGGTGCTGCTCGACCTGCTCCGGCTCGGTGTCTACCAGTTGCTGCGTACCCGGGTCGACGCCCACGCGGCGGTGTCCACCACGGTCGAGCAGGCCGGGATCGAATTCGATTCGGCCCGAGCGGGTTTCGTCAACGGCGTGCTGCGCGCCATCGCCGGCCGGGACGAGAAGTCCTGGGTCGACGAGCTGGCCCCCGATCGGTCACGGGATCCGATCGGGCACGCCGCGTTCGTGCACGCGCACCCGCGCTGGGTCGCCCAGGCATTCGCCGATGCGCTCGGGACGGCCGCGGGCGAACTCGACGCGGCGCTGGCCAGCGACGACGCGCGGCCTCAGGTGCACCTGGCGGCGCGCCCGGGAACGCTGACCGCCGCCGAGCTGGCCGAGGCGGTGGGTGGCACCGTCGGCCGGTATTCGCCGTACGCGGTGTACCTGCCGGGCGGGGATCCCGGGCGGCTGTTATCGGTGCGTGACGGCGCCGCGCTGGTCCAGGACGAGGGCAGCCAGCTGGTGGCCCGCGCGCTGACGCTGGCGCCGGTCGACGGCGACACCGGACGTTGGCTGGACCTGTGCGCCGGGCCGGGCGGCAAGACCGCGCTGCTGGCCGCGCTCGGCTCGAGCCGGCACCCAGGCTCGGGGGCTCGCGTCACGGCGGTGGAGCCGTCGCCGCGTCGCGCCGACCTGGTGGCGGAGAACACCCGCGGGCTGCAGGTCGACGTGGTGCGGGTCGACGGGCGGCAGAGCGGTCTCGAGCCGGGCTTCGACCGGGTGCTCGTCGACGTGCCCTGCACCGGACTCGGCGCGTTGCGGCGCCGGCCGGAGGCCCGTTGGCGGCGTCAGCCGGCCGATGTGCCGGCGCTGGCCAAGCTGCAACGCGAGCTGCTGGCGGCCGCGATCGCGCTGACCCGGCCCGGCGGCGTGGTGCTGTACGCGACCTGCTCGCCGCACCTCGCGGAAACCGTTGGGGTGGTTGGCGACGCGCTGCGCCGTCATCCGGTGTCCGCGCTGGACACCCGGCCGCTGTTCGAGCCCGTCCACGAGGGGCTGGGGGAGGGACCGTACACGCAGCTCTGGCCGCACCGGCACGGCACCGATGCGATGTTCGCCGCCGCGCTGCGTCGCGCCTGAAGTGAGGTTGGCCGCCCGGCTGCGTAATCTGTCGCTCATGCCTCGCAGTAGCGCGGGACCCCTGATCGCCCCGTCGATCCTCGCCGCCGATTTCGCCCGACTCGCCGACGAAGCGGCCGCCGTGCGCGGCGCCGACTGGTTGCACGTCGACGTGATGGACAACCACTTCGTGCCGAACCTGACCATCGGCCTGCCGGTGGTGGAGGCGATGCTGGCCACCACCACCATCCCGATGGATTGCCATCTGATGATCGACAATCCGGATCGATGGGCACCGCCCTACGCCGAAGTGGGCGCCTACAACGTCACCTTCCACGCCGAGGCGACCGACAATCCCGTTGGGGTGGCCCGCGACATCCGCGCCGCCGGCGCCAAAGCCGGGATCAGCGTGAAACCGGGGACTCCGCTGGAGCCCTACCTGGAAATCCTGCCGCACTTCGACACCCTGCTCATCATGTCGGTCGAGCCCGGGTTCGGCGGACAGAGCTTCATCCCCGAGGTGCTCGGGAAAGTCCGCGCCGCGCGCAGGCTGATCGAGGCGGGGGAGTTGACGATCCTGGTCGAGATCGACGGCGGCATCAACGAGGACACCATCGAGCAGGCCGCCGAGGCCGGCGTCGACTGCTTTGTCTCCGGGTCGGCGGTGTACGGGGCGGAGGACCCGGCGGCCGCGGTAGAGGCGTTGCGGCGACAGGCCGCCGCCGTGTCAGCGCATCTGCGCGCATGAACGAGCCCCAATCGGTCGACAGCCTCGACGCGGCGATGCGCCTGGCGATCGAACACTCCTACCAGGTCAAGGGCACCACCTATCCGAATCCCCCGGTCGGGGCGGTCATCGTGGATCCGCAGGGCCGGGTGGTCGGCGTCGGCGCCACCGAACCCGCCGGCGGCGACCACGCCGAGGTGCTGGCTTTGCGACGGGCCGGCGGTCTGGCCGCCGGCGGCATCGCGTTCGTCACCCTCGAGCCGTGCAATCACTACGGCAAGACGCCGCCATGCGTCAACGCGCTGATCGAAGCCAGGGTGAGCACGGTGGTCTACGCCGTCGGCGACCCCAACGCGATCGCGGGCGGGGGCGCGGGCCGGCTGCAGGCCGCGGGCGTGCAGGTGCGGTCCGGTGTGCTGGCTGACCAGGTGGCCGCCGGCCCGCTGCGCGAGTGGCTGCACAAGGTGCGGACCGGGTTGCCGCACGTGACATGGAAGTACGCCAGCAGCGTCGACGGCCGTAGCGCCGCCGCCGATGGCACCAGCCAGTGGATCTCCAGCGAGGCTTCCCGGTTGGACCTGCATCGCCGGCGCGCCATCGCCGACGCCATAGTGGTCGGCACCGGCACGGTGCTGGCCGACGATCCGGCGCTGACCGCCCGCCTGGCCGACGGCTCGCTGGCCAACCGCCAACCGTTGCGAGTGGTGGTGGGGATGCGCGAAATACCACCGGAGGCAAAGGTTCTCAACGACGATTCGCGCACCATGGTGATTCGCACCCGCGATCCCATGGAGGTCATCAAGGCGCTGTCGGACCGCACCGACGTCCTACTGGAGGGTGGTCCCACCCTCGCCGGCGCCTTCCTGCGGGCCGGGGCGGTCGACCGCATCCTGGCCTATATGGCGCCGATGCTGGTGGGTGGTCCGGTCACGGCCGTCGACGACGTGGGGGTGCCCACCATCGCGCGGGCGCTGCGCTGGCAGTTCGACGGGATCGACCGGGCCGGCCCCGATCTGGTGCTCAGCCTGGTCCCGCACACCGGCTAGCGCTCAGGGGGCGGGCGCCGGGTTTACCGCGGCCCGCTCCTGCTCGGCGACTTCCGGTTCCTCGGCGTGTTGCTTGCGCCCACTGACCAATAGGCCCAGCAGCGCTCCCACCACACAAATGCCAACGGTGACCTTGAAGATGTCGCCGTACATCGCCGCGAACGCCTTGATGTACATCGAACCCTGGGCCATCACGCGTTCCAGCAGGCTGGCATCCGGGGGGATCGCCGCCGTCAACCCGGCCACGATCTGGTTGAACCGGTAAAAGCCCCAGGCCGTCAGCGCGGCCACACCGATCAGCATGCCGGTCATGCGGGCCACCACCACCGCCGCCGAGGCGATGCCGTGTTGTGCGGCCGGGACCACCCGCAGGGCCGCCGACGACAGCGGCCCGATCACCAGGCCAAGTCCGAGGCCGGCCACCAACAGGTCGGCGTGGATTGTCGGCACGCTGAACAACCCGAAGACGTTGAGCTGGTGCCCCAGCACGTCTTCTCGCCAGTAATGGATCAGCCAATACCCATAGGCGGCGATGAGCAGCCCGACGAAGATCATTATTCGGTCGCCGATCCGGGTGGCGATCCAGCCACCCAGCACCGCGCCGATCGGCAGCGCGATGAGGAACCACAGCAGCAGCCCGGCCGCCTGGTTCTGATTCATCTGCAGCACGCCCTGCCCGAACAGCTCCACGTCGACCAGCGTCACCATCAGCGCCGCACCCGCGCACAGCGAGGCGCCCAGCGCGGCCAGGAAGGGCAGGAAGCGCACGCCGGCCGGGTCGATCAGCCGGGTGCGCGAGAAGCGCTCCCAAATCACGAAAGCCACCGCGGCGACGATCGCGCCGAGCACCAGTGGCAACCCGTAGCTCGGTAGCACGTGCTTGCCGTCGGGACTGGGGTTGTACAGGCCGATCACCGCGAGGCCCAGCGCGATTGCGAGCAGCAGGCCACCGACCAGGTCGATCCGTTCCGGCTCCTCGGTGCGTTCCCGCGACGGCAGGCTGAACTGGATCATCACCATCGCGATCAGCGTCAGCGGGACGTTGATCCAGAACACGTATCGCCAGTCGTGGAACAAAAAGACGATGAAGATGCCATAAAGCGGACCCAGCACGCTGCCGAGTTCCTGCGCGGCGCCGATCCCGCCCAGCACGCCGGCGCGGTTGCGCTGCGACCACAAGTCGGCGCCCAGCGCGAGGGTGACCGGCAGCAGGGCGCCGCTGGCCACGCCCTGGATGGTCCGGCCGGCGATCAACAGATGGAAGTCGCCGAAATGACCGGCCAGCGCGGTGACCACCGAACCGACGATGAAGAGGGCCAGGGCGGCCTGCAGCAGCAGCTTGCGACCGAATCGGTCCGAGGCCCGGCCCAGCAGCGGCATGGCCGCTATGTAGCCCAGCAGGTACATCGTGACGATCCAGGTGATCCGCTGCAGCTGATTAACCGGGATCCCGACGTCCTGCATGATGTCGCGCATGATCGTGACCACGACGTAGGTGTCGAGGGCCCCCAGCAGCACCGCAAGGCTGCCCGCGCTGATCGCGACCCGGCGTCCCGCCTGAGTGCTCATGAGGTAACCGGGGCTTGGTGACGTTGACCGGCGCGCCCCAGTTGGACATGGTCATCTGCAGGGTGTTGCCGGGGCTCTTTTCCAGGGTGGCCTGCACCAGCTGGTGGTCGCCGTTCTCCTGGATCCACACGGTGCCCGGGACC
>NZ_JAOPWB010000206.1 GCF_025965855.1 Mycobacterium sp. | reverse complement strand
ACGCCGACCGTGACGGGCTGGAGGCCTACGTCGCAGCGGTCTCAGCGCCGAGCAAGTTCTCCATCTTCTGGGAAATGGAGCAGGGCACGACGATGCGACTGGCCGGAATCCCGATCGAGTCCAAGTTCTACCTGGTCGGCAACGCCGTCATCGCGCGGGGTTTGTTCCGCTACACCGCCGCCTCCGGTCTCGGAGCGCCGGTACGTATCTGCGTCTCCCAGCGCGACGGTGAAGAAACCCGCATCGACTTGGACCAGGTCAGCGCCTTCTTCTCCAAATTCCCGGAAACCTCGCCCTCAGAGGTTCCCCAGCTGCTCGATGACGAGAGATGATCAAGGTCTTCCAAGATGCCGCGGCCTAGCTCCGATGGACCCGTGTGAAGGACTTCGGGTTCAAACCCAAACAAAGCGCTTCCCCGGACGTTGGCCACGTTCCCCGATCACAACCTCGTCGAATTGTGGTGCCACTCAACGCACCACACCGAACTCCTGAACACACAAACCGAACCCGAGCGACCAATTGAGATGGGGTCTGCAGCAAACGCTCGGCCAACTTACCCGCACGTTGCGTGGGGGGCACTATGCAAGGCTTGAAGTACAAGATTTTCATCATTACGGGGGGCGGCTCGGCGATTGGCGCGGCGACCGTTTCGCGCCTGCTCGCCGAGGGCGCACACGTAGCGGCGGCAGGCACTCGCACCGAGGGGCTCGCGCGAACGCGAGCCGCGCCTAGCTCCTGAATGTGGATGCGACCTTAGCCAAGCTGTCTGGCACCAGAACGACCAAAGCTTCGGGCCCTATCCCCAGCAACCTAGGCATCGTATCCAACCATTGCACAGTTCGAGCGGTGCGGACTATGTCATTCGGGGAGTGGCCTTGCTTGCGCTGCCGCCGGGCTGCACGGATCCAGAGATCGGGTGGCAGGTCACCGGCGGTCTGGGGCCAGGGGTACGGCGCGGAGGCCAGTCAGGTGGTGGCTCATGAGACGTTCGAAACGTCGGGCTAAGCGAGGTTTTCGCGGTCCAAACGGCGCGGGAGACAGATTACTTGAAGTGAGACTTGGAGATCTGTCCGTGCACCCCGACGGTGCGGTCGACCACTTGGGAAACGGAGAAGTCAGCGGCGGCGGCGAGGTAAGCGTATGCGGTGGCGCGATCCATGCCCTTGTCGAACTCGAGAAAGTCCAGGGCATTGACGACCGCCCGACGCATCGCCACATTGAGGTCACTGATCTGCCCGTTGACGCTGCCGTCGGGATCGGACAGCCCAATCGGCACCCAGAGATCGGCGTTCTCGGCGAAGGGGTAGCGGTAGGCCACCGAGGGGGCATCGCCCGATTTTGGCTTGCATACGGTGAGCCGAAACGTTCCGCGCAAGGATCCCTCCAGCGCGGTTAACGCAACTTCACCGTTACCCATCGCCAAGTGGGGGTCACCGGCATAGAACAGCGCGCCTTCGGCGAACACGGGAAGGTAGAACGTGGAACCTACGCCGAGGAGCCTGATATCGATGTTGCCTCCGCCCAGGGTGGGCGGGATGGAGTTAGAGCTCGGCGCTGTTACAGCTGGGTCCTGCGAGAAGGCGACACCCATGATTCCCATGAATGGGTTGAGCGGGAATCGCACCGACGCGTTGCGGTAGCGCATGACACCGAGGCCATCCTCGACGGCGGTGAAGGTAGAGACATTGCCGTATTTCGTCGGATCAGGGTTGGGTCGCCCGTCTTGGCTTACTGGCGGCATGACCTCCCCGATGCTGATTCCCGCCGGCGCGCCCCCGTCCACGGTCCTCGCTAATGCCCCCTTGCCATGCCGGTTCGAGACGACGCCGTAGGGTACTCGCAGCGTCGCCTCCAGCGTTTCGATTTTCAATACGTCTCCTGGTAGCGCGCCCTCAACGAACACTGGTCCGGTGACCACGTGGGGGCCGTCGCTGTCGAAATCGCGTGCCGTGCGGCGGTATTCCGTTGCGATGGCGATGGCGTCTTCGAGGACATCGGATCGGGCGACACCCTTCGACCCGAAGTAGGCGACGGGATTGCGCCCTTGATCCTCGAGGATGCCCTCGTGAGAAACGGCGTCGACGGTGATCGTCTCGGTCGACTTCATTCGGAGCACCGCTGTGGCGTGCACGTTGGGGACGTAGCCCCAGAGCACCTGGTCGGGTGTGGACTGTAGGTAGTGATTGCCCCTGATAGTTCCCTGGCCCGGGTGCAGGACCTTGACGTCACTCGGAATCGAAGCCGCCGAACCGCCTCTGTCACAACCGGCCGCGAGGCCGGCTATGCCGACACCGGCGCCGACTGCCGCGACGGCCCTCACGAAGTCACGTCGGCCAACCCCCTCGACGATGATGTCACGTACGCTCCGCGCAAAGCCCTCGTCCATTGATGGTCTCCAGGATTATCGGTTCGGTGGACCGTATGCAACGGATCTTCACATCCATGTGGATCCAGGTCTAATGCGAATTTGTGATAACCCCAATTCATATTGATGATGGGTAGCCGCAGTGAACCGTTCCCGGGTTTGATGCCGCACTCCATCGCCGCATACTCGACGTCGTCGATGGTCCGCAGCGGGCCGGTCATGAAGCGGCTGCCGCGACCGACGGCCTTGGGCCACTGACACCAAGACCGAGTTGCGCACACTGCAGATGCGCATATCTGCGGCACGCCGTGGGAGGGAACCGAGTAGACGCCCGATCTCGTTCCGGTCTGGACGATGCAGTACCGCAAAGCGGCAACCTAGACATCGCAATCGGGGAAGTCTGTGGAGCGGCTCAAGTCCGCCCAGCGTTCCGCCTCGGCGACCTGTTCGTGTGACTTCGCGATCGCGAAGGTGAGCGCATCGGAGCCGAGCAGCAGTCGCCGCGGCGGGTCGTCGATATCGACCACCTCGATGATCGCGCGGGCAGCCCGGGCAGGGTCTCCGGGTGCGCTGCGGTCGAACCCCGCGCGGCGATAGTTGATCGCCCCGACGGTGGCCTCGTAGTCGGGGCCGACCGGAGCGATGGCCATCGAGGACCCGGCCCAATCGGTGCGGAAGGCACCCGGTTCGACGATGGTGACCTCGATTCCCAGGGGAGCCACCTCGGCGGCGAGTGCCTCGGAGAACCCGGCAACGGCGAACTTCGACGCTTGGTATGCGGCGATTCCCGGGGAGCCGCCGACGCGGCCGCCGATCGACGAGATCTGCACGATGTGCCCCGCCCGTTGCCGGTGCATCACGGGGAGAACGGCTTTCGTGACGTTCACGACTCCGAAGAAGTTGGCTTCAACCTGGGCCCGGAAGTCTTCGTCGGAGACCTCCTCGACGGGTGCGGAATCTGCGTAGCCGGCATTGTTGACCACAACGTCGATCCGGCCGAAGGTGCTGAGGGCGACGTCGACGGCATCTCGCGCCGCGGCTCGGTCGATGACGTCGAGGCGAGCTGTCCTGATCAGCCCGCCGTATTGGTTGACCAGATCGTCGAGTTGTTCGGGCCGGCGCGCGGTCGCGACGACCTGATCGCCGGATTCGAGCACAGCGGCCGTCAGCGCTCGGCCGAGCCCGCGCGAGCTTCCGGTGATCAACCAGGTTCGAGCCATTCGTACTTCCTCTCCTATCCAAGCCGATTAGCCAGACCCTCTGGTGAAACCGCCGAGATGTGAGGGTAGGACGGTTATGGGAACGTGTGTGCCCACCGATTTATGCAATATCGCCAGAATCTCCTCGGTCGGTGTTCCGTAGATGCGGATGGCGGTCGTGGCCTCCAAGGTGTCTCGGTAGGACTCATCCACACCAGCCAGCACCTGCAGGTGATGCTCGAAAGATGCGGCGTCGGGGTGAATCTGCACATACTCCACCTCGGTTCCGTCTGCATTGAGGAACTCGTGGAACGCGATCAGGCGGGGCTCGTGGCATTCGATGAACTCGGCCCACGCTGGAGCGCGCCGACGCTCGTCGGCCAGCCGACCTGGCCGCACCTTGTTCGCGGCGACGAAGATGAACATTTCCCCTAGATCCCGGATAGGACAGGCGCCGAGTCTGTACAGTCGCGAGGCGCTCTTTCACCCTGCCACAGCTCAGGCGCCTCAGGTCGAGGCCGCCATGGCAAGCAGACCCTGGCGCTGCTCGCGGCTCTAAAGACGGCATGCGCCAGCGTCAACGACCTGGGCGGGTGGCCGCCGAGTTGCTCCAAACCCACCCGGATTACGCGATCATTACCAGCTTCCCCAGCTTGGCGGGGCGGTCCAGGCTCGTCGCACGAGAGACTCGGGATTGGCGGTCCTGTGGTGCATACAGTAGATCTGGGTTCAGTAAACTGCAATACTGCAGTTATATGAAGCGTAGGCGGGACAGGCGGATCGCAACCGGGCAGGTCCGTATGGCGGCAGCCGAGGAAAGGCGCAGATGACAAACACCGTCGATGAAGTACTCTCCGGAGTGGATCTAAGGGAAAAGATCTGCGTGATTACCGGCGCGACAAGCGGTTTGGGCCTAATGACTGCGCGGGGGCTCGCGTCGGCGGGCGCCACCGTTGTCATAGCGGGGCGCGACCCGCAGCGCCTTCGGTCCGCCGTCGAAGCTCTCACCGCCGAGACACCCAACGCCGCGGTCGAGACGGTCGAGCTGGAGCTGGACAGCCTGGTGACCGTGCGTCGGGCGGGGGCGGAGATCAAAGACAGGTTCGCGCGGGTGGACGTCCTGATCAACAACGCGGGTGTGATGTTCACGCCGTTCCAACGGACAACGGACGGATTTGAGCTTCAACTGGGCGTCAATCACCTAGGTCACTTCGAGCTGACGCGGGCCCTGATACCGCTGCTGCTCAACGCGGGATCCGCGCGCGTCGTCAATCTCAGTTCTGACGCCCACCTGGTTTTCGACATCGATCTCGAGGATCCCAACTGGGAGCAACGGCCATACGACAAGTTCCAGGCCTATGGTGCGGCCAAGACAGCCAACGTTCTGTTCACGGTGGCGCTGGATGAGCGGTATCGCGGGAGCGGTGTCAGAAGTTTCGCCGTTCATCCTGGCACCGTCGCTACCTCGCTGTCCCGTTACATGTCACGGGGCGACATGAAGGCGATGATGGGAATGGGTTCAGCTGACAGCGACCCGTCGGCCCCGCGTCCCATGCTCGAGGTCATCCCGGTGGAGCAAGGCGCGGCAACGTCGGTGTGGGCTGCGGTGTCTGATGAGCTCGCCGGCCGGGGAGCTGTCTATCTCGCCGGCTGTGCGATCAGCGATAACGCGAAGCCCTACGCAATGGATCCGCAACGCGCCGAGCGGCTTTGGGCAATTTCGGAACAGCTCTGCCCATCAGATCGTCCCTAAAACCGGATCCTTCGAGCAGCCGGAAGCTGCGGGCCGTCAGAGCAGTTGCAGGGTGTCCCTCTCACCGGCCATAACCGGACGTTGGCTCAGCTGGCGACGAAAGACTCGTGCAGCGCCCGGCGGTGGATCTTGTCGCTGGCATTACGGCAGCGGGGCGCCACCGGCACCGCCGGCACCGCTGGTGGGTCGCCGAAGATCGTCAGACTTTCGGGGAGCGGATCAGAACATGCGGCGCCCATTCATCGCTCCCACATCGACTAGACAGCTGTCGATGTTTGCGTTGAACGGTCATCACGGCGGCGGGTAGGCGGCGCGGCCCTGTCTACGCACCTGCCCTGATATCCGCAGGGCGTAAGGAACTTTCGTCAACTGCTTGTATAGTCGAATCCAGCTATCTAAGGTAGACGAGTGTCTAAGCCCGGGCTGGCTGCGAATCACCGGCAGCGCCGTGCGGTAGTCGTTGGCTACCGTCGCGAGGGTGGGTGTGCCCGGTGCCGGATGATGGCTGTCGGGCAGATAAGTTCGGTGGGACGACTGCTGCCGAGCCCGAACGCCAATGCCGTTGAAACCGTTGCCAAGAATCGATGGGATTACACATGGCTCGTCAAGCTCGCCGATCAAAGCAGACTACGCGCGACACGGTCGCGCAGAGTCGCTCCCAAGCCGCAACCGGCACGCTCTTCAGGTACGAGCTGAATGTGATCGCGGCGAGCGTGGCCGACGTCGTTCAGTCGGCTGGAGGATGGTTGTTCGACACGCGAATGGCGGGCTGGGACGTCAATATTCTGTTGCCGGACAAGGACGACGAACGAGCGCTTCGGATCCTGGGGGCCACGACCGTCGATCTTCACGCTGGGCTTGCGTGCTTTCGGCGGGGACCTGAGCGCGCCCCGGCACTCGCAGCCGCCACGGATCTGCTGGCGAGAGATGAGCGCATTCGAAAGGAAGTTCAAGAAGCAATTCGATCGGGTCTGACCCAAGTCGCACTCTGGGGTGACAGACGGCCCGCCAACCTCGGGGCACAGGTCGCCTCCACCGAGTACCCGCTGAGTGCTGCTGCCCGGGTATTCAAGGGCCATGCCCTGGTCGCAGCCGGCCTCGTCGATATGGAGGTCGGAGAGACCGAAACGCTTTATCGCGGCGGGTACCAGCCACTGGATTCCGACGTGATTCAGGTCGGGTGATGGGCAGCCTTCTCCCGCGAAAGTGTTGGGGTCGTTGGAAGTTGTGATCGGCGAAGGCAATCGCGTTGCCCTGCAGGGCATCACGACGAGCCCGGTTCCGCTGTCGCCGGCCAGGTCGGCCGCCTCGGAGAATCGTGCCGGCCACTGGCTTTCCGTTCATCCACGGCTCAGTGTGCATTGGACACCTGTCCGATCTTTTGCCCAGATACAGCCTATTGTCGGAAATATCATCAGGCCCGGTTTGTCACTTGCGCTGTCTCGGCTCCGAATAATGCTACTGCGCTTGAGTTTACGAGAATCGTTGCCCCGCCAGGTTAGGCTCGGTTAGGCTCGACACATGTCCAGCCGGAAAGTGGCGAAGGCCGTCGAGGAAGGCGACGGCAGAAAGCCACGCCAAGAAGACACTTACCATCGGGTGCTCGATGCGGCGGTCGCAATGCTGCGAGAAACGAAATACTCCGATCTGACCGTGCGCGCTATCGCAGGGTGCGCACAAGTGTCGCCTGCCACGGCGTACAACTACTTCAAATCCAAGAACGGTCTCATCGCGGAGGTGTATCTGCGGCTCGTGCGCACGGTGCCGATGTTCGTCGACGTCAATCAGACCAGGCACCAACGGATCACCCAGGAAATTCACGCGCTTGCGATGCTCGGGGCCTATGAACCGGAAGTCGCTGCCGCCACCACTACGGCGCTGATGGGTGACGAGGATGAGCTCAAGCCGCTGCGCGAAGAAATCGGCATTGAGGTCCGCCGGCGCCTCGGCGCCGCACTCGGTCCCGGAGTGCAGGCCAACGTGCTATCCACGCTGGAGTTCGTCTTCTACGGCGCCATGGTGCGAGCGGGAACAGGAACGTTGAGTTACGACGCGGTCGCCAAACACCTGGACGGTGTCATCGAGCTGGTCTTGCAGACCCCCGACCTCCCGGGCCCGCCCCGCATACCGCGTAGGCGCTCCGCGCAGTCGCGGGCATAGCACATTGCCCTGTCGCTCTAACCTTGCACGCGGCCTCGGCAACCAGACGGCCTACTTGATCCAGGATCGCCTGATCGTCGCAGTCGTTACTTGTCGCACCGCGCCGTGTTCAACCGCCCACCACGGCAGGTTGCGCCCAGCTCGCCAAGACTTTCAGCCGTTCTTCTGACACTGATCCCGGTTGCACGGTGGACACCCACAGCGTTTGTTCGGGATCATCGGTCGGGGTGAATGCCTCGTATCCCAGTTCCAGGTCACCGACCAGGCCGTGGTGGCAGAACCTCACGCCGTACGTGTGCTGATCCACGTCGTGGTCGGCCCACCAGCGACGGAAGTCGGGATCCTGCACGGACAGCTCGCCCACAAGTTCAGCCAGCGCCGGGTCATGGGGGTAGCGGCCGGCGTAGAGGCGCAGGTTGGCGACGATGCCTTGGGCTGTTGCGCGCCAGTCGGTGCAGAGCGAGCGCACATGGTCGTGCAGAAAAATCAGGCGGGCCATGTTGCGGAAATGCGGGGGCAACGCGTCGAAGTCTGTGAATAGAGCTCGGGCCATCGGGTTTGCGGCCAACACGTCCAAGCGTCGGCCCAAAACCAGGGCAGGCACGTCGGTGATGCTGTCCACTACCAGCCGCAGGCCCGGGCGGACGTGTTGCCGAGGGAGGGGGCGTGGGCGTGCGCGGCTCGGTTTGGCAAGGGTGAAGAGGTGGGTGCGTTCCAGCTCGTTGAGCTGCAGGGCGCGGGCGACGGCGTCGAGCACCGACTCGGACACGTTGGCAGTGCGGCCGCGTTCCAAACGGACGTAATAGTCCACGCTGACATCCGCCAACTGGGCCACCTCCTCACGGCGCAGCCCTGGGACGCGGCGCGCGCCGGGACGCAACGGGAGACCGGCGGCGGCCGGGGTCACCCTGGCGCGGCGAGAGCGCAGGAACTCCCGTAGCTCGACATTCGGTCGCCCGTTCATCAGACCAGCTTAGAGCCGCGCCATCTCCAAGTGCAGCAGTGACAGGGGTTCTGCCGGACCCCCGGTGCGGGCGGTCCTCCCGCATCGGGCGGATCCGTGCTGAGCTGGTTTTCGACGGAAAGGACCATTCCTTATGCAACGCAGGATTCTCGGCGGTACCGGCATCTCGGTGAGTGAGTTCGCGCTGGGCGCGATGAATTTCGGTGCCATGGGCAATGCAGATCACGACGAATCGGTGCGCATGATCCACACCGCCCTCGACGCGGGCATCAACCTGATAGACACCGCCGACGTGTACTCGCTCGGCGAATCGGAGGTCATCGTCGGCAAGGCGCTGTGCGGCCGGCGGGACGACGTGGTGCTCGCGACGAAGTTCGGGCTGCCCATGAACGAGGGGCCAGACCAGCGTGGGGCCTCGCCGCGGTGGATCCGGCGGGCTGTGGAGGGCAGCCTCGACAGGCTTGATACCGACCACATCGACCACTACCAGTTGCACCGGCCCGACCCCGCCACCGATATCGACGAGACACTCGCCGCGCTGTCCGACCTCGTGCGTGAGGGTAAAGTGCGGGCTATCGGCACCTCGTCCTTCGCGCCGGAGGAGATCGTCGAGGCACAGTGGACCGCCGAGCGCCGCGGCCACCACCGGTTCCGAACCGAGCAGCCCCCCTACTCAATCCTCGTACGTGGCGTTGAGAACCGTGTGCTACCGACGGCCCAGCGTTACGGCATGGGCGTGCTCACGTTCGCGCCGCTGAACTCCGGCTGGCTCTCTGGGCGCGCCGATCCCACCGCAACCCCTCGCAACGCCGGGCTGGGCGCGAGAATGTTTGACCTCGAGCAACCGGGTGTGCGAGCCAAGGCCACCGCGGTCGAGCAGCTCAGCAAGCTCGCTGACGAGGCCGGGCTGCCACTCGCACACCTAGCTGTCGCGTTCGTCCGCGCCCACCCGGCGGTCACCTCGGTGCTGATCGGCCCGCGGCGCCCCGATCAGCTGGACGACCTGCTGGCCGGGGCCGACGTACGCCTGGGCGGCGACGTGCTCGACCGCATTGACGAGATCGTGCCGCCCGGAGTTAACGTGCACGCTGGCGACCTCTATGTCGATCCGCCACTTCCAATCCAAAACAAAACGCTGCGCCGCCGCTCGGATGCCGCCTGAAGCAAGGCATTCCAGAACGTGTCACGTATCTGTGATCTCTTGCGGCAGACCAGCGGACACTGTGGAGTACACAAGTGACGAGGAGTCGATGAGCACACCTGACCGGGATCCCAGTGCGACGCGGTACCCCCAGCAGGAGCGTGGTATTGCTGCGGAGCAGGACTCCCTTGCCGGCCCAGGCGACACGGCCTCCGCCGGGTACGACTACGACGCCGTCGCCCACGCCCTCGCCATCGGCGAGGACTCCACTGCGGCCGAGCGCACGATCGACATCACGACACTGGGCGCACGCAGCGGCATCCCGCGCCGCATCGAGGTCTGGTTCCACCGCGTCGACGGTCGCTGGTACCTGACCGGCATGCCCCGACCCCGCAGCTGGTACGCGAACCTGCGCGCCCATCCGCGGTTCACCGTGCATCTGAAGCACGGGGCCACTGCCGACCTGCCCGCGACCGCGGTGCCGGTCGACGAGCCGACACGGCGGCGGGTGATCACCGCGGTCCTCGACCTGCATAAGCGACCCGACATCGCGGCGCGGGTCAGCCGGCGCCTGGTCCTCGACGACTGGCTCGCTCGCAGCCCGCTGGTCGAGATCGTGTTCGACGACGAGCGGTTGCGGGCGTCGTCCTCGGGGCGGTCCGGATAGCCCGACCGAGTCGAGCGAGGCCAGCAGGAGTTGAGGCGCAGATGTCGTGGCGCGGCTTTGCGCGGCGGTTTGCGGGGCTGCGCGACACGGATGCTGCACTGGGCGCTCGGCGCAATTCATTGGCGGCGACTGCGCGGCCCACTGATACTGCAACAGCGCTGAAGGGGCGGGGAGCTGTTGCGCAGGAACGTGTCTCGCGGCAAACCAGCAATGATTGAGGCAACGCGGGCGAGCTCGAGAACATGTGACGCGCATCGACTGGTGACTACTGTGAGTAACAGCACGGTCCAAAATTGTCTGCTGTGAATCATTCCGAGGAGGTGGCGAGTGATTGAGAATATGGGCGACTTCCGTGCTCTGGATCCGTTCTTTCGGATCATCGAGCAAGGCCTTGCCGGACTCGTTGACGGCGACCACTTCTTCGACCTGCTGGCCGACGACGTGGTCTTCGACTTCATCATCACGGTTCCGAACTACCCGCGCCACATCGTCGGCCGCGACAGCCTCATCGAGCTCTACCGCGGCTACGGCTCCACGCTCTTCCTCGACCGCTGCTACGACCTGCGTGTCCACCGGTCGCCGTCGACGGCGTCGGTGGTGCTCGAATATTCCTCCGAGGGAAGGGTCGTGGCCACCGGGCAGCCGTACAGCACCCGATACATCTCCGTGGTCGTCATCAAGGACCGCAAGGTCTCCGCGTGGCGCGACTATCTCGACCCACTGCGGGTCTTCGCCGCCCTCGAGGGACGCCCCTTCGAATCGGACGTCCCAGAAGTGAGGTGACGACCAACAGGCGACGTTTTCGCGGCGATCCGCTCCCAACGCCGCTCCACGGACGGCTACGGCGTCGCTACGCTAAAGCGCTTGTCCAACAAGCACCCGAGCTGGCGGTGACACACCATCGCCAGCTCACGACACCCTTTCGTCAGACCAACAATGCTACGAGCGGCGTCGGCGTTTCGCGGTCCCCGAACCGACGTCGACGGTCAGCAGGTCGGTCAACGCGCGGGCGACATTATGCAGGCTGGTGTTGAGGGGGTAAGTCCGGTCCGCGGTCCAGTTGCCGATTCCACCGGATAGTGCGGCAACGATGATGTCTGCCAGCGTCTGAGGGTCGTGGCGTGTGGTTACCTCTCCGCGCGCAACGCCTTCCTTCACGAGATCGACGAAAGTGTCGTGCAATCCGAAGCCACGGTGGGCGCCCTGGCCGGAGGTGGCCATCATCTCGCCGATGATCTCGCGATAGGTATCGCTGGACTTGATCAGCACCGCGGCGATGTCGTCAAAGACCCCGACTATGCGCGCAGGGATCGACTCGTCGGCCCGAGCGAAAACGACGTGGTGAAGATTGGCCAGCCGCCGCTTCGCCAACGCCGCAACCATCGCCTGGCGAGTGGGGAAGTGGTTGAAGAATGTTCGGTTGGCTACATCGGCGTGCTCGCAGATATCCTCGATCGTCGTTGCGGACATACCCTGGCGCAGGAACAGGTCGAACGCAGCCTCCAGGATGCGATCGCTGATTTCGCGCTTGCGGCGGTCGATTCTGTTCACGACATGCGAGTATACGACGATCTATGCAGCCCTGTGCGGTGATGCAGGCCGGTGTACGCGGTCGTGGAGCCCACCATGGGTGCGCGAAGCGTGACGCGGCATATCCGACCGCCGCCGGGCACCGAAGGTGAGCCAAGGATCACGGCTGGGGCACCGCGGCGGTCAGTAGATCAGCCAATGCGACCCCGAGGTTGTGCAGGTTTGTCGTCAGCGAATACGTGGCGTCGACGCGCCAGTTGACGAGGGCGCCGGCGAGCGCGCCGACGATGATGTCGGCGATGATGTCCGGATCGTGCCGAATGTGAACTTCCCCGCGGACCACGCCCTCTTTGACCAGCTCGACGAACGTTTGATGGAAACGAGAGCCGCGCCGACTGCCGTAATCGGCTGCCGACATCATTTCTCCGATCAGCTCACGGTAGGTCTCTCCGGCCGTCGCGAGGGTCGCGGCGATGTCATCGAGAACCCCAGTCAGCCGCGTGGGGATAGCTCGATCGGAACGCTCGAACACGGTGTCGTGCAGATTGACCAGCCGGCGTTCAGCAAGGGCTCCCACCATGTCTCGCCGGGAGGAAAAGTGATTGAAGAACGTGCGGTTGGCGACATCGGCGTGTGCGCAGACGTCTTCGATCGTGGTGTCGGCAACACCCTGGCGAAGGAACAACTCGAACGCTGCGCGCAAGATCCGCTCCCGGACTTCCTGCTTGCGGCGTTCGGTCCGGTTCATCCGGACACCCTCGTGTGCATATCTGCACTGGCATACATAGATGCATTCTAGTGCACATATGCACCGGATGAGTGGGGGGCGCGTTGGTGGGGTTTCGCACGCGATCGACTGCGGACGGCTAGTTCGCTACGTCGGCGGCGATGTCGGCGATACGGGTAGCCGCGTTCTGGAAGACCAAGAACAGGTGCGGTAGCGGGTCAGCGAGGATCTCGGTATCCACGGAGGCGCCCCACGAGCGAAGCCGATCCGCCGCTGCCCGGATCCGAGCGGGCGGGGCGATGGCATCCCCCACAGAGCCGATCAGCACGACCTTTCGTTCCCGCCAATCGTGCTGCCGGACAACCCGATCCGTCATCAGCGCCAGAACAACGCTGATGTGTTCGGGGCACTGGTAGCGGGCCAAGGAGCGGTCCTCTGTCAGGCGCTGTGAAGCGCCCGCGAAGTGATCGGAGGTTTTACCGGTAGGCACCACGCGCTGCCCAAGGACCGCTGACAAACTCACCGGCTCAGGGGACTGGCCCAGCGACGTCGCGCGGGCCGCCCCCACCATGGCTGCGATGCCGGGTATCGGCGCTCCGCAGATCAGGAAACGCCCGCACCGTACGGCGAGCGAAGGGTCCATCCGCGCAATGTCTGTGAATCCCGCAGAGTGCGAAAGGACATCCAGCCGCGCTGAGCGCGGCCGCCAACGGGCGACCATGGTGTTGACTGCCGCCGCTCGGACTGCGGTGTTGGCCCGGCTGATCAGCGCCCGCGATGGCGTCGCCGATCCCAGTAATCCGACCGGGGTATGTCCCGGCATGTCGAAACCGACTACTCGTATCCCTCTGGCGGCGCAGATCTCGGCCAGCAGCGCGTACACCGCGCCGGAAAAGCCGCCGCCGGCCATGCAGAGCACGGTGGGAAGCCGGGTGCTGCGAGCGGCCATGCTGATGTGCTGATACTCGACGATGGGTAGCCCGGCCGCGGTTTCGGTGATGATGCGAGCGTTGGCGTCGATGGGTGTAATACGGTCTGCTGCTGGTAGCTCAACGTGTGTCATCGGTGAGGTACCAGTTCCTTCGGCGCCCAGGGCGCATACGGGCGTGCGGATGTGCCTGGATGCAGATGACTGTAAAGGATAGCCGTCGGATGGGGACATGTTGGGCAACAGGTCGTTTCGTCGTTTGGGTGCCACGTCGGCTCACAGACATACGGGCGCGCGTGACATCAAGAGCGACAACAGGATTCGCCATGAACTGAACTGCCATACATTAACCTGCCCTAGGCGCCCACCCCTCGATGTCACCAAACGGCGGCGCGGGAGTGCGCACCGGTGCAACGACGTCGCTGCATTCGACTGCATACTTGCGGTTAGCTGCAAAGGGTCGTAGGGTCGAAGTGGTGTGAGGCACGACACGTGGTCGGCCCGCCATGTCGATGATGGGAACGCGGATGAGCACGACAGAGCAGTCAACGCGGTCGGTTGAGACGTTCATGGACGACCCGATCAACTTCTTCGGGCAGTCCTACACGCAGATGCACAGCATCGCGCGCGGCGAGCTGGAAGAACTGCAGCGGCAAGCGATGAAGCGCCGCTTCGGTCAACACCGTGAGAGCATCGCGATAGTGTGCAAGCTGGCCAACCGATTGGGCGTCGCCGAGGTCAACGAGTTCAACGACATCGTCCCGCTTCTGCTGCCGCACACCGCGTACAAGTCCTACCCCGCAGCGCTCATCGACAAAAAGCGGTTCGACTTACTGACCAAATGGCTGGACAACCTCACCAGCTACGACTTGTCGCGGGTGGACACCGAGGGCTGCAGCGGCATCGACGACTGGATCGAGCGCCTCGACGAGCAGACCCCGCTGGAGGTAATCACTTCGAGCGGGACGACCGGCACCCTGTCGATCATCCCGAAAGACAAGCACGGTGCGCGCGAGGGCATGGTGCTGTGGAAGATTTGCTTGTTTCAGAGCTTCGGCACAGAACCCACCGAGCGAGAACTCAATCCGAGCGTTGAAGTCATCTGGCCCAATTACGCCAGCGGCAAGCTGGGCCACCTGCGCATCGCCAACATGATCCGGCGGGGTTTCACCGGGGGCGACGAGTCCAAGTTCCACGCCCTGTATCCGGGCGCGATCGACACGGATTTGATGTTTCTGGCCTCCAAGATGCGCGCTGCAGCGTCGCGCGGCGAACTGGACCGCCTGGTGATCGATCCGGCCCTGGCGACGCGGAAAGACGAGTTCATCGCGATGCAGGCGCGCCAGCCGGAGGATCTGGATCGGTTCTTTACGAACATCACCGAAAAGCTGCGGGGCAAGCAAGTATTCATGATCGGTACCTACAACCTGATGCACGAGGTCGCCAGGGCCGGCCTTGACCGCGGTATCAAGGAGGTGTTCGCCAAGGATTCGGCGATCCTCACCGGCGGCGGATTGAAAGGGTTCGTCCTGCCTGACAACTACATGGACGTCATCTCCGAATTCCTCGGCGTCGACCGCATCCAGGAAGGTTACGGTTTTTCCGAACAGAGCGCCTTCCACTGGGGATGCACCGAGGGTCGGTACCACGTACAGCCGTGGGTGATCCCGTTCGTGCTGGACCCCGACACCAGCGAGCCGCTGCCACGCAAGGGCAAGCAGACCGGCCGCGCAGCCGTCTATGACTTCTTGCTGAAAGCGCACTGGGGCGGCGCGATATCCGGTGACGAGGTCACCATCGACTGGGACCTGCAATGCCCGTGCGGACAGACCAGCATCGCGTTCGAGCACGCGATTATGCGTTACAGCGAAAAGCAAGGTATCGATGACGATCGAATCACCTGCGCTGCAACGCATGAGGTGCACAACGAGGCGATCAACTTCATGAAAGGTGTCGACCTGTGAGCGCCGCCTACACGGTCCCCTTGTTTCTCCGGGGGCAGGTCATCGCCGATGATCTCGTCTCATTCGGGACGCGCAGCGGCCAGTACCAATTCCGGGCGCCCGACATGGCCAAGTACGTCGAGCAGTTGCCGCTGAAAAGTCCCGCCGAGCTGACCGACCTCTACGCGCTGTCCTTCGACGAGATCCTCGATGTCCTCGAGGCTTTGGGTGATGCGCTGGATTTCGAGTCCAACACCCACCTGCAGGAGGCTTACGAAGCGTCGCTGGTGGCCAACGTGTTGCCCGCAGAGATGCTCAGGAACAGCTATCAGGTGCTGCGCCCGCTGTTCACCCGCGAGAATGTTCGCGAGGTCGCCGACAGCCAGGTAGGGCTCAATTACCTAAACGGATGGGTCCCGCACAAACTGCTCGACGGCCGCGAGCTGCGAGTGCGGGCCTTCGGTTCACGGGTTCTGCACATCCCGGCCGGCAACGGTGGCCTCGTGTCGGCGGTCACCATTCTGCGCTCGGTGATCACCCGCTCCGACGTCATCATCAAAGCACCGTCGAACGACCCGCTCACGGCGATTGCCATCGCGCGCACCCTCGCCGACGTGGCGCCCGATCACCCGATCACTCGGCATCTGGCGGTGGGTTACTGGAAGGGCGGTGACCTCGCCGTCGAGGAGGTCCTCTACCAGCCTCAACACGTCGAAAAGATCGTCGCGTGGGGCGG